>DAOTXA010000584.1:0-1950 GCA_034435595.1 Anaerolineae bacterium | reverse complement strand
CCCGCCGACAAAATCCAGGCCGGGCATTGTGGTATCCGGGTCTTCGATTACGTTGAAGAAGTCTGCCGGGGCGCGACCGATCAAACCGATCATCTCACCGTTGACTTCTACGTAGGCGCTGGGGGCGACCTGACCGGCGATGTCTTCGACGTTCTGTCCGCCTTCAGCGACGGTGATCGCAGGCACACCTTCGCCCACTTCAGCCGCAGAGAAGTCGAGGTTGACGGCGAGGAAGGGGTATTCGGCAGCCGCCAGCATGGTTGCAAACGAATCCAGACCGGCGTCAAACTCGTGGTTGCCGATGCCGTTGGCGGTCAGGCCCATCGCGTTAAAGAAGGCGATGTCAGCCAGACCGGGCGCACCGAGGCTTTCGACTTCAGCGGATGCCTCGAAGAAGGGACCGGGCAGGGTGTGGTCACCAGCGGTCAGATACAGCGTGCCGATGTCCATGGCGTCTGCCAATCGTTGCAGACCTTCGATGATCGCGCCGTAGTTCAGAATTTTCGGCTCAAGTGTGTTGGGGTCCTGGAAGGACGATTCGTTGTCGGAACTGTGGATGATGTGCAGGGAGAATTCCCCGTCCTGAGCGGCTACGCCCGAAACGAGCGCCAGCATCAGAAGAACTGCGAGCAGTAAAGCTTTACGCATGATTCCCTCCAATTGAAATCAACAAAATTGGTTGCCTTGATAGGGCAGTCTCTATTATGGCGAAAAATGTTATGAAATGTTTAAATCCTTAACAAATTCATGATAAATCACCATAAAAAGCCCATATTCCCATAAATCAGCCGGGATGCAATGCTGTGTCTCGACGTTTCCCGGCAGTTCACTTGCTGCATTCGCAAGTTTCCTTTTGCATACTCATCCTGACCCGAATCATAATCTGGATGCGTGCAGGATCGTATGGTTCCATTATAATGAAATTACAATGCTGTCTCGTGTGCAGGTCATGACAGCCCACCCAACAAGCCATTCTGGAGCGAACCATGTATCGCCATGTGATCGAAGATAAAAAACATGTGCCGCCGTTCAACGAACCGGCGAGCGAATTGACTATCGGCACCAAGCCGCTCAAAATCCATCAGGAAGACCTGATGCACGAAGTCTTCGGGCAAGATGTGCAACTTGGCAGGCCCGCTACACAGGAGGACCGCGATAACTTCTACTATATCACGCAGGAAGCCATCGTTTACCGGGACAGCCTGTGGTTTGATAAGGAGTTCCTCGAAGAATTCGTCAGGCAGGCCCGCAAACTCGACCGCCCGTGTCGCGCCGCCATCCCCGCCAAGGATCAGTGTTTCAATACCTACACCATCCCGGTGACGAGGAACTTTGAGGCGGCGATGGGCGAAGACGGTATCCTCTTCCTGTGTGACCTGTGGTACTTTCCACGCGGTTGGGAAGAGGACAATAAGCCGGTCCCGGTGCCAATCACCAGTGAAGCGCAGGAAATTGGCTTCTATTCTGTGCCCGACTTCATGACCATGGAACAGGGCGACCTGACCCACTATGCCCCTATGCGTGCTTTGATTTCTATCGAAAGTTGGATTCACGTCTATTATGCGTCGATCATCTACGGGTTGTTCGGTCGCGCCGGACGACTGGACCTGACGGTCGAAAACAGCGTCTTTGCCAAGCTGCGCATGTTGTGGAGAGCGGTTGTTGAACAGCGACAGATCATGAGCGCGTCTGGTGCGGTGGAAATCGGGCGCGACTGTGACATTGACCCGACCGCCATCATCACCGGACCGACTAAAATCGGCGACCGCGTGTCGATTGGCGCAGGAGCAATTGTCGATAACTGCACCATTGGCGACGATGTAAACATTGACGCCGGGTGCGTGCTGAAGATGAGCACCGTCGCCAACAAGTGCTTTCTGCCTTTCCGGGCCACTCTGTTTATGACCGCTGTGATGGAAAGCACCATCATCGCGCAAAATACATGTTTGC
>DAOTXA010000583.1:0-5443 GCA_034435595.1 Anaerolineae bacterium | reverse complement strand
TTGAGTGTCACGTACAGAATACCGTTATTCTACAGCACTATCGAAAGGCGATGCAAAATTGCTGATTTTCGCATCGCCAATTCAGCGCGGCACATATACACCCAGATGATTGGCGACCGGGCGCTGTGTGCCGGGGATGCGGTTGTGAATCGGGGAGTTCAAAACCCGTGTTTCGCCGTTTTCGCCCTCGATTGCCAGGGTCACCGAACCGCCGCCGTCCATGTTGACTGCCGTATACCCGCCATGCCGGATGATAATCTCCGCCAATTCTTCTAGCGAAACCCCTTCACTGAAGTTCGGCTGGCGACCGTCCACCTGCACGATCAACAACACACGAGCATCCGCACTGAGGGCATAGGCGGTGCGTGGCTGTGCGCTGAATTCATAGCGGTCGGTGACGCGACGCGGCGCGATATACTGACCGTTGACAACGATGCGCTGCCAACCGGATATTGCGTTGTAGATTGTGCCGCCCGGTGGACCGTCAAACGCGGCGCGGTTATCCGCACTCAAATACAGCGAATTATACGCCCGCAACGACACATAGCCGTCTGTGACAATTTCCCCGCGTGAGGCACTCAGCCCACGGGCGCGGACGAAATCGGTATTCGACGGCAGCACATCGAAGAAGTCGCCGTTGACGGCAAGCTGCACACCGAACTCCTCGCGGAACCCGGACACAGTCCGCGCCGGTATCGCTTCGCCTTGACTGGACTCTCCCGGCGTCACCAGAAACGAGAGTCCGGGCGTGTCGAGGTCGATGCGGATGATGTGGGCGATGATGGGGCGCGGGTCGCTGCTGACCTCGCGCACATAGAAGATACCGGGAAATAGTTCGTCCGCGACTTCCGGCGGCAGCGGGCGGTGTGTGTACCAGTATCCGACCCCGCTCCCGGCGACAACGAAGCCTGCAATCAACAGGGCCAGCACTCGCAATATGGATACGCTGCGCCTCGTTCTCCATAGCATTAGGACGAACAACAGGACACTGGCGGTCAAAGCGATAGTTGTGAGAGTCGCTTCGGTCAAAGTCGCTCCGTTTGACGCTCAAAATAAGGCGATAGGATAGTGCCAATAATATTTAAGCGTCTGTGTATCATATAGCTCGTAGCCGTTCGCTTTTAGAGGGTGTTTATAAAAATGTACATCACCTGTTTTTGCCGCCATCGGCTAAAGCCGACGGCTCCAAATTGCGCCGGAAGCGCACAGGCGGGCACTCTGACCGGCGCGTCGCCAGATTTTACAGCCCCTTCCAGTGGGCCTGGTTTTTTGGTAGCCAGATTGCTTCAGCATCCGGCGACAAATCAGCGTAATAAGTTGATTTACATACACGCTTTTAGCTTTCAGCAGATTTGCTTATCCGATATTCGCGTTAGGATAGCGATGAAAAGACAAAGGCGAAAGAGGGGAACACGACGCAAAAACACCCATCGCTTGATGAGGATGCCGATTTAGAATTGCGAGTCCTGTGTATGCTATTTGACGACACCCAGACGCCGCATTTCGTAGAGCATGATCTTATCCACCGGCTCGTCGGTAATAAGCGGCAGGTACTTCACATTGCGTCGATTGCATTCGGCGCGGATGTCGTTCATCCACGCCTGTACACGCTCGATATACATCTCCCGCATTGGACCATCGACGCTGACTTCCTGCGCTTGCCCGGTTTCGACATCGACCAAGCGCAAATCTCCGGCGAGGGGTGGCTCAACTTCATCGCGGGAGAGGACGTGCAGCACGACGACCTCGTGCCCTTTCGCCAGCAGCGCGTTCAGCCCTTCGATATAGCCGGATTTACTGAACATGTCGCTGATGACGAAACACAATCCGGGACGGGGACTGCGAACGGCGTAATCGCGCAGCATCAAATTCAGGTCGGTGATGCCCTGCGCCTTGAGGTTGTGGGCATAGCGCAACATCGGCAACACCTGTCCACGCCCGCGAGAGGGGCCGAAAGCGTCGTTGCCGTGATCGTTGAGCGCGGTCAGCATCATGCGATCATTGCCGATTAAGCCAATGTAGCCAAGCGACGCGAAAATCCGCCGCGCATACGTGAGTTTATTTTCGTCGGGTTCGCCCTCTTGAGGCCAGTTCATTGACGCCGATGCATCCAGCAGAATATGTACAGCGAGGTCTTCCTCGTCTTCCAGCAGCTTGACATAGGGACGTTCAAGACGCGCATACACGTTCCAGTCCAGGCGGCGCAGATCGTCCCCCGGTGTGTAGTTGCGGTAGTCGGCGAATTCGATACTGGTCCCGCGATTCTTGCTGCGACGCTCGCCTTTCATGTTCCCGGCGCGGATTTTGGTCGCCACCAGTGCCAGACGGTCCAGTTTGCGGCGCAGGGTTTCTTCGAGTAACAGCGGTTCATTGGTAGACATATCAGTCCTCAAAAGCTAAATGCGTAACGCAAAGGCACAGGGGCGCAGGGTTTGTAAAGAAAATAATCTGAAAACCTCTCTGCATACTTTTGCATCTTCACGCTCCTGCGTTGGGTCTTTTAGAATCGCAGCACGACCACGATCTCATCGTTCCACGTCAGGCCCTCATCCACAAATCCGGCAGATGCATAGAGTTTCGCCGCCGCGTTGTTGTCCTTCACATAGCTGACCCATACGCCATCCGCGTTATCGTCTTCCAGCATATCGCAGATCGCATCCAGCCCCGCACGACCGTATCCCTTGCGCTGGTGCAGCCGGTCGATCATGAAGCGGGCGATGCTCCACAGTGAATAGTCGCCGATTTCGTCCAGCTTCAGCACCGCGAACCCGACCATCACGTCGTCGTCGTTGTACATCGCCAGCGGGTAAAAATCCGGCTCATAGGCGGCCTGTGCCAGCGAAAACAGGTTCGACGGCAAAAACGCCTGTTGTTCCGGCGCGGGTTCCAGCAACATGGCAGCCCGCCAGTTATCTTCGTCAATTTCAGAGAGGTAGAGTTCGGTCATGAGAAAAGATTTCTAACCACGAAGAAAGAAGATAAAGAAGAAAATCTTTGTATCCTTTTTTCTTCGTGATTTAATCGCCTCTATTCTTTATAGATTTCATCGCGCTTGCCAACACGCACAACTACAATCAGCAGTTTCTCTCTGTAGATCGTAGATCATACGGTACTTGCCGAAGATAGGCCATTTGCCATCCAACCCAAGCGAGCGAAACACATCTGTCGCATCAGTACCGCGCCGATTTGACTGAAGATAGTCATTCAAAGAATCCGCCATATCTGACGTGAGCGCTAAGCCCTCATCAGGGTCAACCAACATGCCGAGTTTCTCCTCGATCACCTCATCGCGCAACTGATCTACGGTCAAATCTGCGACTTTTTCGATCATCGTGAGACGACCTCCATTTACTTCGTCTTGGGAAGCGTATCGATCAAATCTGTGACAATCTCATCTGTGCTGATACCTTCTGCGAGGCCCTCGAAGTTGAGCAGAATACGGTGACGTAGTGCTGCTCTGGCAACGGCGTCCACGTCTTCGAAAGCGACGTTGAAACGTCCTTCCAGCAGGGCATTGATCTTCGCGCCGATGATAAGCGACTGCGCTCCACGCGGACTCGCGCCGTAGCGCACGTAATTGCGCACCATCTGCGGCGCTGTCTCGTTTTCCGGGTGAGTGGCGACGACCAATTTCGCGGCATAGCGGCTGACATGGGTGGCAATGGGCGTATCCAGCGCCAGCAGGCCCATATTGACGACCTGAAAACCATCTGCCACTTTTTGCGCGTGCGGCACGTTTACGCCTGTGGTACGTTCCATAATGACGACCAGATCGTCCACGTCCGGGAACTCAACGTTCACCTTGAACATGAAGCGGTCTAGCTGTGCTTCTGGCAATGGATACGTTCCCTCCATTTCCAGCGGATTTTGAGTCGCCAGCACGAAGAAGGGCGGGTCCAGCGTATACCCACGTCCGGCGACGGTGACGGTTTTTTCCTGCATTGCCTCTAGCATGGCGGACTGAGTTTTAGGCGTGGCGCGGTTGATTTCGTCCGCCAGCACCAGATTCGCAAATACTGGTCCGGGCTGAAAACGAAACTCCTTGCGTCCGTCCTCGGTGTCTTCGAGGATGTCGGTGCCGACGATGTCAGCAGGCATGAGGTCGGGCGTAAACTGAATACGCGAGAACTTCAGGTCCAGCACGTCAGACAGGGTGCGGATCAACTGCGTCTTGCCCAGACCGGGCACGCCTTCCAGCAATGCGTGACGGCTGGCGAGGATGCAGATCAACACCGAGCGAATTACGTCGCGCTGCCCGACGATCACGCGCCCGACTTCGGCTTCGATCTTCTGGGCAATGTCGCTAAACTGTTCGAGGTCCATTGCGGGTGCTTCTGTCATTGGGGGAGAGTCCTTAGTGTTTAGTGTTTAGTTGTTGGGTTCTGTGGATATTTCACAGATTTGGGTTGTTTGTGTTTTGTGTGCAGAGGGCGTCAAAAATGACGCCCCTGTAGATAGAATCACGCGCATGTGTGGGGCGCAACAATGCGACTCGCCTGACATCAACTTTTTGCCACCACTGGCTTTTAACCGAAGGTGGCGTAGCTGCGACTCGATTTTTCACTCATCATCAATGCTCAACCACAGATACAGCATGACGCCGAACACAATGCCAAAGCCAATGAATACACCGAAGCCGGTGATAATGGCAGCGACCAGTTCCCCGGCAATTGCGCCAATTACCAGCGCGACGACGCCGATAGCGACCAGTGCGCCGTTCATGACCAGGATCGTCCCCATAGGGCCGCCGGTCTTGTCGAGATCGCCACTGTTCATATAGCGATAGTATGAGAACACGGCCCCTGTCATCGAGACCACTGAGCCGATGGCGATCCCGGCGACAAGATAGGTGAGGACATCGCTGCTAGACACGTTCGGTACCCCCTGCGTGCGTAGTCTGTGTAAGTATGCCTCATTGTACACGCGGGGTGGCTTGCGTTCACGGCTAAACCTCACCAGGATTTACTTTATTCATCGCCAGAGCCAGAATCCGCGTTCGCACCAGCGGGTGAAAGTGATGTGAAGTAATCGCGGACAATGTCACGCATCCCCAGCGGGACGTAATCGCGGTCCAGCGCGGCGTTGGCGGCGTTCTCGTAATCGGCGAACACCTCGCTGTACGGGACAGTCACGTCGCCATCGGGATTTTCGGTGAAGTCACCTTCCTGTACCGGGGTATCACCCTCACCGGGGTCAAGCTGCACATCAATATCGGTGTTCTCGCCACCGGGACGGCGTCCGGCATAGATTTCCTCAAACTGGCCCTGTCCGCCGGGGTTATCAGGACCACCGGCTTCGACTTCGCCGGGGGGCGCACCTGCCGTGTCATCGGCGTTGGAACCGGGGGCGTTGCCCGCCTGCCCGGATTGGTCGCCCTGATCGCTGGACCCGGCATCCTGCTGTGGGTCGCCTTGCTGTCCACCGGGCTGCCCGACCTGCGAGC
>DAOTXA010000582.1:0-3645 GCA_034435595.1 Anaerolineae bacterium | reverse complement strand
TTCATGCGATAGAAGGCGACATGATTTTCAATCGGCTTGGCTGCATCCCGCGTGTCAGGATAGGTCCATGCTGCATCCTGAATTGATTCGCCGTTGACGTTGATCGTGTAGTAAGATGCGAGGCCCTTCCACGGGCAACTGGTGTGTGTATCCGTTATCTGTAAGAATTCAGTGTTGATCGCTTCTGGCGGGAAGTAGTGGTTGCCCTCGACCATCTTGGTTGTTTCGCTTTCCGCCAGCACGACACCGTTAAATTTTGCGCGAATCATCGCTCAATTATCCTCATCTATGCTTGTGAGTATTGTTCGTTTCAACTTTGTCTGACCCAAATCTAGCCTGGATCATTCGAAAGTTTAGACCGCATCTATGTCGAATGTCTTACAGATGATTCGTTAGGGCTTGTTTAACGCCCGGTCGCCAGAAAAGCCATACGGACTTTGTACATGATATTCTGCTGATCACTTGAATAACTGGAAACGACCGCACAAAGTCCGTTTTCGTGCTGCTTGTCGCCCGCGCCACCAACCGCGCCACCAACCCATTGAGGCGCACATCAAATGGCTTCTAAGCGCGGGCGAAGGGCTGGCGGATGACCGTCTTCATCTTTTCCGGCGCGACCTTGCGCGGGTCCGATAGATAGATTTCGTGATGCTTTCCGCGCAGGGCATAGCCATTTTCTGCGATGTGATCGTGCAGGCGCTTGACGGTCGGCGCTTCGTCGGCGTAAGGGCCGATGTGCATGATCTGCACGCAGTCGCCCTCGTCATAGCGCTCAAAGCGGACCTCTTCCAGCCGGGGCGGATTCTTCTTCTTTTTGGCGACTGTCTGCCGCGCCGCTTCCACCATCTCCGGCGTAACATGATCGGGTTGTAAGATCATCATCGTCCACAGGAAGTTGGATTTATCGACCGCGCTCAGGAACGACGGTACGTCGCGGGGCATCTCCTCCCACCACCACAGCCCTTCCAGTGGCATGACCGTATAGACAGTCCCCGCCGCCTTGCTGACCGCACGAATTCCGTAGGCCAGTGCATATAATACGGATACCGCCTCGGCGTATGCGGGCGCGGTATTGGGGTCGCCCTCGCCGTCGAGCATCAGATAGTTAAAAGATGGGACCGTGACTTCGTTTACAGTTTTTGCGGATGGTGCGTACAGGGTTTTGTGCGTTTTCTTCAGGTCGATGTTCGCCATGAGGATTGCCTCCGTTTTGTGTGGGTAAGTTATCCTCAGCTTAACGAAAATTCCTGACATTTTGTGTCAGGAATTATGGTCAACTGCCATGTTGATCATTGCGTTCACGTGCTGAATCAAAAGACCGCCACCGATGTAGCGGTCCCGACTTCATCCCGACTTCATGACGAAGGCTTTTATACCGCGCCGTTTAGAATGTGCGGCGGGCGTAGCGATCTTCAACAGCAGAAAGCGCCTGACGTACACTGCCTTCCGGCGTGACACGCACCTGAGCATCTACGATCATCCCGCTCTGGTTGATCACCCAGTACGAGCGGATCGGACCCTCGAAGTTGCGGCCTTTCAACTCGATCTCGCCATACGCATCCCATGCGGAAAGTACCGCGTGATCAGGGTCGGAAAGCAGATCAAAGTTTAGATTATGCTGCGTCTTCCACGCTGCCAGTTCTTCCGGCGATTCGATGCCGATGCCGAACACCACTGCGTTCGACTCTTTGAAATCGTTCATCGCATCACGGAACAGGATCACCTGTTCATCCGAAGCCGCCGCGTCCGCTTTCGGGAAGGCAAAGACGATGACCTTTTGACCGCGATAGTCGTTCAGTCTCACCATTTCGCCATCCTGATTGAGCAGTTCGAAGTCTTCGACTTGTTCGCCAACTACGGGCATAGCGGTTTCTCCATCTCTATTCGTTCGCTTACAATACGATCCCTGATTTTTAGAATTTTGTGTAGAGTGTCATGCTACCAGGGTCATCCCATTAAATCATATCAAGATCATAATTATGCTAGTAGCGCTTACTTGAGAGGTGAGACGATCATGAAAAGCGTGTGAGAACGGCGGGCGGTCAACGCTCACCCACCGCAATCTACACGCCATCTTTACACATCGGCGCGTCCGATTTAGGCTACGGCAAATCAGACAAACAAACAGGGGGAAGTCCCTATGCTGCGAGGGCTTTTATTTATGGCGATTGGTCTGCTGCTGGCAGCGTGCAACCTGTCCGGTGCGCCGACTGCACCACAGGACGCCCCGGTGGATGACGCCGCCAACGGACCTACGACAACACCGACCGTTATCGCCGGACCCTTCGCCACACAAACGCCCGGTTCCGCGCCGCGAGGTGCGCCGACCGGGATCACACCGCAGGCGCTGCAAGCAACCGTGACCATCGCCCCGACGCAAACCGCGCAGGCAGTCGTCACGCGTCAGGGCGGTGGGGCCAGCGGTGGCGGATCGGTCACCGTCGGCACATCCGCGCCGCCCGCGCCTGATGATGGCTCTGTCGCGCCGTTGGGTGTGCGTGAAGCGACGGCAACCGTTTTTGCACCGGGCGGCACAGGTGACGGCTCACCGGCGGCAGAAATCCCCTTCCCTACGACGTTCAACGAGACGTATACCGTAAATGTGCAGGCCGGAAACACCCTGTTGGTGGAATACACGGTGACCCTGACGAATCCGGGGACCGGGCGCGTATTCGTCCTCGTGCGTGATCCCGGCGGCAGCGAGGTCGCTCGTCTGACGCTGACCGAAACCGTCGAGGATGTCGAAGAAATTCCGGTTGCGTCCGGCGGCGAATACACCATTCTGGTCGCTTATGAAAATCTGCGCGGCAATTATAGTGTGCAGTACAGCCAGCGCACCGGATCGTAGGCGACCGGCCTGAAATCCGCTTGATTTTGTTGCATTTTGTTGCGAGGGCGGTTTTGTGCCAAAGTAGGGGGAACCATCACCACGAAATCAGCAAAGGCGAACGCGCATGTCCGGCGAACCAACCAACCAGCAGGAGATCATTGAGCGTATTAAGCGGGTCATCGTCACACGGATGGCGGTGCCGCCGCCGGATGCGCTGCTCAACGGTGTGATCGCCCCCTTCGTTAACGCGGGCGGCGATTTGCGGCAAAATCCCCATTTGCGGCGGATGCTGGACGATTTGCGCGGCAGGCCGCCGGGTTCGCTGAACGAGTCGGAGCTACAGGCGCTCGTAGCAGAATATGCTGCGCCGGTGGTGGCGAGTTTCCTGCAAGATGAATCAGCGCGGGATGCCGTTCACGATGCGTTTCAGGCCGCTGCCGATCTACCGGGCATGACTGATCCCACCCGGCGCGAGGCCGCAATGCGACAAATGGCGACCGATTTCGTGTTCAGCCGCGTGCAGATGCCGCCGCAGGTCGCCGCGATGACACGGCGTTTACAGACCGACTACGCCGCCAGCGGTCTGGAACCGGGCAAGAATCGCCGCGCTCATCGTCGCTTCTTCAATGACTTCGTCTCGCGGTCAATGCCGCTGTCGCACCCGTCAGAACAATCGCAGGTCGCGCAAACCTTGACCGATTCATTTGCACCGCGAGGCGGCCTGGGGGGCGGATTGCCGTCCGGCTGCGTGGTGGTTGGCGCGTTGGGCTGTGGCTTGATAGTCGCCTATGGATCAGTCGGCGTGCTGGCACTGG
>DAOTXA010000581.1:0-1660 GCA_034435595.1 Anaerolineae bacterium | reverse complement strand
TTGCTCGAACTCGGATTTCTGCGCACAAAAGAGGGGAATGCCCTGCTTGCCACCGCCCTCATTGATGACGTGCTGGCGATTCTGCTCGTCTCGCTGGCAATCGCTTTCGTCGGCACAGGTGGCGAAGGCGCGACTGGTGAAAGCGAACTGCTGTTGATCGTCGTGCGCATGGTTGGATTCATCGGCATTGCCTTCGCGCTGGCATGGTTTGTGCTGCCCCCACTGACCAACTGGTTCGCCGATCAATCCGCGTTATCGCAATCCTATGGCATAACTGCCTTCGCACTCATCATCATGTTTTTGTTCGGCTGGGGTGCAGAGGAGTTCGGCGGCATCGCCACCATCACCGGATCGTTCATCGCCGGGATCGGATTCGGGCGCACGAAAGAACGCATCCGCCACCGCATCGAAGAGGGCATCAGCTTCATCGCCTATGCATTTCTCGTCCCCGTCTTCTTTATTGATGTCGGCCTTGAAACCGACCTCAGCAGCTTTCCGCTGGATGCGGTTCCACTGGCATTGTTGCTACTGATCGTCGGCGTCGCCTCCAAAGTCGGCGGCTGCGGCATCGGCGCACGGCTCGGCGGGTTCAACAACAAAGAATCGCTGCGTGTCGGCGTTTGCATGATCTCACGCGGCGAAGTCGGCCTGATTATCGCGTCACTCGGCATCGGCGCAGGGGTGTTCGTATCCGATGATCCGCTATTTGCATCACTGTTTATGGTCATTCTACTGACTACAGTCGTCACGCCGATTCTTGTACGCCAGGTCTTCCCAAAATCCGCTAAATCGTCGCATGAAGAACAAGTTACCGCAGGAGCAAACCACTGATGAAGCTTGTGATCCTGATTACCTCACGTATCACCAACGGTCTGGATGTCGCCCAATCATGGCAGGAAGCAGGCGCACCAGGCGTAACTATCATCCGCTCACACGGACTGCACGGCCTGCAACAAGAAGTCCGGCATGGCTCGGTCGAACTGCCGCGCATGGTCGTATCAATGGCAGCGTCAATGGCCCACATCATTGATCAAGTCGAGGAACGCAGCGAGGTCGTCCTGTCCGTTGTGCCAAAGACCATGGTCGATAAGCTCATTGATGCTGCCAACGAAGTACTCGGCGACCTGTCGAAACCAAATCACGGTGTCCTGTTTGTGCTTGATGTTGAACGCGCTGTCGGCGTTCGTCACCATACCGAGCAAGAAGACGATTAAACAGCCTTATCGCACCAACAAATCGACGGACTCGCAATCTCGCAACCGGATTGTGCGCCCATCGCAAGTAATCGTCGGCACTTCGCTAAACGCATAGATATCAACTAAACTCGCATCTTCCGTAATTTTTTCGCAGAACGTATAGCGGATTGATATCATCTGTGCAAACTCAGATTCCAGCGGGTGTGCAGCTACACCGTCAAGCCGGAAAAGCCACGCCCGCGACGAATCCGCTGTGAACAGGTCCAGCCGCACTGCGTAAGACTCCGGTAAATCTTCATCAGTTGCCGGAAGAAAAATACCGGGATCGTACAAATTGTACATCCGCCCGATTTGTGCATACCGTTGATGTATATTGCGCAAATAATGATGTATCGGAATTTCCTGCACGCCCTCATGCGCTTGAGATGTAAGCTGGAAAAAAACCGGATCGTCCGGGCTGGTGC
>DAOTXA010000580.1:0-2373 GCA_034435595.1 Anaerolineae bacterium | reverse complement strand
AAGTCACGGAAGAATCGCGGACGGCGAGCGAGTGGTTTGAGAAAGGTATTGAAGCCGGTACCAATGAAAGCTTTGAAGATGCTAATCGCTATTACGGAAAGGCTTTGAGTTTACGGCCTGATCATATAGATGCTTATAACAATCGAGCAGTCATTTTCAATGTTCTAGGACGATATATCGAAGCAATAGCTGATCTCGATGAAGCTATCCGTCTAAATCCACAGTCAGCAATCGCATATTGCAACAGAGGTTTCTCTAACACAAATCTTGGTTACAACAACAGAGCACTAGAAGATTTCAACAAGGCAATTGCTATAGACTCAGAGTTTGCACTTGCATACGTTGGGCGTGGGGCAATAAAGATAAAAAGAAAAAAGGCTTCTGAAGCAATTATTGATTTTGAGATTGCCTTGCAGCTTGAGCCTAACAACGAGTATGCAAGAAAGAACCTTAAGATTGCACAAGCTATTATTAGACGCCAGAAGCGTGAAGGCTGACAAACCCGCTACTCCCCACAACTAACACGGAACACCGACTCTTTCCACGTAAAACAAAAAGCGAGGCGCAATCAGTGCGCCTCGGCTCGATTTTAGATGGAGTGCATTGTTGTTAGACTTCGACATCGAAGCCGGATAGGGTTGCACGGACGCGCATAAGTTGACCGATGGCGCTGTGATTCTCCTGGAGCGCACGCTCGGGGTCGCCGGTGATAGCTAACTGGTAGCTGGCGATCATGGTGTCGAGCGCGTTGAGCATCTGGCGACGGGCCGTTGTCAGCGGGATGGGACAGGGTAACTCTGCGATGTATTCGACGGTTTCATAGAGTTCGCGGACGAAACCGATCTGATCGTCGATGTGCTGCATATCGGTGACGATCAACATGCGGGCAAAGCAGCGGTCTGCATAGGGGGCAATGATGCGCCACCATTGCGAGGCGAGTTCTGTCAGGTTGTCAGAATCCATGAAGGCTTCATAGTGAGATTGCTGTATGGTACTGATGTCTGCCATTGCCATAATCTGCCGCTCCTACCCATACCATTTTCTTACGTTATAGCTCTATCGTAGCCTGTTTTGCATGATTTAGTATTTAGATTTAATTAATTAAGTAAAGATTATCAATTATAGGGTGGGAAATATAAACGGCGACCGAAGTCGCCGCCCAGGATCGTGTTGAATGCAGTCGATGCTAGTGCAGGACTATGTCGTCAGTGAGACGGGGCAGACCCATGTCATCGGCTTTGGACTGCAAGCTGGTTAGTTCAACTTCGGCAGTTTGCATATAGTAGCGGGCTGTATCGGGATTGCCGTCGAAATAGGCTTGAAAGCTGAGGACGACCTCGGTCATGCTGTTGAGCAGATGCTGGCGGATTTCGCCGACGCCCTTTGGGAACGTGCATTTTTCATAGGCGAAGCGAATGGATTGCAGTTCCATGTACAGTTGGAGCATTTCGTCATGCTGGTTGCGTGTGCTGATATCGGCGGTTGTGTCGAAGAAGTGATCGCTAAAGATCAGCGTTTCGTCCCACCATGCCTGCAATTCGAGTTCGCGGATTGACCGTGTTTTCATGCTGTACACCCGTTTCATTGTGCCGGAATTGCTGGCCCGGCTTCGTTGGAATCGTTGATACTTCTATACTAATCGACAATCCTTGAATAACAATTAAGAATCAATTGATTTGAATAAAAAAATCTATGAAGGTGAACCCAAAGAAGTAAACGTTCCGCTAGCAGAAATGCAAAGCCATTGAGAAAGGCGAAAGTTTCTATCAAAACGGTTAAGTTGGGTCAAACACAGATAGACGGCACACGCGGCAAATAACCACACTGTAACCGTACCCTTGTGGTGCGCCGCAAGAAGCTATGCTAGGCTGTGGAGCATGACTGAGATCGAAAGACTTGACACAGATATTGAGGTGCTGGCAGTGGAACGCGCAGGGTGGCGGGCGCACCTGTCGGCGCTGTGGAATCTGCCGGAACTGCGCATGTTCGCGGGCTTGGGCGCGTTGCTGGCGATGATGTACGCGGCAGTGATGTTTGCGCCTGGTCGCGTGGAGGGGCTTCTGTACCGTGATCCGCTGCTGGATGCATTGCTGGCTGCCGGGTTCGGTGTGCTGCTGCTGGGGTTGGCACAAGCGTGGCGAAGCAGGACGGCGGACGCGATCCCCACGACAGAACAGCACACGATCCGCTGGGCGATGCTGGCGGGCGGGGTCGCGTTGCTGTTTCTGACCGCCGAGGCGACGGTGCGCAGCTATGATATTTTGCCATTGCGCACGATGTCGCATCATGTGCAGCACTGGTTGCTGGTGGCGGGTCTGCTGCTGGTGGCGTATGGTCTGGCGGGGCGGGCTACCCCACAAGCGGAGAGGGGCA
>DAOTXA010000579.1:0-2455 GCA_034435595.1 Anaerolineae bacterium | reverse complement strand
AGGACATCCGGCGCGTGGCAATGCCAGCAGGCAAGATCGCGGACCGTATCGCCGATGGCACGATTCGAGATGCGCGGACACTGGTCGGCTTGCAGTGGTTTTTGCTGCATAAATGGGCCTAGTGCGGTATGATCGCCTGCACTCGTTGACAATAACTTTTTGAGGACACTTCATGGCTGAAAACGACAACAAATCCGAAAACAAAGAGTCTGAATCTGGCGCACTCACCGAGGAAACGCCCGTTTCCGTCCCGCATAAGCTGGAACTCAACGGCGAAGAAATCAACTACAGCAGCACGGCAGGACGGATGCCGATCAAAGACGAAAAGGGCGAGATTCTGGCCCAGATGTTTTTCACGGCTTATACGCGTACCGATATGGGCGACGATCCGGCAGAACGCCCGTTGACCTTCGTTTTTAACGGCGGGCCGGGGTCGTCGTCGGTGTGGTTGCATCTGGGCACATGCGGCCCCAAACGTGTTGCCATGCACGACGCGGGCTGGATGCCGTCCGCCCCCTATCGCCTGGTAGATAACGCCTTCACGTGGCTCGATATTACCGATCTGGTGTTCATCGACCCCGTAGGGACCGGGTTCAGCCGCGCTAAAGACGATGAGCAGGCGAAAAAATACTGGACTCCGAAGGGCGATGTCGAGTCGGTCGGCACGTTTATCAAAAACTATCTCACACGCTACGAACGCTGGTCATCGCCGCTGTTTCTGGCGGGGGAAAGCTACGGGACGACCCGCGCCGCCGCTCTCAGCGACCATCTGTTGAACCGGGGCGTTGCCATCAACGGCGCGGTACTGATCTCCAACGCGTTGAACTTCCAGACATTGCACTTTGCACGCGGCAACGACCTACCGCACATGCTCTATCTGCCGACGTATGCGGCGACAGCGTGGTATCACGGCGCGTTGAGCGAGGACATGCAAAATCGCTCGCTGACCGAGATTGTCGCAGAAGCGGAAGATTTCGCCGAAACCGACTATGCGATCGCGCTGGCGAAGGGCGACCGCATGACCGCTGACGAACGCGCCGCCATCATTGAGCGCCTATCATCGCTAACCGGGTTGGGCGGCGACTATCTGGAGGCGTGCAATCTGCGCCCGGAAATCATGCGTTTTTGTAACGAACTGCTGCGCGATCGCAAGCTGACCGTCGGCAGGCTCGACAGTCGCTTTACCAGCACAGACGCCGTCACCATCAGCGAATACCCGGAATTCGACCCGTCAATGTACGCAATCATCCCGCCGTATACGGCGACCTTCAACGATTATGCGCGGCGCGTTCTCGGCTACGAAAGCGAACTCGAATACGAGATTTTGAGCTTCGCGGTTAACGCCGGGTGGGAATATGCCCGTGGGACAGTGCTGGAAACGGCGTCCCCGTTGCGCAGCGCCATGAAGAAGAACCCGTCAATGCATGTGTTCGTCGGTCAGGGCTACTACGATCTGGCGACACCACACTTCGCTGCCGAGTGGACGTTTAACCATCTCGGTCTGCTGCCAGAACAGCACGAGCGTTTCTCGTATCACTACTACGAGTCGGGGCATATGTTCTATCTACTCATCGAAGCGCTGGCCCAGTTCAAGCAGGATGTGGCGGCGTTCTATGCGGCGAGCCTTCAGTAGATTGTGATCAGCGGGTGACTCATAGCTTGGAAGCATCGTAGAATCAAAGGGCACGCCCGGTGATGCGACGCGCCCGCAATCCGTAAACGCGGAAGCCTGAGGTACGGGGACGCTAAAGGTAAGGTTCCCCGGCTTCCGCGCCTCTGCGCCCCCGCAACTTTGATGCTACGGTACTTTCGTTAGACACATCTGAAATATCGCTATGCGCATCATTCCCATTGCATAGGCGCGAAGCTGACTACACGCTGTTCGGCGATGGTCAGCGCATTGATAATACCGGAACGTGCGTCATAGCGATACAGCCGACCATCCCCCTGCGCGGATGTATTCGCGTTCAGATAGTAGAGGATATCGCGTTCTGCATCCCAGCGCGGGATGAACATCGGCGTAGCGACTTCGACCGGGTCACCATTCGCAACCGCATCATAGACGAAGCCACCGGTGGGCGGTGCGCCTTCCTCCATAAAAAGCAGATAGTGTCCACCGGGCGACCAGCCATAATTGCGGTTTGTCCGCGTGCTTACCACCCGCATGTTCTCGCCGGTAGGCGACGATACCGCCAGCGCCAGCCGAGAACTGTCATTTCGCTCCACACGAAAGGCGATATGCTCACTGTTGCCAGACCAGCGGGCATCCAGCACTTTGTCGGCGTCGAACTCAAATTCGGGGTCCAGCGGGTAGCGTGCCCTGTCGCGCAAATTGACACTATAGGCGGGGCCTGTATCTGGCAGAAAGCCCGTCATCACCATCGCCCACACGCCATCCGGCGACACAACCACACGCGGCGTTGACTCAAACTCCGCGACTGGATCGCTGATTTCG
>DAOTXA010000578.1:0-4356 GCA_034435595.1 Anaerolineae bacterium | reverse complement strand
GGCGGCTCCGTTGGAACCACAGCCAATTCAGGTGTGGTGGCGGCGGATGGGTCATCCGATAGCGGTGATGTCGCTGCCGGTGATTTTGTTGCCTGTCGGATTCTATGCGACGAGTCTATATAGCGAATACGTGCAGGCACTGGATTACGTGAATGAAGACGATTTCCGGGCGGCGGCTGAGGCGATGGATGCGGTTGTGGTGAACGACCCGCATAACGCGATCAATGTGCAGCAGCAGGGGTATCTGTGGGGTGTGGTCGCTGAATTATACGGTGATGTCGATGCGTTAGATCAAGCGATTGATGCGTACATACGTTTTACTGAATTAGAGCCAGATAATGCTATCGGGTGGGCGAATCTGGCGGGTTTGAAGTGGCTTTCTGGCAATAGTGGCGCAGGATTCGCGGCAATGCAACGTGCTGTCGAGCTTGCACCAGAGGATGTTCAATTGTCTATGAACGAGACTTCAGCCAATCGACCAACCGTAGTGGCACCAATATCGATTGATGTTGATTACTTCTTCGGAGTAAACATCGGATACTTTCAGTTTTTACGTTACATCATCCCACGGCAGTTTGTGCCACAGGTCGGTTATCCTCTGTACGTTGATGAAGATGATTCGTTGCCATAACACACTCCAAACCGGAAGGCTTAAGGCGGCATCCTCTTATTGGGCATAGAATGAAAGCTGGTTCGATTGCACAGAAAGCATGTCTGGAATGCAGGGACTAACCATTCAACGGGTGATGCTGCTGACGCTGGTCGCGCTGATATTTGCGATGGCGACACGCATTCCCGTCGATACCGATACATGGTGGCATATCCGCAGTGGCGAGTATACGCTGAACGAAGGATTCATCTTCGAGGATCCGTTCTCGCATACGCGGGCGGGTGAAGACTGGATCAATCATAGCTGGGGAGCGCAAATCGTCCTCTACGGGTTGTATGAAGTACTTGGTAACGCCGGTTTAACACTGTTCACAGCGATTCTGGCGACGGCGGGCGTGATGATCTTGTACCCCGTGTGCGCGGGGAATGTGTATTTACGTGCGTTTGCGCTGGTATTGTGCGCGGCGACGGCGGCGGTTTTCTGGTCAGCGCGTCCGCAAATGTTCTCATTTTTCTTTAGTGCGGTTGTGTTCTATCTCCTGTATCGGGTTAAGCGTGATCAAGTTGACTGGCTGTGGTTCATCGTCCCCGTGATGTGGCTGTGGGGAAATTTGCACGCGGGTTGGTCGATTGGCTTTATTCTGATGGGTGGTGTTATTGGTGGCGAGATTCTGGGCTATATGTTCGCGCCGCAAGATGAGCGTCGCATCCCCTGGAAAACACTGCGAAAACTGTCATTGGTTGCAGTTGCATCGGCGGCGGTGATGATTATCAATCCCTATGGTCCGCGCTTGCTGCTGGTTCCTTTCGATACCGTCGGGATCGGGGCGCTGCGTGGGTTTATTCAAGAGTGGAATTCCCCGAATTTTCAGGGACGAGAGACCTGGCCTTTTATCGCGCTGCTGTTTTCGATTATCGGCGCGGCGGGGATGAGTCGCCTGCGCCTTGATTGGACCGATTTCGCGCTGGTGTGCGGGACAGCGTTCATGGCGCTGTTGTACGGGCGCAACATTGCGCTGTTCGCGGTTCCAGCGACGGTGGTACTCACTTATCACATTGACGATATTTTGACCGAGCGCGGATTCGTGCTGCGAACCGCCACACGGGTGACGAAGACGCAAATCCGGCTGAACGTGGCGCTGTTGGTGTTTGTGATGTTCGGTGTGTTTGCCTATTTTGTTAGCGTCATCACGCCGGAAACGGTCGATGAGGCGCAGCGTATGTTTTTGCCCGTAGAAGTCGCGGAGTTTATCGAGGATGAGTCGCTGGAAGGCCCGATGTTCAACAGCTACAACTGGGGCGGATATTTGCTGTTCGCGCTGCCGGATGTACCTGTTTATGTGGATGGGCGCACTGATCTATACCGCGATGAGTTGTTGTCAAGATATTTGCAAGCGGCGCTTGGTCAACCGGGCTGGCGCGAGATTCTGGACGAGGATGGCATCCGCCTGGTGGTGGTAGAAGCAGCAAGTGGGCTGGCGACGAATCTGCGTGAAGAATCTGCATGGACGCTTGAATATGAGGATGGTCGCGCCGTGATTTTTACGAAGGGGGCGAACGATGACGCTTGAGATCGTTCCGGCAGTAGAAATCCAGATAGCGCAACAGGCCGCAACGATGACGGATGCGTTTACGGGCTATCTTGCCGGGGATATTCGACTAAATGCGGGGCGATATGCGGCGATGCTGGCGCGTGATGGTATTGACCTGAATCTAAGCCGGTTCGCGCTACGTGATGGCGAACCGATTGCGCTGGGGTTGGTGGCACGGCGCGGATGGTCGTCGCGTCTGGCGGCGATGGGCGTAGTTCGTAATGCGCAGGAAGGCGGCATCGGGCGCATTTTGCTGGATGATCTTGTCGTGCAGGCCCGCGAACGTGGAGATCGTGTTTACTGGCTGGAGTGCTTCGAGCAGAACACACGCGGAATCCGCCTGTATAGCCGGATGGGTTTCGAGACGGTGCAGCGTCTGTATGGCTATCAACGTGACGCGCTCGGCGAAGATGTGACGCCAGAAGATGTTGTATTCGAGTACGTTGATCCGTCACTTGTGGGTGAGATGGTCGCCAAACACGGCGCAGCGGATTTACCGTGGCAAATTAGTGCCGCAACTGTCATAAATTTTGGGCCGCCGTTTAGTGGTGTGCATCTTGATAGTGCGTATGCGTTGATTTCACCAACGACAAATTGGGCGGTTATGCTGCTAGTCCTCGTAGTACCAGAAGCATTGCGCGGACAGGGTAGGGCACGCCAACTCGTGGAAGCGTTGATTGCTCACTATCCCGATAAGGCGTGGCGAGTGCCGCAGCTTTGCCCGGAAACGTTCGTTGGATTCTATGAAAAGTTGGGTTTTAAACGACAAGAACTGAATCAGGTGCAGATGCGCCTTGATTTGACAGCGAATACAGGGGATGTCTCATGACGGATGCGCGTTCCGCACGCGGTGGATTGAGTCTAGTGGGTGATTTTCGCCTGCTGCTGATTCTGTTTGTCAGCTTCCGGTTGATATTGTTGATCGTCTACCAACCGATGCTGATGGGTGATGGCGAAGTCGAGCGGGGGCTGGGCGCACAGGGCGATCGACTGTATCACTATGAACTTTCAGCGCTGGTTGAGGATGACCTGTGGCCTTTTCTCGACTGGTGGAGCGAGTTCCCGCCAGTGTGGTATCTGCTGACGACGGCGGTTTACGAATTGCAGGGCGAAGAGGTCAATTATTCCGGGTGGTCGGCGGCGATGGGGCTGATTTTGCTCGGCTTTGAGACAGGAATTTTGATCCTGATGCGGCTGATTGGCGGCAAGCTGTATGGGCGCGGAATGGGTATTTCGCTGGCGTGGATATATGCGCTGACTGTCGCGCCTGTCGTATTCATGTGGTGGAACTTCGAGTCGATGGTGGCGTTTTTCTTGCTGCTTGGTCTGTGGTGGTTTATCCGCGAGCGAGATATGCGATCGGCGGTGGCGGTGGCAATTGGTGCATTGACGAAGTTTACGCCTGCGTTGTTGTTCGGGGCGGCGATTCGCTTTCGCAAAACGGGCGTTGCGGCGCGATATATTGTCGTTGCGACAGCGATTTTCGTGCTGGTCTATGCGCCGTTTATGCTGAGAAACGCGGAGATGACGCTTCCTTCGCTGACAGCACAATTCGGCAAGGCATCGTATCAAAGTGTATGGGCGCTGATTGACGGTAACTATAGAACGGGAAACTTTGGCGCGGTTGACGATCATTTTGACCCGGATTTTGCCAACGAAGTGCAGGGGAATGCGCCTGTGATTCCGGCGTTTGTGCGGTTGGCGGTCGCGGGGGCGATTGGGCTGTTTGTATTCCTGCGGACGCGGCGCTTTGACGATATTGGTGTGGTGAGCTTTACGGCGATCACGCTGCTAATTTTTTTCTTGCAGTCGCAGGGGTGGAGTCCGCAGTGGTTGGTGCAGATTATACCGCTGGTGTTGCTGGCGTTTCCGTCGCGCAATGGTGTGCTGATTTCGGTGGTGCTGACGCTGCTGTCGTTTTTTGAGTATCCGGTATTGTTCATCCGCACCGGGGCGACAGGTGGCGAGATCACCGGGCCACTGGTGGGACCGTTTGCGGCGGTCGTCATTGCTCGGACGGTGATTCTTATCGGCGTGTGCATCGCCCTGTATGGCAAGCTGCGTCAAGAGCCTGTGCCGGAGTTGGCGCGGGAAGGGAAAGCAGATGCAAGTTAGTCGCTCCAATCTCATCGCTTTCGGGATACTTGCTGTATTG
>DAOTXA010000577.1:0-3166 GCA_034435595.1 Anaerolineae bacterium | reverse complement strand
CGAACGAGTCGATGGCGGCGCGGCGCGGTTCGCCGGGGATGTCGGGCCATGCGCGATTATTCGTCACAATGTCGGCGTTTCCGGCGTTGATCGGCGTTTGAATGCCCGGTGTCGCGGGCAACGTCCCATCTTGCATCGAAAGCAGCAGTTTGAACAGACTGGCCATGCCTGCCGCCGTCAACAGATGCCCGACATTGGCTTTAACACTGCCGATCAACGGGCGATACGGCGCGGACTTTTGCGAATGCAAACCCGCATAGAATTCGTTCAATGTGCGGATCTCGGTGCGGTCGCCCAATGGGGTTCCGGTGGCGTGGCATTCGATCACAGGCACAGCATCGCGGGGTAAGCCCGCCTGGGCATACGATTTTTCCAATGCCAGAAGCTGCCCCCGGCTGTTGGGCGTCAACGGATGTTTGCCGTGTCCGTCGTTGCTAAGGCCAACGCTGCGAATAACCGCGTAAATCGTATCGCCATCGTGGATAGCGTCGTCAAGCCGTTTGAGCGCGACTGTCGCCGCACCTGCGCTGACCGTGAGTCCGTCGGTGTCGGTGTCTAATGGCGCAGAGGTACGCCCCGGCGCGGGATGCCCGCCCAGATTGGCGAATCCGAGATTGGTCAACAGTGGGTCGGCGTCATTGACGGCACTCGCCAGCATACAATCGGCGCGGTCCGTCTGTAGATACCAGGTCGCCAGCGCAATCGCATACAAAGAAGATGCGCACGCAGCGTCCAATGCGAAGCGCGGTCCGCCCAGTTTCAGCATCGCCGCGACCGATTGTGCCAGTTGACCGGGTCCGTGTGCCGCGGATAAAGAACTGCCGCCTAAATTCGGTTCACGGAAAGCGATATTACCACCGAGTAACCGGCCTGTCGCATGATCGAGGATGGCGTTATAGAAGTGGGCATACAGGGCACTGCCATGCGTTTGCGGCAGCGAAAGCCCACCGAGGACAAGTCCTGTGCGGGCGGGATGATAACGTGTGTTCAGCGCATTGCGGGCGGTGCGCAGTACCCATGAATGATCGTAACCGTCTATAAAGCCACCGCGCAGGGTAGAGGAAGTGTCTGCGCGGTGCCCGGTTTCGTCGTAAAACACAGCCGGATCAACGCCATACTTGTCGGCGGTCGCTTTGGTGGTGGTGTTCTTACCGGCGACGAGGCGCTGCCAAAGGGCCTCCGGTCCGTCCGCACCGGGGAAGACACAGTCCAACCCGACGATGGCGACCTGAACACGGCTAGCCCCGTTCATTGACCTCTCCCGCCGTAGGACGGGTTGTGGCAACCGATGCACTGTCTGCAATACGAAGGGGGTCAATGACGTTGACCACCCGTGTGCCTTCGATCGTAACGCGGCGTGCCGGGAAGGTCACGATTTTTGTATCGACGGGCTGCGCCGAACCAATCGCCTTGACCGGCAGGCTGACGCCCTGCGTGCCCAGACGCGGGACTTCCGCCGTTTCAAGTTGATCTTGCTTTACGAGTTCTTCGTGCTGTACTGCCTCGACTTCGGCAGTCTCCGTCTCGGACGGCCTTGTGCCGTAAACTGTACCGACCATTGCCGATTCCTCCATGCTGATTTGCTGTGATTGGGTGATCTGCTTTGGATCACTATCTTTATTATACAATGAGAGCAATTTTCGTTAATGGGCGATCTTCTTCACGGATTTTTCGCCACATAAATCACGGGGGAAAAATACGGCATACGTAAAGAAATTCCGAAGAAATAGGCCGCAAGTCGCCGAAAAATCGCACTGAACGGATGATTCCGAATAAAGGGTAAAATTTGGTTGACTTACGGTTTGGATTTGTTTACATTGTGATCGTAGCGAGAAAGAAACACCTTTGATAAGAGGTTCATAATGACGCCAAACGAACTCACTCAGGTCAAGCGACTGTTAGCCCAGAGATTGTTGAACCAGATGCCCGACGAAGCGCTCGGTGAATTGGTCGCGGAAATGCGCGAGATCGCCCAGTTCTATCACGACGATGAATTAATCAAGCCTGAGCGGGTGAGTGCGGTAACACAGGTTGCGCGGCCTACTACAAAGATCACAGCGCGTCCTGCTGTCGCCACCGTCAGGCGTTCGATGAAGCAGGCCCGCAAAGCTCGGCCCGCTGCAAACAGTGTAGCCTAACCCGCCGATCCCCATGTGAATGCGCGGTCGTCCGCCGTTGTTAAGGAGAGTCGTCTGGTGCAGACCGGATAGCGCAGGTCTGCGCCAGTGCGCCATCGAAAGCAGGTGGGCGGCGATTCAACTTGTCGAGAATACGCCACAATCCCTCTCGTGTGAAACATCCCCTAACCATTGGTAAGTCCAGTTCGGTCCGCACCTACATACCTTGTCATCTACAATTCTTATCAAGCGAAGCGACGAGGACCCCACGATGACTGACCAACCTAATTTTCTCTTGATCTGTACCGACCACTGGCCCGGTGGATTGCTCGGCTGCGCGGGACATCCGGTGATTATGACACCGACCATCGACCAGATGGCACGCAACGGCATCCGCTACACACAGGCATATAGCACCGCGCCCGTGTGCATCCCCGCTCGCCGCACTTTGATGACGGGGGCGAGTCCGCGCACGCAAGGACTCAACGAGAATCAGGAAATCGCCTTCCCCAATCATCTGCCGACGATGGCCCAGGCCTTCCGCGATGCCGGGTATCAGGCAACAGCGGTCGGCAAACTGCACACACATCCACAACGGCACCGCCTCGGCTTCGATGAAGTGATCCTTGATGAAGAGGGGCGCACACAATGGGGCGTCACCGATGACTACGAACTGTTCCTGGGCGATCACGGCTACGCCGGCGAGCGCTTCACGGGGGGCATGACCAATAACGCCTATGTCGCACGTTCCTGGCATTTGCCAGAGCGCTTTCACGTCACGAACTGGGCCGCCCAGCAGATGAGCCGGACCATCAAGCGCCGCGACCCGGATAAACCCGGTTTCTGGTATCTGTCGTTCTCGCACCCGCACCCACCGCTGGCCCCATTGCGCGAATACCTCGACTTGTACCGCCATCTCGATGTAGACATGCCCGTTCAAGGTAGCTGGACCGAGCGCGACATGCCGCCGCGATTGTCGCGTCGTCGGGGGCCGCGCCCGCATATGAACAATGACGAGAACGCAATTCGCTTGGCGCGGCAGGCATTCT
>DAOTXA010000576.1:0-23469 GCA_034435595.1 Anaerolineae bacterium | reverse complement strand
AAGCGATACTGAGTAAGTCGGGGGGGAATCCAGGCCAAAATTGCGCCTTGATCTTTGGGATACGTCCTCCAATATCCGGGACAATTGTCAATGATTGTTGTGAAGGCACACAAATATCTTGCCCTTCTACTTCGATCGAGACGCCAAGCTGCTCCAGAACCAATGCAACCATGTCCATATGTTGCGGATCAGCATTCTTTATACGGATTTCACCTCCTGTCATCACGGCCGCGCCGATGAAACTTCCGACCTCCATGAAATCAGTGCCCACGCGTGCTTCGCAGCCTGAGAGCTTCTCGACACCTTCTATTTCCAGACGATTTGATCCGATCCCGCTAATTTGCGCACCCATGCGGATTAGCATTTGGCACAGGTCTTGAATATGTGGTTCGCTTGCTGCATTGCGTAGGATAGTCGTTCCTTTTGCCAGGACCGCTGCCATGATGACATTCTCAGTTGCCATTACACTGGCTTCACGAAGAAGGATGTTCGCACCTTTTAAGTTCTTTGCGTGCATCATGAAGGAACCACGTTCATAGTTGATCTGCATTCCCAATTTACGCAGTGCTACAATATGGGTGTCGAGTCTGCGTTCACCTATGAAGTCTCCGCCTGGGGCAGGAAGCACCACATGTCCCAGCCGTCCCAGCATTGGACCGGCAAAGACAAAGCTGGCGCGAGTTTTACGAGCGAGTTCGGTGTTCAAAATATGCGTATTGACTTCGGCAGCGTGGACATGCAGTGTCTTTGGTGCTGTCCACTCAACACGAGCGCCGAGTGCGTGCATCACGTCAATTGTAACGCGTACATCTGCAATATCAGGCACATTGAGGAGCGTGATCGGTTCGTCCGTCAATAGACACGCGGGTAGCATTTTCAGGATTGCATTTTTGTTGCCGCTGGGGATCACTTCACCATGGAGTGCGTGCCCGCCCTCAATAACGAACTGTTGCATCAATTTCTCCTATGTGTAGTTGAATGCGGTCTCCGATCCTAACATCGAGTCTTTCGCTCGCGCTGCCTTGATTTACTGCAATTTCGAGAAAGCCATTGCTTCCGACCAGGGCTACCAACTCTCCGCGAGGCACTTCCCCGTAGGTAAGGTGTAATCTGTTAATGGTGTGCTGTCCTGCCTGAATGGAAGTTTCATCTGCTAAGATTCGAACAGGAGGGTTATTTGCATCGAAGATCGGGGTCAGAGTGAGGCGATCTTCTGCATTCCATCGGATAGTACCAATGCTGGAAATGATATTTCCGAAATGATCAATGTGGATTACTTCGCCTATAATTGTATTTTCTTCGATGCTTAAGTAAGGTCGCGGCAACTGCATGATGCCCGATTGCGGTTCACCTATAGTTTCAATGGCTATTCCTGCCGATATGTGTGCAGCAACCGGCGCAAATATGTCGCGTCCATGGAAGGTATGGCTGACCGGTTGACGATGGTAGTCGGTATCCGTAAGTGAGATCACGTGGTAGCTATCGAACTGGGATAACGCGTAGCTTAATACACCATTATCTGGTGCGACAAACGTGTAATCCCCAGCTTGAGCTGCAATAGGAGTACGTGTTGTCCCAACACCTGGATCGATTACGACGAGGAAAACGGTGCCGGTGGGGAAGTAAGTGTGGGCGTTGAGCAGCGCGAACGCACCTTCTCTAACGTGCTGTGGGGCGATATTGTGTGAGATGTCAATGATTCTAGTGTCGGGCGCGATGCTGCCGATGACAGCTTTCATCATACCGACATAATTGTCAGATGTCCCGAAATCTGTGAGCATAGCGATCGTGCCGCCCATATCAATGCTTTCCTTTGCCCGTATCTATATGTGGCTATTGTAGCGCATTCGCATGAGCTGCAGAACATTGACATTCCCTTTGCACACCGATATACTCTCGAGCTATGGTTATTGAGATCAAGCATGCGCATTTTCATCGCGGGATGGTTCACTCCGGGTAGCTCGGTGTGAGGTGTTGCTGTTTATCTTTGCCATATGGTATGAACAGGTCACGACAATCCTCGCTAGAGCGGGGATTTTTTATTTGGGTACCGGCGGAGGTTACATGATTGCAGTCATTGATTATGGGGCGGGAAATTTGCGCAGTGTGCTTCATGCGCTGCGCTACCTCGGTGTGGGGCAGGATGTCCGCCTTGTTCACTCACCTGATGATCTGGCGGGTGCAGATCGTATTGTCCTACCCGGTGTTGGCGCATTCGGCGCAGGGATGCAAAGACTCCATGAACAGGCGTTGGTAGACCCACTCAAGGATGCCCTTGCTAAAGGTATTCCCTATTTGGGGATTTGTCTCGGAATGCAGTTTTTATTTGAGCAAAGTGACGAAATGGGTGAGCATATCGGTTTAAGTGTTCTGCCAGGGAAAGTAACCCGTTTCCCTGCCTTTGATGACCTTAAAGTTCCACATATGGGGTGGAATCAACTAGGCATTCAACGTGAGTCAGCTTTGCTCAAGGGTTTGTCAACAGAGAGCTATGCGTACTTCGTGCATAGTTACTACTGTTTGCCAGAAGAGGCAAGAGATGCGTTGATTATGGTTGACTATGGCATTCCGTTCTGTGCGGGGGTACAACGAAAAAATATTTTTGGTGTGCAGTTCCACCCGGAAAAGAGCCAACACACTGGGCTGCGCATCTTACGTAATTTCCTTGATTTGCCAGGAGTGAACTTGTCATGATTGTGTATCCAGCGATTGACCTTCGTGGTGGAAAAGTGGTAAGACTTCAAGAAGGTGACCCCAATCAACAAACGACATTCAGCGAATCTCCGTTTTTAACCGCCGAAGAATGGGTGTCGCAAGGGGCGACATGGATTCATATGGTGAACCTCGACGGTGCATTTTCCGAGGCTAATGATAACGGGCGAATATTGGAAATGGCCTCAAAACTCAATGTGCGCATTCAATTTGGAGGCGGTTTACGCACTCTGGACGATGTTGCTCAAGCACTCGACCGGGGGGCCTCGCGTATTGTGCTCGGAACGCTCGCTATTCGTCAACCACATGTTGTTGCAGAAGCGGTTACGCGCTTTGGTGCAGATAAAATATGCGTCGCATTGGATGCGCGTGACGATAAGATTACAACACATGGTTGGCAGCAAAGTACAGAATTGACGCCGATTGAATTCGGTAAGCAGATGGTGGAGATTGGTGTTATCCATGCCTTGTATACTGATGTCGCACGTGACGGAAAGTTGACAGGTGTTGACGTGGACGGCACCGCTGCACTTGCCGTACAAACGGGTTTGCAGACAATTGCGTCAGGTGGTGTAAGTTCATTAGACGAAATTCGCAGGCTTGCCGATACTGGTGTGGTTTCGGGTGTTATCGTTGGAATGGCACTCTATGAAAAGCTGTTCACTTTGGTCGAAGCAATCAAGATTGCAGGAACAATCAATGCTGGCTAAACGAATTATCCCCTGTCTTGATGTAAAAGATGGGCGGGTCGTAAAAGGGGTAAATTTTGTCGGTTTGCGCGATGCCGGTGATCCGGTCGAGCAGGCAATTATTTATGATCGTGCCGGGGCTGATGAATTAGTGTTTCTAGACATTACAGCCAGTCATGAGGATCGCAACACAACGTTGGAAATGGTAAAGCATGTTGCAGATAGCATTTTCATCCCCTTTTGTGTAGGCGGCGGAATCCGCAGTATCGAAGACATTCGCGCTACATTGCTTGCTGGGGCCGATAAAGTTAGTATCAACAGTGCTGCAATTCGCAAGCCTGATCTAATTAATCAAGGTGCATGGGGGTTTGGTAGCCAGTGCATCGTAGTGGCCATAGACCCGAAATTCGTTGATGGTCGCTGGATCGTTCACATCAATGGTGGGCGCGTGCCAACAGACCGTGAGGCTGTTGAATGGTCGAAAGAGGTAGAAGATCGGGGGGCAGGTGAAATTCTGTTGACGAGTATGGACCGGGACGGCACAAAATCTGGCTATGATTTGGAGATGACGGAAGCCATTGCGGAATCTGTGTCTATTCCAGTGATTGCGTCGGGTGGGGCTGGGACAATGTCGCACTTCCATGATGCGCTGGCAACTGTTGGCGCAGATGCGGCACTTGCGGCGTCCCTCTTTCACTATAAAGAAATCATGATTCCTGACCTGAAGCGTTATCTGGCAGAAAAAGGTGTTCCGGTACGGCTGCATGGATGGGAGGAACTCAATAGTGATTCATCGTGAAGACCTATCTGCGCTGAAATGGGATGCACAGGGTTTAATCCCCGCGATTGTTCAGGATTCGAGTACACATGAAGTGCTCATGATGGCATATATGAGTCTCGAGTCATTGAGCAAAACGCTGGAAATCGGTCAAACTGTTTTCTGGAGCCGGAGCCGTGCAAAGCTTTGGCATAAAGGTGAAGAATCGGGAAATACGCAATCAGTGCGCGATATTCGGGTAGACTGCGATGCTGATACCCTGCTCATTCTGGTTGATCCAGCAGGTCCAGCGTGTCACACGGGAGAGCAACATTGCTTCTTCCGCACTTTGTCTGAGTTTTCTGAGAAACCGGAGCATCTGTGAATGGCTGAACAAACCGATATGATTTCGCAGTTGGAAGAAATTATCGTGGATCGTAAACTCAAGCCGTCTAAAGGTAGTTATACGAGTCAACTTTTTGCGGCGGGGCGTAACAAGATTGCACAAAAAGTTGGTGAAGAAGCAGTGGAAGTCGTCGTCGCTGCATTAGGGCAAGGACGTGCAGAGCAAATCGCAGAGTTTTCTGACTTGTTTTACCATGTTTTGGTGCTCATGGTGGACCTCGGACTTTCGCTGGATGATGTACGCGTTGAGCTTGAGAAACGGCATAGAGAGTAGGACATTTGATGTCATTTGAACCTCTCCAACATATCGAAGCACAAGACCCGGCATTTCCACGATTCCGTCAGCGACACATATCTCTGTGGTTGATGTGGGCTGGTCTAACGTTTGTTTCATTGTTAGTTGGCGGTGGTGCTGCACTAATTGTCGCGCCGTTAGCGATGGGATGGGTATTGCTGCAAGTTCATATGAATATCTATCATCGTCAACAGGTCGAAAGTTTTCACCATTATCGACAATTGGAGGCATTGACGTCGTTATTTGCAGTCATCAAGATTCGTTTTCCGCTACCGCCACTACGATTGTGGGTTGTCTCACCTGACTTTGCGACAATTATCGTTACAGTCGTTAAGCAGTATAAGCCGAAGCGGATTTTGGAGTTAGGTAGCGGAACTTCTACCGTGATTTGTGGCTATGCGCTGGAATCCAGCGGTCATGATGGTGAACTCGTCTCACTGGAACATCTTCCAGAATTTGTAGAATCTGGTCAGCGTATTGTTGACTTGCACGGGTTTTCAAGCATTGCAGAGATTCGTCACGCGCCGCTAAAAAGCCTTTCACTAGGTGAAGAAACGTATAATTGGTATGCGCCGGGTACGATTGATGATCTTCAAGAAATTGATCTGCTGATTGTCGATGGTCCGCCTGAAAGCGGCGACTCTTCTGCGCGTTATCCGGCGTTGCCGATGATTTTCTCCAGATTGGCAGATAATGCCATTATCCTTGTGGACGATTACATGCGTCCATCCGAAAATGAGATGGTGAATCGCTGGTTGGTCGCCTATGATATCGAATTGCTTGAGCGAATCCCGAATGAAAAAGGTGCCGCGATTTTGCGAAAACGCTCTGAAACTGGTGGCGAAGTAACTAAACCAGCAGACCTTGAAACTGACTTGGATGACGCTGTTACTGACTAGTGATTTGTAGCTTCCACAGCCAGTTCGAGTAGTTCGTATGAGAGGCCGCCTTCGTTGAATATTTCCCCGTTAACTCGTACCCATTGAGGTGGGCTGTCGTTAAGGCGAAACATTACAGCCGGGGTGGAGATTACATCAATTTCCACGGCAAGCAGTGAGTCTGTGAGGTATTGTGATGCATCAACAAGGCATTGTTCAAAATCATCTTCGTCGAGCTGTAGTTCGGTAATGAATAATGTCTCATCAATGGTCGGCAGGGCGGGAATGTTACCGCTTTCGGGTTGCTCAATGTCGGAAAATTGCTGAAACAACCATGCTCGCGCTTCCCAGAAAGCGTCTTGTTTGCCTGCGCACTCGGCGAGTTGCGCGAAACTTGATGAATTTTCACCCGTTACCGGGAATAAGCGGTATTCGATTTGGGCAAGACCTTCGATGACATAGTTCTCGATGAAACGGGTAATTGTGGGGGCGTATTCAGCGCAATCCACGCACAGGAAATCAGAAAATATAATGACTGTGAGAATGGCTTCTTCTTCACCGAGAACAAAAGCGCCGTCTTCGCGCTGACGTTGGGGTATCATTGTGTAGTTGATTTCCGTGACTGGTTCTGCTGTGGCCTCAGGTATAATCTCGGGTTCAGATGTTTCTTCTTGAGCCATGATCACAATACCTAAAGTGAATAGCAAAATCAGTAAAGTTAAAGTTCGAAGTAGTGCGATTATAATTTTCATCTGAAATTCGTCCCTTCAATTACAAAGCAAGTGTATATCATCGCAAGCAAATTGCGAGTTTCAGATCGTTCAAGTCGGTGCGATTGCCGCAGGTTTTGGTATGCTGTGACTCTATAATTGGGAAATAAGACATGAAAGGGGAAACAATGGCTCCAAGTGACTGTTTTTTGGTGGAGATCACGCTGCGTGTACGTTATAAAGAAACAGATATGATGGGATTTGTTCATCATAGCAACTACGTAGCTTACTTCGAAGAGGCTCGCAGCGAATATGCACGCCGTAAAGGAACACCCTATAGTGAATTTGAGAAAGCTGGTTACTTCCTTGCAGTGACAGAGATTAATATTCGATATATAAAACCGGCTTACTATGAACAGAAAATTATTGTACGGACCTGGCTCACGGCACTCAGAAGTCGTGGCTTAACGTTCGAATACGAGATTGTTGATCAAGATAGCGGGAATATATTAGTCAAAGGACACACAAAGCATATTTGCATCACCAGAGATGGTCAGGCCACTAAGCTACCTGATAGGTGGCGTGCCTGGGAATAGTGATTAATTAGCTATTAAGATGGTTAAAATCTTTTGACCCAACATTAACGATCGCGTATACTCTGCATACATAACAATTACTTGGGTGTTTATTTTATAAGGAGATGAACTAGACCTATGATTACCTACTCGGATAAGCCTTGGTTGGGCAAATACGATAAAGGGGTATCTGAAGTGGTTGAAGTCCCTGATCAACCACTCTACGCGTTTATGAGCAATCATGCCGCGCAGAATCCTAATCAAACAGCTTTAATTACTTCCGCAGCGTTGCCCGTTCTTGGTCGATTGTCAAGCGAACTTACGTATGGTGAACTTGATAAGCAATCTGATGCGCTAGCGGCAGCGCTGATTGACCTCGGAGTTAAAAAGGGCGATCGTGTGGCTATGGTGATGCCGAATACGACGGCCTTTGTCATTTCGTTTTTCGGTATTTTGAAGGCTGGTGGTGTAGTCGCTGCTACAAACCCGACGTATCCGCCGGAAAAGATGGCACAGCAAATAAACTATTGTGAAGCAGAGGTTGTGATCTGCCTCAGCATGTTTTACGACGCTATCAAGAGTGTGCAGGTAAAAACAAAAGTCAAGACGGTGATCGTTGCGAATATCAAAGAATATCTGCCGACATTAGCACGTATTCTATTTACTATTGCGCGAGAAAAGAAAGATGGTCACTATGTCGAGAGCTTGAAATCTGGCGATCACTGGTTCCAGGATCTGCTGGGTAAATTCGCCGGACGTGCGCCTAAAGTTGATGTCCGAGGAGATGATCTGTGTATTTTCCAGTACACAGGAGGCACGACTGGAACATCAAAGGCTGCCATGTCAACTCATCATGCGTTGGTGGCAAATACACTTCAGCAAAGTGCATTCCTAACTGTTGACGGTGTACCTGGTAACGAAGAGCTAATGCTTGGTGCGATTCCTTTATTCCATGTGTTCGGTATGGTCGCCGTGTTAAGTGTTGGGATGAGTATCGGTACACGTATTATTCTTGTTCCGAATGCCCGCGATATTGATGATGTACTCGGCGTAATCGATAAGTTCCAACCTACACTTTTCCATGGTGTGCCGGCACTGTATAACGCAATCAACAATCACCCGGATGTAACATCAGGGAAAACCAGCCTGCGTTCAATTCGTCTGTGTGTCAGCGGGTCTGCACCGCTCCCGCCTTCGACCAAGCGCGAATTTGAGCGTTTGAGTGGTGGAATCTTGCTGGAAGGGTATGGTATGAGCGAGATGCCAACAGCCACCCACGTGAATCCCGTTCATGGTGAAAATCGAACAGGGTCAATTGGCATTCCGCTGCCTAACATCGAAGTTCGCATCGTTAGTCTGGATGATGGTGAGACGGTCCTGCCAGTTGGAGAAGCTGGCGAAATCATTATGCATGGACCGAACCTTATGAAAGGGTACTTCGGTATGCCAACCGAAACCTCAAACGCACTGCGCGAGCTTGAGGGTAAGACGTGGCTGTATACTGGAGATATTGCTCGTATGGATGAAGACGGCTATTTCTACATCGTTGACCGCAAGAAAGATATGGCACTTATCGGTGGATTCAACGTATATCCAACGACTATTGAAAATACGCTTAAAGAACACCCGGCTGTATTAGAAGTCGGTGTTGCTGCAATTCCGCATCCTGAGAAGGTTGGACAGGAAGCATTGAAAGCGTGGATTGTTCTACGCGAAGACCAAAAAGTTACTGAGGCAGAGTTAATCGCGCATTGTGAGAAGCACTTAGCCAAGTATGAAGTGCCACGGCGCTTTGCATTCATTGATGAACTCCCCAAGACAGCAGTAGGTAAGACGCTGCGACGTGAGTTGGTTCAACAAGAAATAGCTGAAATCGAGAAAGCCAAGTAAAAATCACAAACTCGATAAAATCAAGAAGAAGGCAGACTCATTTCTTACTGGGATGTGTCTTCTTCTGTGATGTAGTAGCCACGATAAAATGCACGTGCTGGACCGCGATTTAGATACCACACCACGTATAATGGAACTAAGATCATGAGCAGCACGTGACTATTACTGAGTATGTTAAAAAGCGCATCCAGTGACCCGCCAGTGATGCCCATTGAGTCTGATTTTAACAGGGAGGTTAGCCGCATCGCGATCATGAGTAGTGACAGGGCGACGACGGCAATCAGGAAGACGTAGCGCATTGTTTGCGATCTTCCCCGCCATGCTAATCCAGCAATGATGAGAAAACTGACACTCAGCATAGTTTGAAGTATCAATTCAGTTGACCCTGCGCCAAGGTCAACATTGCCACCAGAAGCGATCGGTGTGACTTCATCTTCACCCAGCGGAATACTAATTTCACTTACTCTGTTAAGTCTTTGTTCGATCAATGCAGCAGTGCCAACCCATAGTAACGGCAAAATTGAGTAGACTAAGATGCTGGCAACGATTGCAAGTGTAACTCCAAGAGGGCGACCAGGGGTGTGTTCTGAATCTGACATAAAGCGTTCTTCTCCAGTAAGCACTGAATTATGTATGACACTAACTGAAAATTAGCAAAAGTCGTTTAGTATGCTATAATAGGAAGTAGACATTTATGCTTAAGTAAATCAGGTAATGAGTCATGAAACTACATGCTCTTGTCGAAGATGCGTATCAGACTTTTTTGGACCAGGCAGATAAAACCTGTATCGTCCTCTTACATCCAGAGAGCCGTTATCGGTCAATGCTGATTGCACGGCTCATCAATGACCCTGACTATAAAGTATTCTACTATGCCTTGGGGCCAGACGATATTAAGCTGGCGGCGTTTCTCGCTTCGTTAACACATGATATGGCGGATCAATATGCGACGTTCGGGCGTCACATCAATATGCTTCCCCAAAATGTTTACGAGAATCCTCAAGATCACTTCGAATTGGTGATGAAAACCTTCGCACAGGAACTTGCCGAAATTACTGAAGAACGTTTCTTCATCGTCTTTGACGAGTATGATCGCAGTGATACAGCAGATCATGTGCAGAGATTCGTGGAATTGTTAGGGACATATGCCCCGGAGAACTGTCGTGTTGTCGTTAACAGTCGAACGCTCCCTCGTTTGCCATGGGTGTCGCTTATTGCGCACAAATCAGCGGTGATGTTGAAGGACAGCGAAGTTATTACCGAAAATTTCTATGACTCGCCTGTCGATAAGGATGCGCCGCTTGAGGTGTTTGCGCTGGGTCCCGGTTTCGTGGTTGCGAATGGCAAGGCTGTTGACACATGGGAAGGGCACTTGCCGCGTTTGTTGTTCTTTTTCGCGCTGGATCGTCCAATTGTGACGCGTTCTGAAATCTGTCAGGCTTTTTGGCCTGAGCTTGAAGCGGATCAGGCTGTCAATGTGTTCCATGTGACAAAGCGGCGTCTACATAAGGCTTTGGATACGGATGTTTTGGTCCACGATGACGGCTATTATCGCATCAACCCAAATATGACAGTTTACTATGATGTGATCGACTTCTCGAAGGCATTGATGGATGGTCGCAATGTTGAGAGCGATGACGCTCGGTTTGATGCGTGGCAGCGTGCAGTCGATTTGTATCGCGGTCCATTTTTGCAAGGACACTCCGACGTGTGGATTGATGAGCGTCGGGAACACTTTCGTGCCGGATATCTTGAAGCGCTAACTGAAATGGCGAACATCGCTGTCAAACGTGATCGTCATGAACAGGCACTTACACTTTTGCAAAAAGCACTCCAAGAAGACAATGCACGTGAGGATTTGCATCGAGAAGTGATGCATCTGTTTGCGCATCTGGGGCGTCGTAGCGAAGCTGCCGGACACTTTCAGAAATTAAAGGATGAATTCGCGAAGGACAGCCGTCCGGTATCTGCTGAAACTCAGGCCGTCTACGACGAGATCATGCTTTAACGAATTGTAGTTATTAAAAAACAAGAAACGCCCCATGGCTAAGTCATGGGGCGTTTCTTGTTGGCCCCCCTGGAGAGACTCGAACTCCCGACCATTTGCTTAGAAGGCAACTGCTCTATCCGCTGAGCTACAGGGGGATTTAACGCTAGTATACAGGAAATACAGCCCTTGTGAACAGATTTTGTAGATGTAGTGGGTCAAACCTGGTGGTTTAGTGGTTGAAGTGCCGGGTTCCTGTAAAAACCATTGCGATGTTTGCTTTGTTGGCGACATCAATGCCCTCGCTATCACGAATTGAACCACCGGGCTGAATGATTGCTGTGATGCCTGCTTCGGCTGCGATGCGAACGGCGTCACCCGTGGGCAGAAAAGAGTCAGATGCGATGACAGCACCTACTGCCTGCTTCTGTGCACTTTCCCTAGCACTTCTGACAGACTCAAGGCAATCTGTTAATCCGCCCGCAATAGCGATTGTGCGATCTTGTTGCGCGATGACAATGCCACTAGTCCTAACATGGCGAACCGCGTTCCAAGCGAACTGTAATGCAAACATTTCGCTCTCCGATGGCACACGAATCGTGACTGTTTTGAATATGCTGCCTTCAGGATCTCCTACGTCAGGGCGTTGGACAAGAATGCCCTTGTGCACAGAGCGGATTTCGAGTTCGCTCCCGTCGAACGGATGTGGGATTTGCACAACATGGCAGTTGGGTCGATATTGCAGCAAGTTATCTTGCGCTTGTACATCTACACTGGGGGCTGCAATCGCATCAACACGGATTGTTCCCAGATATTCTATGAAATCTTTACTCAAAGGTCGATTAATCCCAATGACGCATCCTGTCAGAACGTCACTGACTTGTGCCTGTATTTTTACGAGAGCTTCGATCGTGCTATCTCCGCTAGCGATTGCAAGAGGATTTGTGTGCTTTACGACAACAACTGTCGCTTCTGTAAACGAAGATAATACCCGCCAGACTACATCAATATCACGAATGTTCGTATAAGATAACTTGGCACCACTAATGACCGAGCCACCGAATGGCCCATCTGTCGATTGACGACTATAGTAGGCTGCTTCCTGATGTGGATTCTCTCCATACTTGAGCGTTTCCACTTTTTGGACGCCGAGCGAGATTTGTCCCGGAAGAACGTCAGTGATGGCTGACATCAGGCTTGTTGTACCGATCGATAAAAAGGCATGAATCGCAGTGTCATAATCGCGAGTTAAAGCAAATGCTTTGATAGCAAGGTTACGTCTCATCGCCAGTTCGACCTCACCAGCCGCTTTCAACGACGCAATAACGGAAGTGTAGTCTTGAGGATCACATACGACTGTGCTGTGAAAGAAATTTTTGGCTGCTGCACGCAATAACGTGACACCGCCAATGTCGATTTGTTCAATTGCATCTTGCAATGTCGCGCTTTGCCGGGCCACCGTTTCTTGAAATGGATACAAATTACATACGACCATTGCGATTGGTGCATAACCATGGCGTGCCAGTGTGTCTAGGTCTTCACTGGTGTTGCGAGCCAGGATCCCGGCATGTATTGCAGGATGAAGCGTTTTGACACGCCCTCCCAACATATGAGGAAGTCCGGTTAACTGCTCGACAGGCGTGACCGGTAGTCCACTTTCACGCAATGCCTTCTCTGTACCACCACTCGCCACAAGGTCCCAACCAATTTGAATGAGTTCTGATGCGAAGCGAGTCAAATCCGTTTTGTCATAAACGCTGAACAATGCTCGAGGCATAATCGTCCCTTACTGTTTGCAAGTCTCATGAATGATTCGTGTGAGATTAAACGAATGTCAATCCCAGGGAACGATTATAACGAGCAAGGTAGTTGACAAAGCATCAACATCGCACACATTCTAATGAATAGATGAGAAAACCCGGTGATGTATTGTGCAATATATCACAATCAACGTATAATTACGTAATGTGAAGTAATTCACAAATATAGGAGGCATCACATGGGAAATAATCGACGCAGAGTCGTGATTATCGGCGCAGGTTTTGGCGGCCTTTTTGCCGCTAGGATGTTGGCACGCCACGCTATAGACGTTCTACTAATTGATCGAAACAACTATCACACGTTTACCCCACTATTATATCAAGTGGCGACATGCGGGTTAGAGACAAGCGAAATTGCTTATCCGGTACGTTCGATCTTCCGTAAGAACGATAATGTACGGTTTATGCTCGGCAATGTGCAAGAAATCGATTATGATGCTAAGTTCGTGCATGTGCGGACTAATGGTGTTGTTCGTGAAGAAGCGTATGATTACCTCATCGTTGCAGCGGGTAGTGTGACCAACTACTTTGGAAATTCGTCATTGGAACAATTCTCGTTCGAGATCAAGTCGTTGCAAACCTCACTCGTGTTGCGCAATCATATCCTCAAGTTGTTTGAGAAAGCTGCATGGACAGAAGACGATGATGACCGTCAGGCGATGCTGACGTTGGTGGTAGTAGGTGGTGGACCGACTGGCCTAGAAACCGCAGGTGCATTATATGAGCTTTACAGCTACGTGCTGCGCAACGAATTTCATGTCGCAACGCCCATGCGACCCCGTGTGATTTTAGTTGAAGCGACAGATACGCTTCTCCGACCTTACCCGGAGAGTTTGCAGCAGTCAGCACTTAAGCAACTTCGCTCTCTTGGAGTGGATGTTCGGCTAGGCAAAATGGTAGAACAGGTAGGTAAAGATTTTGTCCAATTGAAGAATGGCGAGATCATTCAAACCCGTACACTGGTGTGGGCGGCTGGTGTGAAAGCGTCCCCCTTGGCAGAAATGCTGGGAGTTGATCTGGCTCAGGGTGGACGTGTACCGGTTCAAAAGACAACTGAGGTTGTCGGACGGGACTCGATTTACGCAATTGGTGATATTTCATATCTGATTGATCCCAAATCAGATGAACCTTATCCGCAGTTGATTCCAGTAGCACAACAGCAAGGAAAACTTGCAGCGAAGAACATCATTTCCCAAATCAAGGGTCAACCGCAGAAAACGTTTGCATATCGTGACAAAGGGGTCATGGCGACAATCGGACGCAGTCGTGCCGTTGCCTGGCCATTTTATACGGTGAAACTGACGGGTTTTGCGGCCTGGTTTACGTGGCTAATGCTACATCTCGTTTGGTTACTTGGCTTCCGTAATCGTCTGAACGTGATGGTGAACTGGATATGGAACTACATCACATATGATCGCTCAGTGCGCGTGATTCTGGATAACCCTGTCGCGGACGAAATTAACCCGCAACAAGAAGAGTTGCAAGCAGCGAAACAATTGACAGAACCTGCTGCCGACTAAGAGAAAATTGTATGTTGATGGATCGAGGAGATGGGCGGGTAACCTATACCTGCCTTTTCGTTCGGCGCAAGTGTAAACTGTGTAATACATAGGGGCGCAGCACACTGTGCAACTTAACAAAGTATTTGGTATGTGCCTTTGTAGATGAGTCTTCAGTTTTTAGTTGGACTTGGTTTCATCCAGAGTGAAGTAGATTATCTCCAGTGAGAGGAATGCTGATGAAGAATGTACTTCCTTCACCCGGCTGACTTTCGATCCATGCATCACCACTGTGGCGTCGCGCAGCACTTCGTACGATAAACAGGCCCAATCCGCTTCCCTTTATTCGCTTATGCTCTTCACGTGCAATGCGAACACGCCGCTCAAATAGATTTGTCTGATTTTCGGGGCTAATACCCAGTCCACTATCGCGCACACTGATAATAACTGTGTCATCAATACGCTTTACCCCGACCTCGACTTCCGCGCCATTTGGTGTGTATTTGATCGCATTGTCGACCAGGTTAATGATCGCACGCTCGATCATGTGAGTGTCAATATTGATAATCGGCACATTATCCGAAATGGAAGTCCGCATCGTTAAGGCTTGTTTCTCCGCAGGCACAAGGTGGCTGTTGACGATACGTGCGACCATTTCTGTTAAGTCACACTGAGCGCGTTGCATCTTATAAAATCCTGTTTCAGGATCGTACCTCCCAGCATCCTGAATGTTGTCGACCAATGAGGTCATCTGACTTATACCTGCAAGAATCTTCTCGATGAAGTATGCTTGTTGATCGTTCAATTCTCCCACCGAGCCGGATTCCAACATGTCGGCGAAGCCCTTCATTGATGTCAAAGGAGAGCGCAAATCATGAGAGACGATGCTGATAAATTCGCTCTGGTTCGTTTCTAATTTCTGATGATGCTCATTTGCTTTCAAAGAACGACATAGTGAGGCAATTGCATGCTTAAGGCTGCGAAGAAGTGCGATGTGTTCCTCACTAAATGCCGATACGTTGTCGTCTCGTTTCAGACACCAAAATAATGCCTCTGGTTTTTGTTCAATGTGGATTGGCGACAGAATTTGCCCGACGAAAGTCATCCTTTCACCATTGAGCGTGACTGAAGGGTCTACGTGAATCTCAGGTGTCATTGACGCCGCAATTTCATTGAGCGTAGCGATGTCTGGCAGCATCTCATCCGGCACCTCATCATCGGAAGAAATGTACAGCTCCGGGTCGCGAAAAATGATGATACACGCCCGATCAGCACCAGCGATTTTCAGGGTTGTATCCAGCAGGGTTTCAATGCCAAGAACGGGGTCGGTATTTGAGGCCAACACACTCAGGGCTTCATGTAATAAGAACTTATCAGTTTGACTGTCCCTGGTGTTTGTGTTTTCCACCGGTACCCTCCCACCGCTTGTGGCTCTGCAATAAGATAGGGCGGCAGTTGTACAATGTTTTTACTTATTTCTGCCTACCATGATCGCATTATAAACTGTGCTGTAAAGAAGGGGCAAGTTAAGGCAGGCTACAAATCTTTGATTGATGAACCTGTTTTGATGGTTTCCACAGGATATAGCCCTCGAAGGTCCAGCAATCGGTGCGTATAATCTATCTTTCGATGATTAGTTCTTTGGAAGCGTTGCTTGTCTCAATCGTTCAGGATTTGCCCAATTTGCGGAGCAGCGAACCAGCATGTTGCCAGAGAATGTACAACGTGTGGCGCATCTATGCAGAGTGCTGGTTCACTGGCTGGCACGACGACTGAAGAAGAACAACCGGCACAGACCTATGACTTTAGATTCGGTGAAACCGACCTGCTGGAGGGTAGTCTTCGCAGATTAGGACAAAGATATCTGTCAGGTGTCGCTGCATTTCTGCTTACGGTTATGGGTATTGGTTTGATAATCTCATTTTCACCATCTTTGCTGCCAAACTCCGGTGAGTCAGGCGCGAATCCGATGACATTACCAACGTTGCGTCCTACATCTAACTTACCAACCGTAACTGTCGGACCACCTACGGCAACACCGAGCATTACCCCGACACCACAACCGACGACTACGAGTACTCCCACACCTGAACCGTGTATTATTACAGTGAGGGTAAATGATACATTGATCGGTATCATCAGTGCATGTGGCCATACAACGTTTGGCGACCCCTTGTTAGACGCGGTACAGTCAACCAATTCTTTACGCGACTTGCAGGACATACGTCCGGGTGACGTGTTGTCGATTCCATGGCCCACTCCTACCGTTGATCCAAATTTGAGTCCCACAGAGCCGGGCGCTTCGTCATCCTCTGCTAGCGATTCTGACATAGAGGCTGTTGCAGAACGAAATCCACTGGATGAAGACTTTGATCCTTTCTTTGTTCCAACAGCAACTCTTCAACCGGGAATTGCGTTTCATACTGTGCAACCAGGTGAAGACATCATCTCGATTGCGGTGCAATATGGCGCTAATCTCGAAATTCTTTCGCAGATTAACCCTGAGATCACCTTCGCACAATGTGATTTTGGTGAGGACTTCGGTGGCGAACGTTGCAGTGTGTTTTTAGCCGCGAATCAATTGGTGCGTGTTCCTGCACCGACTGCATTGCCAACGCTTTCGCCGACTCCGTCTGGTAGTGAAACGTCAACGGCGACGCCGACCGCGACCTTTAACGCGCCGGTATTGATTAGCCCCGACGACCGGTCTCTTTTCCGTAGTGATGAATTAGTTACATTGCGTTGGGTGGGTTCCGGGGCACTGACTTCGGGTGATCAGTATCGGTTACGTATAGAGAACATTTCAGAGGGTGTCGTCTATTCGGCGGATTCAACTGAAAACAGTTTTGTTTTGCCAGTTGAGTGGCAGGGGGTAGCAGACCGACGGTATGAGTTTAGCTGGTCCGTTAGTGTTGTTACAGCGTCGAATCCTGATGAATTGCAATACACAACCCAGGTGCGATCATTTATATGGGAGGGGAGTGGACAATGAGTTATTTGCATATTCGCATGATATTCGTGTTTATGTGGATTGGGTTGTCGATTGTCGGATGCAATTTTACCGTTGACGATGCCTCGCCAACCGAAGAAGGTCTGATAGAATCTCCAATCAATGTTGTGCCAGATCAGCCTCCGGTTACAGGGTCATCAACGCCCACGCCCACGCCATCTCCGAGTCTGACGACCGCACCGCAACCTTCGTTGATTGTCGCGTCGCCAAGTCCATCACCGACTGCCACGGCATTGCTCGAAACGCCAACATCAGAGCCAACACTTGGGCCATGGGAGCACGTTGTACAAGCCGGTGAAAGCTTGATCGTAATCATCGCGCAGTCTCCATATAATTATCGTGAAAACACAGTGATTGACGAGATTCTCCGGTTGAACAATCTGAGCAGTGCAAATAACATCTTTGCTGGTCAAACACTGTTAATTCCACGCCCCACGCCTACACGTATCCCCCAGGGGGTCGAACTTACGGCTGCCGTGATCGAGACACTTGGCGGTGATCCAAGCTCGCGACTGGGGAATGTGGCCCTTCCTGCGAACACCGCATTCGGCTGTCACACGGTCCGCGAGGGGGAAAATATTGTCAGTATTATTCAGCAATATGGTGGCGCAACACTGGAAATTCTCGCACAGCTAAATCCAGACATTAGCTTTCTTGGTTGTGTATTTGATACGCCGAGTGGCGGTCCGAACTGCAATCCGTTCGTTAGGGTAGATCAGTGTGTTCAAGTGCCATTCCCTACCCCGACACCGACGAAGTCACCGACACCTTCAGGTATGGAGACACCCACGCCCACGCCGACCTATCGCCCACCCTCTGTCATTTCACCATCTGACGGAAGTATTGCTGGCGCTGGCCGTGTCGAGTTGTTCTGGGTGGGTGTTGGAATTCTGGAGCAAAATGAATATTATCTGGTTGAGGTTGTAGACACTGTTAGCGCTGAGGTATGGCAAGATGCGACACGATCCACTTCTTTAAGGCTTCCCACCTCGCTGATTCCAACAGATGGTCAGACACATACCATTCGTTGGACGGTGCGTGTCGCGATGCAAGACTCTCAGGGGGTATTCATTCCAATCGGACCATCTAGCGTACCACGCATATTCCAATGGCAAAGTCGATAATCGATTTACGATCTGGCGAATTCGCGTGCGAGTTGATCGCCACTTAAGTGAATAAGTGTTGCACGACCATCTGGAGAGCTATGCGGATTCTCACAGCGTTCTAGTCTACGAATGAGCGTCTGCATTTGCTGTTCCGACAGGATTTGACCAGTACGATAAGCGGCTAGATTAGATATATCCTGGGCCACGGTCGCGATTTCATCATCTGGGTCGCCGTTGACGAAGGTAGCCACGAGTTTGTGGACAATGGTCGCTGGTTCCTGAATACGATTTTCAATTGACGCGGGCAATCCACGAATGCGGAATGTAACCGGTCCGAAGTTTTCAATATCTACACCAAATTTTGTTAATGTAGTTACTAGACGTTCTAGAATCTGAGAATCACGGGCAGATAGAGTGACGGTTTGATCACTTTGCAGGCGTCTGGTATCTGCTGTTCCGCTGGCGTAGTTATCAAGCAGGGTTTCATACAAGATTCGCTGGTGTGCCGCATTTTGGTCGATCAAGTACATACCTGCCGGTCCTTCTGCAACAACATACATCGCACCGACCTGTCCAATGATGCGAAGTGGCGGTAACGTACGTGGGTGGCGTGGTCGATTAAGGTCTTCTGGAGTTGTTGCATGCTCTTGTAGCCGCGCATCACTATCGACGTTTGAAAAGTTAGACTCTTCAGAACCGAGTTTTAGATCGAGTTGAATATGACTATTCCATCCTTCTGATCGCGATGCATCTGGTGTGACCTGTCTCGTGAAATTAGGGCTTTCCCCGCTTGAATGAGATGCCATAATCGCATTGCGGACACTACGCTGAACGGCTGTGAAGATGAGTTCAGGGTATCTGAATCGAACTTCCGCCTTTGTTGGATGTACATTTACATCTACGTGATCAGTTGGCAAATTGATCATCAGCACACTCAAGGGATATCGATTGGGTGGGAGCAGGGTGTGGTACGCTTGTGTCACAGCGTAGGTGAGGCTGGAGTCCTGAATCCAACGTCCGTTTACAAAGAGTGTGATGTGCGTGCGATCTCCACGCGTCAGGTCTGGCAACGATGCATAACCGGATACTTGCACTTCTGACTGGTTATCCTTATGGATTTCAGTTCCATGAACCTCTACGAACTGCTTGAAGGTTTTGATGCCGTAGACCTTGACCATAACATCGGCAAGTTGGGTATTTCCGGTGGAGCGAAACGCCTCGCGTCCGTCCTGCATGTATACAAACTGTGTCCCAGGGTACGCCATTGCGAATCGAGTAATCAGTGTGGAGATATAGCGCTTTTCTGTATTTTCTTTCTTGAGGAACTTCAGGCGGGCAGGTGTGTTGAAAAATAGATCCTCGACACTAAGAATTGTGCCCGCAGGTGCGCCGATAGGTTGCTGGCGGATGAGTGCGCCCCCTTCGAGGCTCATTTCAGTGCCTGTTGGTTCGTCACGATGTCGTGTCATAACGTGGGTTCTGCTAACAGCTACAATGCTCGATAGTGCCTCGCCACGGAATCCAAGTGTGATGAGTTGCTGGAGGTCTTCAGCGGTGCGCAGTTTGCTGGTTGCATGTTGTGCAAATGCGAGTTCTATCTGGTCATTCGGAATGCCACTTCCGTTATCGCTAACACGGATTCGGCGTCTTCCGCCTTGAACGGTCTCGACTTGAACCGAAGTAGCCCCGGCATCTAGCGCGTTTTCCACCAGTTCCTTGACCACTGAGGCTGGTCGTTCAATTACTTCGCCAGCGGCTATCTGAGCGATGACAATGTCAGAAAGGCGCTGGATGCTCATGACTTACCTTGTTTGAAGTATATCTTTTCTCGTATGGCTTCTGGTAGCAATGAATCTTCACTGTAAGGGTTGTATTCGGCCCCATATCCGAGATTTTTCATGAATTGTGTTGGCGCATTGCGTAGCGATAATGGGATGGGTAGATTGCCATGTGAGTTAACATCATCCAGAGCTGCGAAATACGCAAGATAGGACGATTTGTCTTTAGGGGCTTTGGCGAGATAAGTGGCTCCATGCGCGAGATTGATTTGCGCCTCTGGATAACCAATTGTCTCAACCGCTCTGAAAACGGCGTTAGCCAAAGTAAGCGCGTGCGGATCTGCCAGACCAATATCCTCACTGGCGAAGATGACCATGCGTCGAGCGATGAATTTAGGATCCTCACCAGAAGCAACCATGCGTGCTAGATAGTAAAGGGCAGCATCTATGTTGCTCGCACGCATACTCTTGATGAATGCGCTGATGGTGTTGTAATGTTCTTCGTCCGCCTTATCGTAGCGCAGATGCTTTGATTGTAGCGTATTTTTCAAATGTTCTACGCTGATTTCGTCGTTTAGTTGATCGTAAAGACGTACTACATTGTCCAACAGATTTAGGCTTGATCGACCGTCGCCATTTGCGAAACTCGTTAGAAATTCAACCGCGTCATCGCTGATTGAAACGCTCAATTCGCGAGTGCCTCTCAGAATAATCTGTTTTAGTTCTTCGTCAGATAGGGGATTCAATACGAATACCTGAGTCCGCGACAGCAGTGCCGAAATGACTTCAAAGCTGGGGTTCTCAGTGGTTGCCCCGATCAAAGTAATGGTTCCGTTTTCCACGAAGGGGAGTAAGAAGTCCTGCTGTGCCTTATTGAAGCGATGAATTTCATCCAGAAATAATACGATGCCACTGCCGGAATCTGCCCCTGTTTGCTCTTGAATCATCCGTTCCATCGGGGTGCGTGCGTCACGAGCGCTATTGACCAGTTTGCGTAGATCGTCTTTGCTGGCTGAGACAGCGGAAAGGGTAGTGAAGCGCATTCCCGTCTCGCGGGCGATGATGCGAGCGATAGTCGTTTTACCTACGCCGGGTGGTCCCCATAGAATGATTGAATACAGCCTGCCTTGTTCGATCATTTGTCGAATCGGTTTCCCCTCTCCAACCAGATGAGTCTGACCGACAAATTCGTTTAGAGATTGTGGGCGGATCCGATCTGCGAGCGGTTGTTGAGGCATTTGGAGAGTTCCTCCGACTGTTCGGTGTTGTAGTATCTCAAATGTTCTATGACCGGTCAATACGCGGTACACATTGACTGGGTACATTGCCTCAACCACTTGACGGATTTCTCAGTCGTGATACAACTATCTGGATGCAGATTATTTCCGAAGGGACTACACGACTATGAGCCATAAGCCGGTGATGTTGATTATTCTGGATGGATGGGGGATCCGTGAAATGGAACACGGCAATGCTGTTGTCCAGGGCAATACGCCGAATTTTGATGAGTGGATGAGAACACGCGAGCGTTCAGTGGTGGATACGTTCGGTGAGCATGTGGGCCTTGTGCCAGGTCAGATGGGGAACTCAGAGGTCGGTCATCTAAATCTAGGGGCCGGACGTGTTGTATATCAGGACATTACACGGTTCGATATAGCGATTGAGGACGGTTCGCTGGCGGAGCATGATGCGCTTATCAATGGTTTGACGAATGTAAAGCAATCGGGAAATAATGTGCATTTGATCGGGCTACTTGGGGCCGGCGGCGTGCATAGTCACGAGCGTCACTTATACGCGTTAATGGACATTAGCAAACAACATGGGTTGGATCCGGTAATTCACGTGATTACCGACGGACGTGATACCCCAACTGATTCTGGGATTCAATTTCTCACCAATTTGCAAACGAAAATCGAGGCGGCGGGTGTTGGGCGGATTTCAACGGTTAGTGGACGTTATTATGCCATGGACCGTGATAAACGTTGGGAGCGTACGGCTCGTGCATATGATGCGATTGCCTTCCGTCGCTCGGAACATAGCGCTGAGAGCGCCGACGCCGCGATTCAACAATCGTACGATAAAGGCGTCACCGATGAATTCATCGAACCTACCGTAGTTGGCGACGATGACTCGCTCAAGATCATGCCTGGCGACTTGCTGATTTATTATAATTTTCGAGCAGATCGGATGCGTCAACTTTCCCAGGCGTTCACACTTGCAGAATTCGATGGCGCAGATCACTTTGAACACATCGATAATCTCAATGGGATTACGGCAACTGAGTATATTAGCGGACTCCCAGTTGAAATCCTTTTCCCACCGATCTATTTGACAAATACGCTTGCGGAGACAATTAGTAAGGCGGGTCTGACACAGTATCATTCCGCGGAAACCGAGAAATATCCTCATGTGACCTTTTTCTTCAACGGTCGTCGTGAAGAACCGTGGGAGGGGGAATCGCGGCAGATTATCCCGTCTCCACAAGTGGCGACTTACGATCTCAAACCTGACATGAGCGCATACGAGTTGACCGAGGCCACCCTGAAACGCCTTGAGGAGCATGATGACGATTTTCTGCTTATCAATTTTGCCAACCCCGATATGGTGGGGCATACTGGGGTGCTATCGGCAGGGATTAAAGCAGTAGAAGTAGTTGACGAATGTGCTGGTAAACTCGTCGATAAGGTTATAGATAAGGGAGGCGTGGCCATTGTCACTGCTGACCACGGCAATTGCGAGCGCATGATTAACGAGTTGTCCAACGAGGCTCACACCTATCATACGGTCGGACCGGTTTCATTATTTGTCATTGGTGAGAAATACTATGGTTTGTTTTCGCGCGGTAAGCTTGCAGATGTAGCGCCGACCGTATTGGAACTCGTAGGGCTGGATCAACCCGAAGAAATGACTGGCAAAAGCTTACTAGAGCATACCGGCGCATAATATATGTTGAATTGATAAGGGCAATAATAAAACCGCTCCGTTTATTTGCCAATGAGTACAATGATGGAGCGGTCACCTACTAGTACACGTCTTTGATCTCGCAATACAGGTTCACGCCCATGTGAGTAGGCTTGTGTTCTAACTCTTTCGTGCGTGTTAAACGCAACACGCCAGGTCATGCCTGTGGGAAGCGCAGGCAACTCGAAATTATGCGTCTCCCAGTGCATGTTCATGGCAACATAGATCATGTTATCTGGCTTATCGCCAGCTTCAAGTAGTTGGTGCCCATCTAACATGAACGCGAGCGTGCGAGCATGTTCTCCCCAATCGGGTTGCCAGGCCACTGATCCATGCCAGCTGATGTCGGGGTATCCACTGCCGACACGATCATGGTGATGAAAATGAGTGCTAACAC
>DAOTXA010000575.1:0-2208 GCA_034435595.1 Anaerolineae bacterium | reverse complement strand
AGATTTTGCTGGTTCTACCGGAATTGGTGGAAATGCAGTTTCACGCCCACTCATCCCTGAATAGCGTTGTCCGGTAATTGAGTTTAACCCCATTCCCCTCAATCCCTGTCACGGGTAGGTTTTTAATGGTTGGTCGTTTCGTGTCATTCCGCCAGATGCTAAAGCGATCCGGCTCCGAAAAGACAAGCCCACTGGAAGAAGCTAAACCCCGAAGGGCGGCGCACTTGGCCCCCTTCGGTGGGCTGTTCCTTGTCATAGCCTTGAGGCTTCAGCCCAGGGCGACACGAAATACAAAAAACCTACCTTTGAAAAAGGGCCGGGGGTGAGGGGACAAGGCGCACAATTTTCGTTTCCACCAAAAACGTTAGAACCAGAAATTTGCGGCATTGTTATCCCAATATATCCCAAGTTTGGGATAAAATTGGGATATATCGGTTAGTATTTGGCTTATTCAGGGGCAATTATCCGGCAATTGTGCGAAGCTGCGCCAGATCATCAATCGTAATTTGCTGGTTACTCATCGAGATAAGCCCTTGATCGCTCCACTGGTGCAGCAGATTCTCAACCGTGTCGGCGTCAATGGCGGCGGCACGTGCAATTCGGCTGATCTGCACCGAGCCGGGGATCGTCCCTATGTTATTGCCGGACATCAACAACAAAATGCTGGCAACACGTGCGGCAATATTGCCGATAGCGCTCTCACGGACGTGAAGATTCATGCGATATAAGCGCTCGGCAAGATAGAGCAGGGTTTGCTGCGCCAATTCAGGACTCCTGGTGCAGGCTTGCATGAACTTGTCGCGGTCAACCGCCAGCAGTGTGCAATCGCTGACGGCGACGACACTACCCGTTCGCGGTTGTGCGGCGAGCATGGAAAGTTCACCGACGACGTAATATGGCCCCTGTGTATCGAGAATCACTTCGCTGCCGTTAGGATAGGTGCGGACGATATGCACCTGTCCATCCAATAGTATGTACATCGCTTCGCCGGGGTCGTCCTGTTTCATAAGCGTTGATCCGGCGGGCAACTCCGTCATATGGCAATGTTGGGCGAAGTCGAGCAGCACATCTTCGGGTATGTTCTTGAAGATGGCGGCGTCACGGAGTGAGTGCGAGTCTACTGCAAGGGTCATGGTAAAACTCCTACAAAATAGTATTTAAAGAGACCGTCTGAGACGTGACAGTCACTTTAATCCTATCATATTTGCATGTGTAGATCGCTATCGGGAGCGAAGCGAGGTCAATCCAGCGGTTCTATTTCGCTGTCACCGGTCAGGCGATTAACGCGCAGTTCGGCTTTATCCAGCACAGACTGGCAATGAGCAGACAGGGCGCGACCGCGCTCAAACAGGGTCACGGAATTTTCGAGTTGTAATGCGCCGCCTTCAAGCTGGTTGACGATCTTGCCCAACTCCTCGAAGGCTTGTTCAAACGTCAGGTCCTCAATGTCACTAAAAGAGTTTCCGCCGGTATTGTCCATGACTCTCTTTATCCTCTACTCTGGCTTTGAGTTCGCCATCTTTCAGGCGGATGCTGATGCCTGTACCCGGTGGCGCGTCCATTTCACCTGTAACGCGTGAGCCGCCGTCGCTGCGTGTGATAAGCGCGTATCCCCGTTCGAGGATGGCCTTCGGGTTGGCAGATTCCAGCGCCGCCACGCGCCCGGAAAGTCGCTCTTTAAACAGGCTCAGTGTGTTCTTCTCCGCTGCCAAGACACGCGCATTCAAATCGTCAATCCGCTGGCGATAACTGTTGATCGCTCGCTCTGGCGAATGATAATCGAGGGTCTGTTGCACACGTTCTAGGGCAGATTGTCGGGAGAGTATAGCATCTACTGTTAAGCCGTCAAGCATTTCGGTTAGCCGGTAAAGTGTATCGCGCTGCGATGCGTAATCGGGGACGGCGAGTTCGGCGGCGGCGGAGGGCGTAGGTGCACGCAAATCAGACACGAAATCGACAATCGTAAAGTCTGTCTCGTGCCCGACCCCGGTAATCACCGGAATGCGGCTGTTCACAATCGTCCGCGCCACATCTTCGTCGTTGAACGCCCACAGGTCCTCAATGCTGCCGCCCCCACGCACGACGAGTATCACATCTACCTGCGAGTGCATGTTCAGCCGGTTGATGGCGTCCACGATTTGCGGCGGTGCGCTGTCTCCCTGCACCTGCGTTGGACTGAGAATCACCTCTACCATCGGATAGCGGCGG
>DAOTXA010000574.1:0-6436 GCA_034435595.1 Anaerolineae bacterium | reverse complement strand
CGTGAGTTACTACGCCGCATGGTGTTGCTTTGTGGTATGTTGACGGTGTTGGCACTGCTGGCATGGGCATTCGTGTCGGATTTTGCCGCGTATATGCAAATCGGCTACTGGCTGGTGATGTTGGTCGCTGTGTTTTTAACGTTGCAGGCGCTTGTCCCAAGGGATGTGATCCCGTTGGTGGAAGTCACGCAGGCCGATGAGTCCGCGCCGTTGACACCGGCTCCGTTTGGCATTGAGCCGACGCTGTCGTTTTCCATGCCAACCCCGGCAGGGTTCTCTGCTGCACGCCCGATGGGGACGATTCGGCCTGCGCTGGCGTGGCTGGTCGATCTACAAAGCGGGGAACGGCATCCGGTGTATACGGGCGATACGTCGATTGGTCGCCTGCAAAGCAATGATATCGTCCTCAACGACCTCAAGGTCTCGCGGGAACATGCTCTGATTCAGGAGCAACAGGGGACGTTTACCTTATATGACCGCGCATCCGTTCACGGTACGCTTGTCAATGATCGCCGGTTAAGCGGGCCGATTGTGTTAAAGGACCGCTCTCACATCAAGCTCGGCGATGTGGTTTTGCAGTTCATCCAATTGGAGGCGGAAGAGCTATGATGAGTTTGTTCACCGTCGCGTCGATGGCGGTTGCGCTTGCTCAGATCGATTTTGCAGAGATCAGCGCCGATCAGGACCGGGTCATTTTGACCGGCATTGCGACTATTTTATCGCTGATTGGTCTGTTGATTATTTTCGGGCGTCGGCGTCGTCGTCGCCAACAAGACGCTGCACAGGAAGTCGTAACTTCACCACTGCCGGAGATTTCGCCGGAAGAGACGAATAAGACCACGCTTATGTCCGGGATGCCGACGGGGGCCTTGATGGGGGTGGAGCCGCAGTTGATAAAGGGGCAGCAGTTTTTGCTAAAGCGCCCGGTTACGGCGATTGGTCGCTCGCGCCGTGACAACCATATCCGGTTAGAAGACGCCAGTGCGTCGCGCCATCATGCACGCATTTACGTGCGCGACGGCGTGTTCATCTTCCGTGATCTCAACAGCCCGAATTATAACCCGTCCACGGTAAATGGTTCCGTTCTTGAGGGAGAGCATACGCTCGAAAGCGGGGACCGCATCAAGATCGGCACGTCGGTGATTGAGTTCATCCGGTTGGAGTCCTAGCGATTTGTTGCATCGTAGACCTCACATGCGACGTTAAGCCGATGCCAAGTTGCTGTTGAACTGCTGCGTCTAAAGTGATCACAATGCGAAAGATAACACAAAGGATTCAACGTGAACCAGTGCCACAGCCGCGGTTCATCAATGCGCTGGGAAGTTGTCTCCGATCACGCAAAGGCAGTCAAGTACGGCAACGCGGTTTATGTATCTGCGACTCAGGCAGAAGCGATGAATGATCACGTTTCTGACAGCGGGGATGCGTATGCACAGGCCGTCAACGCGATGAAGCGCATCCAACGTGTTTTGCACAAGGCGGGTGCGTGCGGTGATGATGTGGTGCGGACGCGAATCTATCTGACGGATCCCGATCATTGGACTGATGTGCTTAAAGCCCATCGTGAGCATTTTCCGTCTGTTGTCCCGGCGAATACGCTGGTCGTCATCAAGTCGTTTACTGTGGAAGATTGTCTCGTCGAGATCGAAGCCGACGCTATATTGCGTGCATCGTAGCATTGACTTGAAACAGCAACTACAACAACGGGACTCTACCTGTGCGGGTAGAGTCCCGTTTGCTTTGTTGATCAGGGTATTGGCTAGTATTGCGACGGATTGCTCGTTTGCTCGATAGCAGTGACGAGCGGCACGGTGTTCATCCCGAAACAGGCGGCGACCCTGTGAGCGGCACTCTTGGCATCGTGCCCCAGCAGATGATAGGTCTTATCGCCATTGTCGAACGACTCTAGATGATATGGTGCGTCGTCACCTGCGAAGCGCCACACTACACCATCCACAATACGATGCACGATCACACGATTCAGGAACAATCCGTCCGGGCCATAGTCGGCGGTGGTGGCGGCGCGATAGTCCGCGTCACTTACGGGGCTGTCAATTAGCGTATAGCAGTCGGGGCGAGGATGGCGGTCGCGCCAGACAGCGTACTGTCCGTCGCCCAATGGCTCTACGCTGAAGGTATGGTGTGCGGTTTCGCGCCCGGTGACGCGCTTCTCGTCCAGCGGGATTGGCAGGTAGATGGGCATCCCGACATCGACCAGAAAGCGCCGGGTATCAAGCGTGATGACCAGTGCGGTGTGGCAACCTTCGACCTCGCCCATGTTGTTGATGGTGAAATAACCGGAAAAACCAAGCGCTTTTAAAACCCAGAAAAAGGCATAGTTGCTTTCAAAACAGGTGCCGCCCATGCCTTGCTCAATTGCACTTCGCCAGAAGGCGTCGGGCCAGCGAGGACAGTCGGCGGTGTTAAGAATGGTGGCGCGGCGGGCAATACGCGAGGCGCTTTCCCACGGGACACGGGCCGTATATGCGGTTACGAGTTGATCCAACAGGCGTAGGGTCGGCGGTCCGGCCTGGACGTTTAAGTATTGCAGGATGCGCTCGACAGAGGGTGTTAATTGCTGTGGTGTACCCGCTGGCGACGAATCGTTCGTTACCATGATGATCACTGGTTCAACCTCCGGTTCGTTTGTATTGGGGTATCCCCCATGCCATGTAATACGCGGAAATAGGGGGTATTGGTTCAAAATTGGTGAAAATCGCTCCAGGTCGTTTATCCATCCATGCAGATTTGAGGCGATAAGCAAGGGAGTTCGCCCTTGCTATCTTGGGCATCCTATCGCAAACAGATTCTAATAGCGAGAACTTTAGCAATTGCTAAAGAGAGTATATTTTAGTCAACCATGTCTATTTACCCATTTTACCCGGTAAAATGAATTATATGGGATTTATTTACATTTGTAAAGGATGTATGCTCTGGATGTATTGTGCTTGCTCCACATATAGGTGAGCGTTAACGGGTAGTGTTTTAGAGTTTACGATGATTTATTAAAAGTCACAAGGGTTCAGAAGTGATTTTGTGGAATAAAAAAGATAAGCCCCTACATAATGTTGGATGAGAGCGCTTTGAAATCGGTTTACAGTCATTCAATTTGGCGATATACTGTTCACAGTTGTTCACAACATTCACAAAGTTGTGAACTTCCTAAAAAAGTATGTCATGTGGAAACGCGGCCCCTGTGTCGACCCTTGTGCGTAGCATCCAGGTTTGAGCGTGTGTGTGATGAAATCAAGCCGCGCTTTCCACTCTGGCATAAATGGTTTTGAACAGGTTCCCCCCTGTGAAACCATGATGACCCCCTCCTTTGCGACGACGCCAGCAGTCAAACGACTGCTGGCGTCTGATTCAACGTGATTTAAGCACAGGCTGTGTTAAAATTTGCACAATTCGATTGGCTGTTCTGTGGAATCAGGAGGGGATGATGTCGTATGTGCATGAAGAACCGTTTACGGTTCGTCATTATGAATGCGATGCGAATGGACACGTGAATCACGCCAACTATCTGCGTTATATGCAGGAAGCAGCGTTCGGTGGATCGGCGGCAGTCGGCTTTGATGCCTTTCGCTACGATGCGCTAAAGCTTCGCTGGCTGGCCTACGAAACCGACGTGGAGTATTTCAAGCCGCTGCGCTATGGCGATCAATTTGAGGTGCATACATGGGTGCAAGATTTCCGCCGTGTGCGCTCTTTGCGCCGGTACGAAATCGTCCGTGGTGGTGATCTTGTGGCCCGTGGACAGACGGACTGGGTGTTGATTGACATGGAAAAGCTGGCCCCGACCGCGATTCCGCCGGTCGTGATCGAAGGCTATTCTGCGCCGGGGGGCATGGATCCGCCGCCGCTGCCTGATCGCAAGCCGCTGCTGCCGCCACCTGCTGCGCCCGATGGAACGTTTACCATGCGCCGTCGCGTCGAATGGCGCGATATCGACCCCGCCGGACACGTCAACAATTCTGTATATCTCAACTACGTTGACGATTGCGCGTTTCAAGCGCACCGTCATTTCGGCTGGTCGGTGCAGCAGATGGCAGAGCATGATGTGCTGGTGTGTGCGCGGCGACACTTCATCGAATACAAGGCGATGGCGATGTTAGACGACGAGATTGAGATTTCGACATGGATGGCGCATGTCCGACGCTCATTTGCAATGCGCTATTTTTTGCTGCGCCGTATGCGTGACAACAAAGTCCTTGCCCGTGTGCGCACACATTGGGCGTATGCATCGCTTTCGACCGGCATCCCGAAGCGCATCCCCGCCGAATTTCTAGCCGGTTTCGCGCCCAACATTGCGGAGAATAAGATCAAACGAGGATGAAATACTGGTTCTACCGGAATTGGTGGAAATGCAGTTCTGTATGCCTCCTCATCCCTAAGTCTTTTTCAAAGGTAAGTTTTTTGTACTTCGTGTCGCCCTGGGCTGAAGCCTCAAGGCTACGATAAGGAACAGGCCCACCGAAGAGGGCCAAATGCGCCGCTCTTCGGGGTTTAGCGCCTTCCAGTGGGCTTGTCTTTTCGGGGCCGGATCGCTTTAGCGTCTGGCGGAATGACACGAAACGCCCAACCATTAAAGACCTACCCGTGGCAGCCCCGAAGTCTCCTCTCCTCTTGCGTGATAGGGGGCTGGGGATGAAGAAAAAAGTGATTCCAGTAAAAACATTAGAACCAGAAAATTCAGGGTGCAGGTATGGGGGCAAAGCTACCACGCCCTTCCAAAACGGCTTCCTAGCCTTCTTGGACTATGACGCTTCTCCTTTGAACCGGGTATACTGTTGACAGTCTGTCGACAATTTCGAACGCTTGTTTGAGGATAGCAACGTGTCAAAACTCACTGTCAGCCTCGCACAGATGCACATTCAACTGGGCGAGAAAAAACGCAATATTAGCACCATGGAAAAAATGCTCACTGAAGCGGCACGGCGCGGCTCGCATCTGGTCGTATTCCCTGAGTTGTGGTCCACCGGATATGTACTGGACCGCGCAAAGGAATTTGCGCATACGCTGAACGCCGGGATTTTTAACCATCTGTCATCCATCACCACGCAGAACAAAATCAGCATGGTTGGCTCTGTGCTGGAAAAGCGGGGCGTCGAAGTCTCGAACAGCGCGGCCTTTTTTGCTCCGAATGGACGGATGATGGGCGTCTACCGCAAGATTCACCTGTTTCAACTGATGGAGGAGGACAAGTGGTTGCAACCGGGTAGTTCGCCACTGGTGATGGATTTGCCGTGGGGACGCACCGCGCTGGCGATTTGCTACGATCTGCGCTTTCCTGAATTGTTCCGGCGCTATGCTATCGAAGAGGCACAGGTGGTCATCGTCCCCGCCGAGTGGCCTGCGGTCCGCATCGACCACTGGCGGATTTTGTTGCAGGCGCGGGCTATCGAAAACCAATGCTATGTCATCGCCTGCAATTCGACGGGTAAAACTGGTGATACGCAGTTCGGCGGGCATTCGATGGTGGTTGACCCGTGGGGCAAGATTTTGATTGAAGCCAGCGACGAACCCGGCCTGTTCACCGTTGACCTGGAAATCGACCGCATCAAAGAGGTGCGCAAGACTATCCCTGTGTTTGATGATCGCCGCCCGGATACCTACGAGACACTTAACCTCGGTATATAGTGGCGGCAGACTCACACGTATAATACGTGCGGGATATCCGGCGGATACCCCGCATTTTTGTCTGTGCAAACGGGGTGATTTCCCCATGTTTATCACGTTTGAAGGTTCCGAGGGCGGCGGCAAGACCACCCAGGCTCGTGAACTGGCTGCAACGTTGCGCGAACAGGGGCATGACGTACTGCTGACTCGCGAACCGGGCGGTACAGTTATTGGCGACGAAGTGCGCCGCCTATTGATGGAAAAGAATGACACGACATCGCATGAGGATATGCGTCCTAACACCGAGTTGCTGTTGTTCTGTGCGTCGCGGGCGCAACTGGTCGCGGAAGTGATTCGCCCGCATCTGGCGAAGGGCGGTATTGTGCTGTGTGACCGCTATATTGACTCGACGTATGCCTATCAGGGCTACGGTCATGCCCTTGATCTTGACACGCTGCGGACGATTGTCAGCTTTGCTACAGGGGGATTGATGCCAGATTTGACCGTCTTCTTCGACATCACGCCGGAAGCAGGGCTAAAGCGGCGGGCGGCGGCTTCGCTGTTTGGCGAGGAGTTCACGCGTATGGATGCGATGGAACTTGCTTTTCACAAGCGCGTATACGATGGATACCAGCAACTCATCGCCGCTGAGCCGGATCGCTGGCAGCGCATTGATGCAGCCCAGTCTATCGAAGCGGTGCAGAAGGATTTACGCGCTATAGTGGCGGCGCACCTCAAATCAGGAGACCCTCATGAAAATTGATGTTTCGTTCGACATCCGCGTGGATGATACCGACGCGCCCGAAGAACTCTTGCTTGA
>DAOTXA010000573.1:0-5023 GCA_034435595.1 Anaerolineae bacterium | reverse complement strand
GGCTGGCAGAAGTATGTCGGCGCGAACGGCATCGCCATGGGTGTCGATACCTTCGGCGCGTCGGCTCCGTACAAGAAAATCTACGAGGAATATGGACTGACACCGGAGAAGATGGTCGCGGCGGCGAAGAGTCTGATATAGCTTCACCCGTAGTTGCCGTCAGACGCTAAAGCAACCTGGTTATGCAAAAGCCAGGCACACCAGAGGGTGTTAACTGAGTCCCCTTCGGTGGACCTGGCTTTTTTTCATAGCCTCATGGCTTCAGCCTGAAGCAAAACTGAGGCGAAAATTACGAACTTCAGGCAAAATCCACGCGGATGCCGCCGTGTTTGAGTCCATGCCACGCCAGCGCTGCCGCGATGACCGTGTCGTCATGCCCGCCGGAAGGGGCGCTGTAGCGATAGCCACCGCCGGGAAGTCGTGTCATAGCGTAAGCCTGTAACTCGTTGAGCAGTACTTCGTCTGGCAAAAGGGCGATTTCCTGACGTTCAATGGCGAGGGCGAGTCCGTCGATCAGCGGCCCTTTGCTGGATGCGGTCGTATGGAAGGCGCGGACGGGCAAGCCCTCGTTTTGTAGCGCCTCGATGTTGACCGACCCGATGCTATTCGCCTCTGCCCAGATGACGGCAGGCTGCCAGCGCTCGGCGATTGCCATCAGGCGTCCGCGCTGTGCCGACCAACTGACCGCGTTGAAGCGATCAAGCGCGACCATTTGCCCGTCAACGGCGTCGATGACGGCGATCACGGTGTAGTCGAACTCGCGGCCCCAGTCCACCCCGGCAACGTAGATGCGATCGGGGCGCGGCATGGCTCCAATGGGCGCGGTTGCAGCCCGTCGCACGCCACGGAACACCTGCCCGGCCTCGTCGCTGAACTCCGCCATATACTCGGCGGCGAACACGCGCTCCGGTGTTGTTCGCCGGATGGCGTCGATTTCTTCGCGTGCGATCAGCGGATTGTCATACGACGTAAAGTGAAAGGCCGCCCAATCCGGTTCTTCCGGGTCAAAGCCGAGCGTGAACAGATCGAAGAACCAGTTGCGCCCGCGTGGTGTACTCAGGAACATGGCGCGTCCGCGACGTTCCAGCAGCATCGGGCGCACGACTTCGGGCCAGACGGTCGGCGGCATAAAGGCGGCCTCATCCAGTATGGCGAAATCAAGCCCCATACCGCGTAGATGGTCGGGGTTGTGGGTGCTGCGAATGCCGATGCTGCCCGCGCCGGGGATGTCGATGCGGTGGTCGCTTTCGCTAATCACAAGGCCGGGGACGCGATGCCGCAGCCGCACCTTGAGGTCCCGCCAGACCGCCATCGCCATGTTGTAGGTCGGGTCCAGCCACCAGCACGTCGCCCCATCCATTGCCGCCTTCGCCAGTGCGATCTTGCCCATTTCCGTCTTGCCGAAGCGCCTCCCGCAGGCCACCACCCGAAATCGCGCTTTCGCGTTCAGAATCGTCTCTTGCCCAGGGTGGGGACCCGTGAATTGAACCATCGGGGTATAGATATTCGACATATAGTTTTTGCTCTCCTTGCGCCAGTGCATTTTGTTGGATGTATTCATCGAGTTTGAGGAAACGATCCACCGCCATACCGAGGGCGGAAGCCAGTTGATTCAAAGGCGCGTCGTTGATGCGCTCGCCCATCGCCTGCACCAGTTGCAAACTCGCGTCTAGCAGCGAAGCCTGTAGCGATTTCGTCTGCCCGTACAGATCATCGTTGTTGCCGGGTTCGTTGCCGCCGCCGTCTTTTTTCCCGGCAATAGACTTGCCATCCGCCCATCGTTTGAGCGTTCGTGGAGAAATGCCCGTTTCCCGGCTGGCAGCACTCAGATTGCCCTCTAGCCGTTGGAGAACGCGCAGCGCCACGGCGCGTTCGTCGCTGCTGTAGGATTGTGCCATGCATACTTCCTTATGCTTTTGTTTATTGTGGGGGAGTTAGAATAGCATAAATGTTCTAGGAATAGGTGCCGGTGTGTTCCACATTTTGTTCCGCGAAATTTCTTGTGTATCGGGGCATTGGGAAGGAGAACGCAAAACGCCCTTGAGGTGAGATTTACTCAAGGGCAGGCGGGATTATGGGGAATGTGATCGCTTTCAGCGCGTTGATCGCCTCTGCGTTGTCGGGCCTAGCTAGCGCCGCCGGCGTTGGTCACGCAGGAAGGGCGGGATATCCATGTCGTCTTCGTCATAAACGCGGGACGAGAAATCGTTGTTGCCCGGTTGCTGCGGCGGTTGCTGTTGCGGCGGTCGCGGTTGTTGCACCGGCTGCTGTTGTGGTTGCTGCTGGGCAGGCTGCTGCGATTGCACAGGTTGCTGCTGTTGCGGTCGCTGCGGGCGAATCGGCTGCTGCTGGTCTAGGCGGCTCTTGACGCGGCTTTGCTCGAAACCGGTCGCCACGACGGTAATGCGAACCTCGTCGCCCAGGCTGTCGTCCACCTGTGCGCCAAAAATGAGATTGACATCGGGGTGGGCGCTTTGCTGGATGATAGCCGCCGCCTCGTTGACCTCGAACAGGCTCAAATCGCTGCCGCCGGTGATGTTGAACAGGATGCCGCGTGCGCCGTCAATGGTGACATCGAGCAGGCCGCTGCTAATGGCGTTTTCTGCGGCTTTGCGGGCGCGATCGTCGCCTTCCGCACGACCGACAGCCATCAATGCTGCGCCGCCTTCCGACATAATCGTGCGCACGTCTGCGAAGTCGAGGTTAATCAGCGCGGGAACGGTAATTAATTCACTGATCCCCTGAATACCCTGTCGCAGCACGTCGTCAGCTTTGGAGAAGGCTTGCTGCAAGCTGGATTTCTTATCGGTGATTTGCAGCAGGCGGTCGTTGGGGATGACGATTAACGTATCGACCTGACTTTTGAGGTCTTCGATACCCGCTTCGGCAGATTTTGAGCGGCGCGGCCCCTCAAACGTAAACGGACGTGTGACTACGCCGATGGTCAACGCGCCAAGTTCTTTGGCGATCTGCGCCACCACGGGCGAAGCGCCGGTGCCGGTGCCGCCACCCATCCCGGCGGCGATGAAGACCATGTCTGCGCCGCGCAAGACCTCGTATAGTTCTTCACTGCTTTCTTCTGCGGCTTTCTTCCCAATTTCCGGGTTGCCGCCCGCGCCGAGTCCGTTGGTCAGCTTGTCGCCGATGCGCACGCGCATTTTGGCCTGTGACAGCATGAGCGCCTGATTATCGGTGTTGACTGCGATGAACTCAACACCGCCGAGGCCCTCTGTGACCATGCGGTTGACCGCGTTGCCGCCACCGCCACCGACCCCAACGACTTTGATCTGCGCAAATAATTCTGCTTGATTTGTTATTTGATCCATACCCATGTGATGCTTCCCTGCCTCATCTCTAAAGGCGTATGTGTACGAAGATTGCACATCACCGTACAACATTATTCGTCTCTATTGTAGCCTCTAGCTGATATTAAGCAAATGCGCACGAAGAAAACTGGGACAAATTCGCTATGTAATTCGCTATGTAAAGAGCAGCGAAACCCGGATGCGGATACACTGTGATCATCTGTTGTGTCGGGTATACGAGGAAATGCTGCATCTACCCATGTAAACAGGGGGACTTCACTACTGTGTGACTCAAAAGGGTTTCCTCTCCCTTTCTGTTTACGGGGAGGGGTCTGGAAAGCGCAAAATTGCCGTCAAGATTTGATGCGATAGCCCTGGCATAAGCCTGTGCGCAGTTTCCCGTTTGGCGCGGGGATGTTACACTACAGATGATCAATTCACCCGGAAATGACGACTATATGGTACTTGAAACCGACGCGATTATTGAAGTGACTCGCCGCATCAACGCGGATTACCAGCATCTCGAATTGTCGCTGGATAACGAGGCGCTCGGACGCATCAAACCGGGGCAATCCCTGATGGTCCGTGTGAACGCCAGCAGCTTCGACCCGTATTTGCGCCAGCAGTGGTGGCCTGTCGGCCTGTCGGGGGAGCGCATCGTGGTCGAGCGTCCGGCGAGCGAACACTATCGTCCGGCACAGGTGGTCAGTGTGCTGGGCTATGCCGGACGACCGTTTCGCTTTCGGCGCACGCTGCGTAACGTGTTGCTATTGGCCCACGATACGACGCCCTCCCCCTTGTTGATGACCATTCCCTGGCTGCTGGGCAATAAGATCAGTGTCACCCTGGTGCTGACCGGGACCGCCACCACTTATGATACGCACCACGTCGCCAAAGAGGTTGAGATCGTGCTTGGCGAAGAGGACACGCTGGCGTGGGAAGGTCAGGTGATGACGCTGGGCTGGGCCGATCAGGTGTTTAGCGTAGTCGGGCAGGACGACGAAACCGGCAAGTTCAAGACGCTGCTTGAGCGCTTCCGTGAATTGCGCAACGACGTGCCGCAACAATATCTCTTCGGCGTATTCCAGACGCCGCTACCCTGCGGGGCAGGCGCTTGCTATGCCTGTATGGTTAAGACGCGCAAGGAAAACAAGCTCATATGTGTAGATGGCCCCGCGTTTGATCTGACGCAGGTGATTTTGCCATGACCGCTCCGTTGTCGCCCGTCATCAGCCTGTTTGCCCATCCCGATGACGAAACCGTCTTAGCTGGCGGTATTATGGCCTTGCTCGCCGCGCAAAATGTCCCCGTTCACGTGGTCGTCGCTACACGCGGCGAAGGCGGTGAAGCGGGCGAGCCGCCCCTCGTCGCCACCTGGCGCGAATTGGGTCCATTGCGTGAGCGTGAGTTGCGTTGCGCGGTTCAGGCATTAGGCGCGAACATCGGCCTGACCGTCCTCGATTATGTGGACCCCGCCATCGGCCCTGATGACGTGTTGAGCGCCTTCGCCGCCGACTTCGATACGCTGGCCCGTCAGTGCGCCGGCTTGATCCGGCGACACGGTGCGCGTTTTGTGCTGACACATGGCACAGACGGCGAATACGGGCATCCCGCGCACCGCCTGATGAACCGGGCGGTCATTCACGGCGTCCGGCAGATGTTGCCTAATGTCAGCGTGTATACCATTGGCGCACTGGTGCCGGATATTCCCGACCGGC
>DAOTXA010000572.1:0-17783 GCA_034435595.1 Anaerolineae bacterium | reverse complement strand
GCGCCGACGACGGCGGATGCTGCTAGCCTGAGTACCGGGCGAGCGACGAGTGGGACAAGTGCACTTAAGAACGCCCCCCACATGAGGATTTTGTAGAGTGTGGTTGGGTACGGTGAGCGGTCTGCCCAACGTCCACCGATAAAGTAGCCGACGGTCAAATAGAGCAACATGAGGCCAATGACATTGGCCCAGACAAGGTTGCTTGTGCCGAAAACACTTCCAAGCAGGCGGGAAGCGGTGAGTTCGACGGCGAGTGTAGTCATGCCGCTGATAAAAACAGCGAAGTAAAGGTAGTTGGATTCTGAGCGAATCTCGTTAGATTTATTCATATTGGTGAGGCTTTTAGCGTTCAGGTTAGTCACCTCTGTATCTTAACCTATACCTATGGTAGCGGGCGGATACAGGTTTTAGCGTCGGTAAAGGGTTGTTTGAGCAAGGGTTCGGCTGATGTCATCCCCCTGCTGAATGGAAATTGTGGGGATGCGAGCCATTTCCAGCGTTGCGCGGACTTCATCGGACTGCTTGCCATTGCCGAAGCTGCTCGCGTCAATCAGGATGCACATAGGTTTGATGCCGCGACGTGACAATACCTGTGCACTGGAGATCCAATCGGTATCGGTTGAGGCGGTCACGATAATGAGCGTGGTTCCGCGTGTGAAGTAAGGTGTTTCAAGTGTGAGCATTTCTCGCAATGAATGTTCTGAAAAGCTGCGGGCGACGGCGAGAGTCTCGAATATGCGTGTAAGCTGACGATTTCCGCGTTCTGGTTGGTGCACCTCACGCTCTGGCGTATAGGCGGCAAAACCAAGTGCGCGTTCTTGATCAATGAAATGCTTCGCGAGTGAAGCGGCGACTACTACCGCATATTCTTCGGTTGAGGGTGGAATTCCCTGAGTAGTGTTCATGATCGAGCCACGGTTTCCGACGCGCCTCAGGTGAGGAGCCTCAATGAGTGATATAGCAGAGAAATCGACGAACAGCCAGATATCGACCATCGGGTCAAGTTCAAATTCCTTAACGACAAGACGGTCGCGTCGGGCAGAGCCTTTCCAGTCGATGCGGTTGAAGCTGTCGCCGTATGCATAATCGCGGACGCCGGATGCGTTGGTTGTGACGTAATGGGTCCGCCTTCTTCGTGCTTCTCCGCCTGATACTGAACTGGTCGGCAAGTTGAATTTATCAATTGGCAGGGCCGATGGGTAAACGATGATACGTGATGTGGCTTCTAGCCGCCGTGGGAACACGAATAAGCCAAAAGGGTCGCCACTGATCAACGTCATTGGTCCAAGCGTAAACTCTCCGCGCACTGTGCAAAGCGTGGAAGCCTGCCAGGAGAAAGAGGCGCGTGCGTTTAGTGCCGGTACTACGTGACTGGCTCTATGACCGGGCAAATTAGAGTGGTCGCGGACTTCGACCCACAGTTTAGGCAAAAGTCCAGCGTTGTTAAGCTGGAACGACTCTTCTAGGTATCGCCCTACCTGCGCCCGCCGGGTGCGAGTTTTACGCCCGACGCGAATCCACCGCACAGAAAGCCATGCCCATGCAAACGAGACGAATAATAATCCACCAAATACATAGGCGAGGTTAAAGAAAAACGCACGTCCCGTAAACAACCCTGTCAACAGGGACAGTATGGTCAACACGTAAATTGAATTGCGCCGATTTTGCATAAGCGGTCGCTACTCTATTGGGCGGAAGCGCCGGGAACGGGTGTGGTTAGCAGAGCATCCTGCACGATGGTGCTTGACGAAATGTCCTTAATGCGTGCTGCTGGCCCCACAATGATGCGATGCGCGAGCGTGACTTCTGCAAGTGCTTTGACATCATCGGGGATGACGTAATCACGCCCCGCCATGGCTGCACGCGCTTGCGAAGTCCTGAACAGGGCAATTGACCCGCGTGGACTGCTGCCCAGATATACATCAGGGTGGTTGCGAGTGGCGTTTACCAGGGCAACGATGTAGCGTTTCACGTCATCGGATACATAGACTTCTCGCATGGCACGCTGTGCGGAGACGAGTTCCTGCACAGTGATGACCTGTCGCATATTCTGAATCGGGTGTTGGTACTGTTGGGCAGAAAGCACGACCAATTCTTCGGCAGGATCAGGATAACCGAGTTCGATACGCAGTAAGAATCGATCTAACTGCGCCTCTGGCAATGGAAACGTCCCCTCATATTCGATGGGATTCTGGGTAGCGAGGATTAAAAATGGTTCGTCCATGCTATAGGTTTGACCGTCTACAGTGATCTGTCGCTCTTCCATTGCTTCAAGGAGTGCAGCTTGCGTTTTTGGTGTTGCGCGGTTGATTTCGTCTGCAAGTACGATTTGCGCCATGATTGGACCTGGGCGAAACTCGAACTCGCGTGTCTTCTGGTTAAACATGGATATGCCGGTTACGTCAGAAGGTAGCATATCCGGTGTAAACTGGATGCGGCTGAAGTGTGCGCCAATCGACTGCGCCAGCGCTTTCGCCATCATCGTTTTGCCGACACCGGGAATGTCTTCGATCAGAATATGACCGCGACTGAGCAATCCAAGTACTGTCAGGCGGATTTCATTGCGCTTGCCGATAATGACCTGTCCTACACTTTGCGCGATGCGCTCTGCGACACTTTGCACAATGGCAATGGATTGATCTTGCGGACGGCGGGTGTTGTCTACCATAATTCTCGCTTTTTATCTTGTAGCGGAAACTTGTGCATTTCATTAGCCTAGTTTGCTGATCAACGGCCTGCTGTACGCTATCCCTACGGCTCCACAGCGGGTACAGTATACTGGCAACTTCAAGGCACTCACCAGACTTGATTGTATCAGACTGCTGTACATGACTTGCCGTGGGGCTAACCTTGAGTATAATAAACGAAGGTGCGTTTTACGTTTACAATATTGACATCCGACGTAAAACAAACACTTAATTCCTGTCGAGATTTAACCTGGATTATACTGTATAGAGGGAAAAGGTTTGGCCTGCGGGTCGCCTGGCGTTCGTGATACGCCTTACGTTTGCGGCAACGAACCCTCCTGAACCCTTCACAGATTTTCGCCCGGTCACGAGGGAATCGGGCTACCTTTGAGAGGAGTGCGACAATGGCGAAATCGCGGACCGAGTTGATGGTAGACCGACTGCGCGATCTCCAGGCGACCACGCCTGAAATCGAAGCATCGGCAGTCGTCAGCGTCGATGGTTTGATTATGGCATCGTCCTTGCCCGCCGGGGTCGAAGAAGATCGTGTGTCGGCGATGTCGGCGGCGATGCTCTCGCTCGGTGAGCGGATTTCCGGCGAGTTGGGTCGTGGTATGCTGGATCAAGTGTATATCAGGGGAAAGACTGGCTATGTGATCCTGATGTCTGTCGGTGAGGAAGCGGTGTTGACCACATTGGTGCGCGAAGGTGCCAAGTTGGGTCTAATCTTTCTTGATATGCGCCGTACTGCTGACGATTTAACTGGTCTGGTATAGTTTTCGGTAATCGCGCATGACGCGCTTTACAACTGAGTATTCGTGACGCGGCGGGACGCATGTTTCCCGCCGACGTTTTTTGTTTGTACGGTTAGGTCTGCGTTTGGCAATGAGGAGGCCATGTCCAGAGCGAAATACATCTTCTGTACCGGGGGCGTCGTAAGTTCCGTCGGCAAAGGCGTAACAGCGGCAGCCATTGGGCGTTTACTGAAGGCGCGGGGTTTAAAAGTCGCTATCCAAAAATTGGACCCGTATCTCAACGTTGATCCGGGTACGATGAGTCCTTACCAGCATGGTGAAGTTTATGTGACGGTTGATGGCGCAGAAACTGATCTTGACCTCGGGCACTATGAGCGCTTCATTGATGAAAATCTAAACCAGGCGTGCAATGTGACGGCGGGGCAGGTCTATGGGCATGTGATTGACCGCGAACGACGTGGTGACTTTCTAGGCGGGACAATTCAGGTGATCCCGCATATTACCAATGAGATTAAGCGCCGCATCGTGCAAGTTGGCAAAGATAATGAGGCCGATGTCATCATTGTCGAAGTCGGCGGTACGGTCGGCGACATTGAAGGACAGCCGTTCCTTGAGGCGATTCGCCAGATGCGGATGAGCCTGAAGAGAAGTGATGCGCTGTATGTTCATGTGACCTTTTTGCCTCACATCGGCGCAACGGGTGAACTCAAAACCAAGCCGACACAGCATAGCGTCCGCGAACTGCGCAGCATGGGTATTCAGCCGAACGTGATTATCGCCCGCACCGATCACCAAGTCAGCAAAGAAGTCATAAAGAAGATTTCGCTGTTCTGTGATGTCGATGAGGATGCGGTAATTCCGCTGGTGACGACTGATCTGCTGTATGAGATTCCGCTGGTACTGGAAGAAACCGGCCTCGATGATTACATCGTCAAGAAGCTGAAGCTGGATGTTGAAGAAGTCGAGCCAGACCTGGCCCAATGGCGCGATATAGTCGATCAGATGCGTGAGGTAAATGGGACACTGCGTATAGGCATTGTAGGCAAATATGTGGAGCTTCATGACGCCTACATGAGTGTCAAAGAAGCGCTAACTCATGCGGCGATTCCTCATCATTTGCAGGTTGAAGTTAAGTGGATTCATTCCGGTGATCTGGAAAAAGATCGCGGTTGGGACGAATTGCGACAAGTCGATGCTATCGTTGTTCCTGGTGGGTTTGGCTATCGCGGGGTAGAAGGCAAGATTCTTGCAGCGCGTTATGCGCGTGAGAATAAGGTTCCATATTTAGGGCTGTGCCTGGGTATGCAGACGATGTGCATCGAATTTGCACGTAATGTCATAGGTCTGGAAGATGCGAACAGTTCTGAGTTTGAAGCGCCTAGCGAGCATCCGGTGATCGCGCTGATGAACGATCAGCGGGGGATCACGGATATGGGTGGAACAATGCGTTTGGGTGCATATCCGTGTGTGTTGACACCTGAGAGTCGGACTAAAGCCGCTTATTTGGATCGAGATAGTGTGAGCGAGCGCCATCGTCATCGCTTCGAGTTCAATAATTCGTATCGCGATGCATTCGCGGAAAATGGCATGGTGTTTAGTGGATTGAGTCCTGATGAATTACTGGTTGAGGTGGTCGAATTGGACGATCATCCGTATATGGTCGGTTGCCAATTTCATCCTGAATTTGCCAGTCGTCCGACAGCACCTCATCCGTTGTTTTCGGGGTTGATTGCGGCGGCAATAGAGCATCGGGACGAACAGGTCACGTCGGTGAAGGAATCGGCAAACGGAAAAGTCCATTCACCCGCTGATGCAAACAACGAAGCGGCGATTGATCCCTAGATTAAGAGAATAAGGAAATCAGATGACAGTTGAAGAGTTCATCAAGGCGATGCCAAAAGTGGCGCTTGATGTTCGCCTGGAGGGGATTTTCCGACGTGAGACGCTGATGGTGATTGCTGATCAAAACGAGATCGCAGCGTCTACGAAGAACTTTCCATATTGGATGGAGTTGCTTGAGCATCCTGAGTATGATCGCTTACCCGAGATCACGGAGCAAGTCAGTCAGTGGTTGCAGCAGCCAGATGATTTGACGCGCCTAGTCTATGATGCAGGTGTGATTTTATCGCGTCAGAATGTGAAATATGCTGAGATTGCTGTTAGCCCTTCTTTGTTCATGTTAAACCAGCAGCCGTTTGACGAGTTTATGGAAGCGCTCAACGATGGTCGCGAGCGTGCCGAACGTGGTTGGAAGATTCAGATGCGCTGGATTTTGTCGGTTTCACGAGATGAACCGCGACGAGCAGATGAAGTCGTGCGTTGGGCAACGAGCGCCGTCGGAAGAAAAGGTGGTGTTGTCGGTCTGGCGTTACACGGCGATTCTGCCGAACAACCTGTAGGACAATTTGAGCGTGCATTCAGCATGGCGGAAAAGAAGGGACTCCCTCGCGTTGCGCAGACCTCTCCTACGGGTGGGGCAGAGGAAGCCATCGAAATGATGGATAACCTGTTGGTGAGTCGCCTGGTAGACGGTCGCGGCGCGGCAGATGCTCCGAATGTGTTGTCACGTTTGGCATCCAGTAGCACAGCGTTAACCGTCAGCGTTGCGCGTGGGCTTTGCCACAATTGGTATGCTGATCGGTCTGTGTATCCTATGCGTGAACTGGTCGATAACGTTCCGGTTGTGATTGGCACGGATATGCCGACTTATTATAAGACCAGTCTCGTTGAGGAGTATCTGGGGGCGGTTGAACATAATGGGTTGGAAGTGGACGACATCGAGAAGATTGCGTTAAACGCTATCCGCCACAGTTTTTTGCCGGAAGACGAGCGTGTTACTTTGCGCAAGGAACATGAAGCAGAGTTCGCGAAACTTCGTGAGCAACTGGCTTCGGAACCTGAGTCGCAGTCGTAGTCATGCCTTGCCTATGTTTAGTCAAAAGGCCGCTGGAAATGCGGCCTTTTGTTATTCAGCCGGGGTAACATCAACGATTTTCGACTCGGAATCCTTGGCCTTTGGCATGGTGACCGTGATAACACCGTCTTTAACACGAGCTTTGGTGATGTTCGCGTCGATTAGACGAGGCAAGCGGACGTTACGCTCGAAATCGCCAAAGTGAATTTCGCGGTAGAGGGATGTGACATCCTGATTCAAGTCCGCGCAGGTCCCTTTAATCGTTAGAATGTTCGCGTCAATGCTGATTTCCAGAGTATTCTTCTTCAAACCAGCGACCGGTTCAGTGCGAACGTAAAGCGTATCTACTGTCTCGTAAATGTCTACTGCCGGGAAGCCTGCCGGTCCGGTTACGCTGCGGATGCCGCGTTCGACGGCACGTCCAAGGCTGTCGCGCAGAATCACAAATTCCTTCACCGGGTCGAATTTTTCTTCGGTCATGGATATTCCTATTCCTAATGCTCAACAAGAATTCTGCATAATCAGTATACGTGAGAGCATGGGTGTAAGTTGCTTAAAATCATGCGCTGGCATGAATCAAAAGGACGGCAACGCGGGGTTACCGTCCAATATAGGCGTTTAAGGCTTTTACGCTTCGGAATATTCGCCTTCGATGATGTCTTCATCGCCGCCATTGTCAGATTCAGCCGGTCCGGTGCTGCCTCCATCCTGCGCGGCTTCACGTGCATATACCTGCTGTGACAGCGCGTAAGATGCATTTTTCAGGGCTTCGCTCGCGCTCTGGATACGGGTGAAATCTTCGCTTTCCATAGCGCTGCGCAACGCTGTGATTTGCTCTTCGATGGTTGTGCGATCCTCTAGCGAAACCCCCTCACCCAGTTCGTTCAAAGCCTTCTCTGTCTGGTAGATGAGTGTATCTGCCTCGTTGCGGGCCTGTACAAGCTGTGCACGCTGTTCGTCGCTGGCACGGTTGCTTTCTGCCTCACGGACGAGACGATCCACCTCATTGTCTGACAGGTTCGTGGACGCGGTGATGGTAATCTTCTGTTCTTTACCCGTTGCCTTGTCGCGTGCAGTAACGTTCAGGATGCCATTAGCGTCGATGTCAAATGTCACCTCTACCTGTGGGACACCACGTGGGGCAGGCGGCAAGCCCTGAAGCTGGAAGTGCCCAAGGGTCATATTGTCCGCTGCCATTGGGCGCTCGCCTTGCAAGACGTGGATGTCGACGGCGGTCTGGTTATCCGCAGCGGTTGAGAACATCTCTGTCTTTTGTGCTGGAATCGTCGTGTTGCGCTCAATAAGCTTTGTCATTACGCCACCAAGCGTCTCTAAGCCAAGACTGAGCGGGGTTACATCAAGTAACAGGATATCGCTAACTTCGCCCGCAAGAACACCCGCCTGCAACGCTGCACCCATCGCAACGACTTCGTCGGGGTTTACACCCTTGTTTGGCTGCTTGCCGGTGATCTGTGCGACGAGTTCCTGCACCATTGGCATACGGGTAGAGCCACCGACGAGGACGACTTGATCAATTTGTGCGGCGGTCATCCCGGCATCGGCAAGTGCTTGCTTGACCGGGGCATTTAAACGCTCAAGCAGTTTTGCGCTCAGTTGTTCGAATGTGGCACGTGTTAGCGTCAGATTGAGATGACGCGGTCCGCTTGAATCCGCCGTGATGAACGGAAGATTGATATCCGTTTGCACAGTGTTGGACAGCTCGATCTTGGCTTTTTCTGCCGCTTCCTTAAGTCGTTGAAGGGCCTGACGATCGTTTCGAAGATCAATGCCCTGTTCAGCCTTGAATGTATCTGCCAGCCAGTCGACGATGATCTGATCCCAGTCGTCACCGCCGAGATGAGTGTCACCGCTCGTGGCGCGAACTTCGACAAGGCCATCACCGACTTCGAGGATGGAAACGTCGAACGTACCACCGCCAAGGTCAAAAACGAGGATGGTTTCTGTGCCGGACTTGTCGAGACCATAGGCGAGTGCTGCTGCGGTCGGCTCATTGATGATTCGCAGCACTTCGAGTCCGGCAATCTTCCCAGCATCCTTCGTAGCCTGTCGCTGGCTGTCGTTGAAGTACGCGGGGACAGTGATGACTGCCTTCGTGACTTCTTCGCCAAGATATGCTTCTGCGTCGCGCTTCAGCTTGCCTAGGATCATGGCGCTGATTTCCTGCGCGGTGTAGGTTTTTCCATTAGTCTTGATATAGATGCGGGCGTCATTGGAGGGGCCACCCTTTACTTCATAGGGCAGGGTGTTGATTTCGTCGCCGAGTTCGTCCATCTTGAGACCGATTAAACGCTTCACAGAGAAAACAGTGTTTTCAGGGTTCACGACGGACTGACGCTTGGCGGATTGGCCCACCATTCTTTCGTTTGTTTTGTTATCGAAGGCAACGACTGATGGAGTCGTGCGGCTGCCTTCCGAGTTTGTCAAAACGTTGGCTTCACCGCCCTCAAAGACGGCGACGACTGAGTTTGTTGTACCGAGGTCGATACCGATAATTTTTGTCATGTTTCATTACTCCGACAATTTGCTTGTGATTTGCTCATATGCTGCAATTGTAGAAGCGGCGAATAAAAATGATGTCAGACGAATGTAAGAGGCGTATCTGATGATGACGGAAACATAATAGAATCAAAAAAACCGGCCTATCAGCCGGTTCAAGAATGAGGTTTTAGATGTCTGTTATTCGGTTGCGCCCTCACGTTTGAGCAGTTCGACCATTTGCAATAGAACCTGTCGAACGCTAGATTTTTTGAGCGCGACACAGGGCATTACAGTAATATCGCTGCCAGCTTTGGTTTCGCGGCGGACTTCTGCCAGCGATGCGCCGCCCTCAAGGTCAGTTTTGTTGGCGACAATCAAATGTGGCACGTTTACAAAACTGGAGAACTGATCTACCAGTTCTGCCGCTTCGGGAAACGAGGGACGGTCGGTGACATCTACGAGCACGATGAAGGCATTCATCTCGCTGGAAAGAATTTCCCACATGAAGTCAAAGCGGGTTTGACCCGGAGTGCCGTAAAGATAAAGCGTATCGTCGCCGAGTTTGGTTCTTCCGTAGTCCATAGCTACAGTGGTTTCGGCCTTGATACCGCGATCTTCGGTCGTAATTTTGCGCTCGGTCGAGACGACTTCAATGTCCGAAATCGTCTTGATGAATTCGGTTTTGCCGGAGTTAAATGGGCCAGTGACGATGATTTTGTAACTGGACACGACCCCTCCTTGAGGAGTAGCTTTCTGCAAAGATTGATTTCATTGTACGCGGAAACAATGATCGCTGCAAGCCACTGGCTCAATGCTTTTTTTATGCTTGGTCGCCGTGTTTGATAGACACGGCAACCGGAAAACTAGCTGTTGTCGGGGGCGGGCTTGCGCTTGAAATCGATGAAGCGGTATCCGACTCCGCGTTCGGTCAGGATATACTTCGGATTCGACGGGTCTTCTTCGATCTTCTCTCGCAAGTAGTTGACGTACAGCCGGACATAGTGGGCTTCGTCACGATACTCGTAGCCCCACACCTTGGCGAGAAGCTGGTCATGTGTAACTGTCCATCCGGCATTGTCGATAAGGTGGTAGAGCAGGCGGTATTCGGTCGGACGTAATTTGACCCGCTCGCCATTTACGATGACCTCCCGCCGGTTGAAATCGACCTGCAAGCGATCATCGACATCCATCACCGCCTGTTCTGGCGAACTGGATGGCTTCTCGAAGCGCTTCAAGACAGCCTTGATGCGTGCGGATAGCTCTCGCGGGCCAAATGGCTTGGTGACATAATCATCTGCACCGAGTTCTAGCCCGTAAACCTTATCGTTTTCCTCACCTTTCGCCGTCAACATAATTACGGGAATGTCTGAGAACTCGCGCAGCATACGCAGTGTCTCAAACCCATCTAGTTCTGGCATCATCACATCAAGAATGACCACATCAGGCAACTTGGTGCGGATCGTTTCCAGCGCCTCGAGGCCACTATTGGCTTCGATGACCTGATGTCCGTCTAGCTCCAGGTTCATGCGGATGAACCCGATCATCCGCGGTTCATCATCTACCACAAGTACCCGGCGACCATCACGCGAGGCGTTCTTTGAGGGAAATTGATTGTTCGTCATAGCTCCAGATTGCGTTTCTAATCACGATAGGGGAGTTCGAATTCGAGTTCTTCATCAGCGCCCGGTAGGACCTGAATATAGTTGATGCGCCACCACGGAAAAATCACCGTGTTCACGCCTTCGTCAAGAATGCTCAGTTCTTTGTCGCTTCGTTCACGCGGATTCTTACCAATGACGGCGTTGTCGGACGGTTTTGGCATCTCGTCTACATCAACCTTAATTGGTTCCGAATTGGTGACATGTAGAAGAAGGGTAATCATAAGCTAATGTCTCCTGTCAACGTGACCTGGACCTTAATTCACAGCGAGTCGCTTGTTACTTGAAGTAGATGTGTGCCACTAATTTGCCCAGCCTGATCTCGTCACCGTCACGCAGGACGCGTGGCTGTTCCGAGATTAGGCGCTGACCATTCAGGTGTGTGCCGTTTGAACTCCCTAGATCGACAAGCGTAAGGGTTTCGTCACTGCGTTCAATTGCGGCATGGATGCGAGAAACCCCTTTTTCAAGTGCGCCATAGGGGTTGAGATCGACATCGGGTTGTCGCGGGCTGGTGTTATCGGCGCGACCAAAAACCGCTCGTTCACGAATGCGCAGGCTCATAGGTTCGTTTACGTCGCGGACGTGAAAGACGATTTCGGATTGTTGTCCAAAACTGGCGGTCCCCCATGTAGCGCGTGCGGCGAGATCGTTGGGCATGTCTTGTAATTGACGAGTAGGGAGTGTTGGATCGGTCAGTTTGCCCAATAGCCCCTGACCACACACTTCACAGAACATCGTCCCCTCGCGATTTTCGGTTGCACAATACGGGCAGGTTATCATGACATTAATCCTCGTTCTCTGGCCCTTGCAACAAATGGCGTGTTTGATACTTTATTGTCTTGCGGCCCCGATCTGACACTTCGCCGGTGTGGGCGACACGTCTGGCTTCGATTAATGTTTGTTTGGCGAGTTCTTCTTCGCCGCGTTCGAGTAAGCGGGTTGCCAGATTTTCCAGGCGGCGTGTTGCCTCTGCACGGTCTCCGCTGTCTAGCGCTTCGTGTGCACGCTCCTGAAGTCGATACAGGGTCAATTTGCTAAGTGCGTCAAGGATGCTTGCCGGAGGTTCTTCTCCACCCGAAGATTCGACAACTTCAAGCGCGATGTCGCTTAATGTTTCGAAATGTTGATTTGCATTGCTGAGAATATCGCCGCGTGCATGTAGGCGAACAATTGAGCGATAGCCGGGGTCCATGCCACCGGGGAGTTGTAATTGAACGAGCAGGCTTACCGGACGGCTGGCTTCAATGCTACCGAGCATGAGTTCGCCATCTTCAAGCGTTAGAGGCTGAGGACTAGGCAAAAGCCGAAACGCAAGTTCAAACTCGACATCAGGGTCTGGCGCGATAGCGAGCTGGATACGCTCTGCGAATGCATTGCTGAGATTGCGAACACGCTGAGTCAGAAAACGATTCACCGCGCTTGCAGAATTGATATACTCAGAAATTCCGCCGGTTTTTGAAGCCAATTTATCTAGAAATTCATCGTTCCAATCACTGCCAAGCCCCATTGCGCTGATACCGATTCCCTCTTTAGCCGCTTCTCCTGCGAGTACTAAAGCCTTCTCTTGATCGCCGTATGTATGCCCATCAGTGAGCAGAATCACATGATTTACCAACTTGGGAGCAAGGTATGTGCGATTTTGCTTTATGCCTTCGTCCAGCCCATGGTAGATTTCTGTACCGCCAGAGGCCTGCATCAGGCTAACGCGGGATTTCAGGCTCGGTTTATCGTTTACCGGTGTGGCGTCAATCAGGGTTTCTGCCCGGTCGCTAAAACTGACAACTGAGAGAATGTCATCCGGGTTCAGTCCTTCAATAATCTGATGAGCGGCGATTTTCACCTTCTCGATGCGCGTGCCATCCATTGACTTGCTGCGGTCAAGGACAAGGGTCAGGTTGAGACGACTATCCTGCTTTTTAGTGACTTGTGCCCGTGGATCGGCGAATAGCTCGACAAGTAGGTAGATCACCTGAGATTCAGGCAAAATGCCAATGCGGCGCTTGCTCGGAGTCGCCTGCATCGTAAAGTACATCCGGTCCGAGTCATCTTGATTTTGGGCGCGTTCATCGTACATACGCCGCCGCATAGAGTCATTTAGTAACTCGTATGCCGCAGAAATAACTTGAAACTGCTTGACGGCCCCCGGGTTTTTTAGATTACTATCAGGGTGTAGTCTACGCGCAAGCCTCCTGTAGGCGGCTTTAATATCTTCTTGCGTCGCGTTGACAGGTACGCCAAGCACTTCATACGGGTCAAATTCACGGTCCATAGGGTTTACCCAGTGCTTTAGTTGCCCGATATTTTCACGATCACGGCGGTAACGTTATCTGTACCGCCACGAGAGTTGGCGAGGCCAATCAACTTGTCGGCTGCTGCCTGTGGGTCTGGCGTGTTCATCGTGATCTCGAAGATCTCGTCTTCTTCCACAAGACTCCACAATCCATCACTACACAGCAAAAGGCGAGAATTGCCCGGAAGCCGTCGCGTTAGTGTATCGACCTCAAGCTGGTCATTTTGACCAATTGCGCGATAAAGGACGTTCTTTTGCGGGTGGCGATCTGCTTCCTCTCGCGTGAGCTGATCCAGTTCGATAAGACGTTGTACCAGTGAGTGATCGCGTGTGATTTGATCAAGTCCGTCTTGAGTGATGAGATATGCGCGGCTGTCTCCTACATGGACGACGTGTGCCAAATCTCCAATGATTGCAACAGCCGTTGCCGTTGTTCCGCCTTCTGGCACATTTTTGATCACCTGCAAGTTCGCATTCTGTATTGAAGATATCATTGCTTCAGTGATGGGCATGGCATCCGCAGAATCGGTCAGAATCGGCATATAGATGTTGGACATTACCTCAGATGCGAGTACCCGCGTGACAATGGCTGAGGCCTTTTCGCCATCATGATGACCGCCCATGCCGTCGGCAACGACAAACAGGCCAAAGTTTGGATGCTCTTCGGCGCTGCGTCCGGTGATAAGTATAGAGAGCATAGAATCCTGATTGTTGCTGCGAACACGGCCCACATGACTCGACTGACCGTATGAGAGATTTTCGCCAGATTCGGTCAGTGCTTCGGTGTTAAAGCTCATTGCATGTTGATCGGAGGTGAGTGGTCGCGTGACACCTTCACCAATGTTGCGATCCGCAGGGAGTGGCGCAATCGCAACCGGCTTGGTGGTAGGGTCAATGTCATCGTACTCATCTTCCACAGTTTCCGACGGGTTGTCGGGTATGTCTGCTGGTTGTTCGTCATCTGCATTTGGTACGGATTTGATCTCGACAGTTGCATTTTTGTCGCGTGCAGGCTGTCCGTCGTCGTTGGATTTGCCAAAAATCCGCCGAAAAAGGCTCATGCTCTTTACTCCCGGTCGGTTGTGATTGCAAAGTTAGCCTGTGCTAATTCGTGATCAATGGAATCGCGTACAGGTTTTGGTCGATTGAACCGACGAGGATCAAATCATCGGTGATATAAGGGGATGAAGTAATTGGTCCGCTTGTCTGGAACTTCCATTGCTCTTTGCCGGTTCTGGCTTCAAGGCAATAGAGATGCCCATCTGTCGATCCAAAAAAGATGGAATTTTCATACATGACGGGCGCGGAGACAATCGAGTTTTCGGCAGTATAGCGCCACTTCTCTTTACCGCTTTCAGCATTCACTGCATAGAAATTGCGATCTGCGGAGCCAAAAAATACCCAATCATCTTCCACAATTGCGGAACCGATGATCGGACCGGTAGTACGGAAGCGCCACAACACATATCCACTTGTGGCATCTAATGCGTATAAGAAACCATCGAAGCCGCCTACATAGCAGATTCCCTCCTCGTCAACGAAGGGGGAGGAAGCCGCACGGCGCAATGGACGCGACCACTTGCGCTCGCCAGATAGTTCCAGACCGACGACTTCGCCAGATTCAGAACCTGAAATGACAAGTTCGTTGGTCACAAAGGGTTGACCACGTACAGGCGAACCCATCTCATATTGCCAGAGATGACGTCCATTACTGGCAACGAGAGCGTACAGGTAACCGTCATCGCTGCCAAAAAACACATGACCGTGTGCGATACGCGGTGTACTGCGAATGCGTCCCTGTGTGGTATAGGACCAGTTGATGCGTCCAGTCTGGTAATCAACAGCGTTAAAGGAATGGTCTTCTGAGCCGAACAGGACGAGCTTGCTATCCGGGTCTACAACGGGAGATGAGGCAATGCCACCCTGCGTGGGGAACTTCCACACAAATTGACCATCTTCCATGTTTAAGGCCCACATATTGGTGTCATAGGAGCCAATATAGGCGTATTTACGATAGCCGGTTGGGCTACATCTGATCTCATCTTCAGTTTTGAACGTCCAACGTGCAGCTATTGAACCTGCCCCTAGCTCATCTAGATCGTCAAAGAGGCCGGTTGCCGTACCATCGCCGTTGCCTGCGCCAACATTCGCGCCTTTCATGTTGCCGTAGCGAAGTTGTTCCAGTGCGGCTTTCATCTCTGCACAAGTCTGGAAACGGGCTTCCGGTTCCATGTCCAGTGCCTTTTCAATGATCTGAGTGAGGCTCCTGGGGGTATCAGGGGCTACTACACTGATTGGGCGTTCATTAAAGCTGAACGGTGGTTCTAGGCGTGGATCACGTCGTGTGATGATGTGGTGAAGAGATGCACCAAGACTGTATACGTCACTAAGTGGGGTAACATCCCCCTTGTATTGTTCTGGCGCAGAATAACCTTCTGTACCAATCATCGTGTGTTTTTCGCCACTCACAAACTTTTTGGCGATACCGAAGTCGATCAGGCGGATTTTGCCGAGATGATCGATCATAATGTTGGCGGGTTTGATGTCACGAAAGATGATCGGCTGCGGTTTCTGGTTGTGCAGATAGTCGAGCACATCACAGAGATCAATGGACCAGTCAATAATGCGATCTATTGGCAATTCCTTGGTTTTGCCGAGAATCTTCTCCAGGTCGCTACCATTGATGAACTCTTGAACGAGATAGGCCCGGTTGTTTTGATCGAAGAAATCGAAAATTTTGGGTATTGCTGGATGAGCGAGTGTTGCCAGAATGTTTGCCTCTCGCTGAAAGGTGCGGAAGGTTACGGCACGCTGGTTCGGGTCGCTGGAAGGGTAATGCATCTCTTTAATTGCGACGAGACGTTTTGCGTCAGGGAAGTTCAAGTCGCGTGCTTGATACACTGCGCCCTGTCCGCCCCCGCCAAGCAGCCCCATGATGCGGTAACGGTTAATCAGGATGGTGTTTGCTTTGAGCGTACCATCACCGAAATTGTCTTCTAGATCGCCGAATTGTGTGGTTTCGGGCATGAGTCGCGTATTCCGTACTTTAGGTTAGATGAAGGATGAGCATTGATGATGTCTTGAATTATTATATTGAAGCTGCCACAATACCGCAATTAAGCTATAGTTTATTTTTGGTGACGGGTGAATGAGTAACGTGCTTAGTTCCAGTTCTGATTCGCTGTCGATCTACCTCCATGTTCCCTTCTGCACGACACGCTGCACGTACTGCGCTTTCAATACGTATACGAATCTTGAGTATCTTGTGCCGGAATTTGTGGATGCGTTAATCGCAGAGATTCGGCTAAACGGTGCGAATAACACGTATGTTCAGGTGCACTCAGTCTATTTTGGTGGCGGAACACCCAGTTTGCTATCCGCAGGGCAGTTAGCGGCGGTTCTCGTAGCACTTCATGAGTCGTTTCGGTTGACATCTGACTGCGAGATAACGATGGAAGCGAACCCAAATGATCTGTCTGCTCGCTATCTGGCGGACCTGCGTGCCATTGGTATTGATCGTCTGAGCATTGGCCTGCAATCGGCAAATGACGATGAGCTTGTGCTATTTGCTCGTGACCATAATGCGACTGATGTTGCCGGGGTGATGCGCATGGTGCGGGCGGCTGGGTTTGACAATGTGAGCCTGGATTTGATTTATGGGTTGCCAGGTCAGTCATTGTCGGCATGGCAGCGTAGTGTGGATTATCTCATTTCACTACAACCGGACCATGCCTCGTTGTATGCACTGGGGCTTGAAGTGGGTACGGCTATGTATGCAGGTGTCAGGAGCGGTCGATTGCCGGAACCGGATGATGATCTGTCTGCCGATATGTATGATCTGGCAACTGATGCGCTGGCGAAAACCGGTTATGTGCAATATGAGATCAGCAATTGGTCGAAGCTAGGAATGCCTTGTGTGCACAACCTGCAATATTGGCGCAATCTACCCTATGTGGGGATGGGGCCGGGTGCGCATGGTTATGCGGGTGGGGTCCGCTATGCGACCGTGCGGTCACCACGCCGTTACATTAATTTAATGCGCGACACAGTCGCCAGCGATTATCGCTTTCCGCAGACTCCCGCGACCGTCGATGTGGTTGCGGTCGGTCACGGTGATGAGATGATTGAGACGCTGATTACCGGGTTGCGCTTGATCAACGAAGGCATTGACCGCTCAGTTTTTTGTCGGCGTTTTGGGGTTGACGTGCTGGAGAAGTACGGCGACATTCTGATTCGCTTTAAAGATTCAGGGCTATTGACGATTGACAATGAGTACATCCGTATTACTCGGCAGGGCAGGTTGCTGACTAACTTGATTTTCCGCGAACTGGTCTAACCGTTGGTATGGATCAAAGGGGTCTTACCTAAGCCTTCAATGTATGTATTGCTGGTGCAAAGCATGGCAATGCGCAGTTGTGCGGTTAGTTCGCGGATTAATTGGTCAACGGCTTCGACAGACTCGTCGGCTGCTTTGAGGAATGGCCCTGCCAGACCTCCAAGTGTCGCGCCGAGGGCGATGCTCTTGGCAATATCAATGCCATTGCGCAGGCCGCCACTGGCGAAGACGGGCAGGCCGGGGGCATTGTCAACTGCGTAGCGGATGGCGTCGGCAGTCGGAATTCCCCAGTCTGCGAAACAGGCTGCAACACGAGCATGAAAGGACGTAGGGGCGCGGTAGTATTCAACTTCGCTCCATGATGTGCCACCTGCACCGGCGACATCAATTGCATTGACGCCTGCATTTACGAGATCGCGCACAGCTTGTTCTGAAAATCCCCAGCCAACTTCCTTTGCAATGATGGGCACATCAAGCGCGTTGGCGACTTCTTCGACTTTGGGTAACAACCCGGCGAAATTTAGATCACCTTCGGGTTGCGTCGCTTCTTGTAGTACGTTGAAGTGCAGGATTAGTGCATCTGCTTCGACCATATCGACGGCACGGCGGCACTGTTTAACGCCATAGCCATAGTTGAACTG
>DAOTXA010000571.1:0-1783 GCA_034435595.1 Anaerolineae bacterium | reverse complement strand
ACTGTTGGCGTGGCGGTACTGGTTGCGGTCGCTGTTGGCGTGGGTGTGGGCGGCGGCGGTTCCTGCATGGTCAACTGCAAAATACCACTTGCGCGATTGGCCCCGCCGATCATGATCGTATACGCTGTATCTGCCTCGGCCTCAAACTCGACCAACGAGTCAAGGCCAACGCCGCTGTTATCGTCACATGCAATCTCTTCGAGGTTATCGCGCTCACCCGTGAACACGCTCACCACGGTGTCGAAGTTAGAGCCGTTGGTCGAGATTTCGAGCGGGCCGCTGGTTTCGGCGTCAAATGTATAGAACACGGTGCGTGCCAGGTTTTCACCACAGGACGGAACCGGGTCATCGGCGGCGGTGATGGCATCGGCGGTATTGATGAAGTCTCTAAAGGGAATCGCATCTACACGGTTCGCGCTTGCGAAATCACTGGCGGGGACGAGCAGCGGTGTGACCGTCGGTGTGAGTGTGACAGTTGCCGTGTTGGTCGCCGTCGCGGTCGCCGTGGGCGTTGATGTAATCGTCGGCGTGGCGGTGTTGGTGGCGGTATTGGTCGCCGTCGCGGTCAACGTCGCGGTGGATGTGCGGGTCACGGTCGCTGTTGGTGTTGTCGTCGCCGTTGGTGTAGATGTGGGAATCAACGCGAAGGCGGCGGCAGTTTCCGTTGCGCCTTCATTGGCGGCTTCTGTATTGGCTGCGGCGGCGGTCGCCGTGATATTGGCGGCGACTTCGGTAAATGTCTCGCTGATTGCGGTCGCGGTATTGGCTGAATTTTCACTTTGCGCGGTCTGTGTTCCGGCGGCTTCGGTCGCCGCCTCGACCGTATGCTCGGCGTCTTCCTCGGCGGTTCCGGTTGCTGCATTGGCGATAGAGATGGCGTTTAGCGTCTGTTGCGCGGTGTTCGGGCCATCGTTGCCCTGTCCGCCGAGTAGCACAAAGGCCACCACGACCGCGACAATTGCAATCCCCGCGCCCGCCAGCAGCAGCACCAGATTGCCGCCGCTCGTCTGCTGCGATCCGGTGCGCATGTCAGTCGGCGTATGCGCTTCGGGCGCAGTCGGCATATCGTTGATCGACTGCCCGTAAACGTTGCCGCGCCCCGGCGTGGGGCTGCCCTGCGCGGTTGGCGTGCCCGGTGTGCCTTCCGGATTTGTTGGCGGTTGTGGGGTGGAAAACTCACGATGTACCGGGAAGTTGAAGAACCCGGTGGGTTCTGCCGAGGCGTTTTCCCGTTCCTGTTGTGCTTCGACGGTGGCGGATTCCATCGCGGCGGCGAAATCTGTGATCTTCTCGTAACGATCCGCCGCTTCTTTTTCCAGCGCACGATCCAATACTTCGACCACCTGCTCCGGTAGATCAGGGCGATGGGTGCGCGGCGATTCCGGGCGGTCGTTGAGATGCTTGTTCATTAATGCGAACGGGGTCGGCGCTTCAAATGGCGGACGCCCGGTCAGCATGGCATAAGTGACAACCGCCAGCGCATATTGGTCTGCGCCCGGTGTAATATCGTCGCCGCGCCACTGTTCTGGCGGCATGTACGACGGCGTACCGAGTGCCGCGCCCGTCCCCGTCAGGACGTTGGTGGCGTCCAGCATCTTGGCAATGCCGAAATCCATGATGTAGGGGCTTCCGGCATCGTCAAACATGATGTTGCTCGGTTTGATATCGCGGTGGATAATGCCGCGATCGTGCGCATATTGCAGGGCGCTACAGACTTGCTTCAGCAGGTTGACGACTTCGGTCAGCGACGGTAATTCCTGATTGGCCTGTTGACGCTGGCGCA
>DAOTXA010000570.1:0-1897 GCA_034435595.1 Anaerolineae bacterium | reverse complement strand
GACCGCTTTCTTCAGCGCTGCATACGGGTCACGGGTCTGCGCGTAGCTGTGGACGAAGGCCGAAAACAGCGAATCCCCCGCGCCGATGGTGTTGACGATGGGCCGCGTTTGCACTGCCGGAACATGCATAATCTGGCTATCCGCCAGCACGCCGAGGAGCGCACCATCGCCACCAATACCGACCACCACAATCGGGGTTTTGTAGGTATCCCATAGCCGATAAATCCACTCACGCGGATCGACGGGCAGGCGTTCATGACTTTGAAACAGAATATCAGCATGGCGCATATAATCGGCGTCATAGTCGCTGTGCAGATCGCTGATGGCGTGGACATCGGTAGCCACGGTGACCCCGGCGGCCTTCGCCTTCTCCAGCAGCGGACGTGTGAAGTTCACATTGCACAATACGGCGAGATCAGTTGTAGACAGCGCCTGTTCAAAGTTTTGAACAGGGTAGGATTGTTGCTGAATGTCCTTCAGGTCGGTGTTGATGGCGCGTTTGCCATCAGGGTCATAGAGGATGACCGACTGCGGGGTAGTGTGCATTTGAGATAGCACATTGGCATCTGTCACGCCGATATGGGCTAACTGCGTGCGAACGAGTGTCCCGGCAGCATCACGCCCCACGAGCGACAAAAAGTCAACGCTGTTACCGAGGATGGTCAATGCTTTGGCGATGTTGTACCCGACGCCGGATACACTGCTTTGTATACCGTGGAACGGGTAGCGAACCGGCGCATACTGAAACGGAAAACCGTCGATTTTCAGCGTCGTCTCGATGTTGATGAGTCCGGCGACAAGGATATGAGTCATGCGTACTCCCTGGCGGTGCGGCTGTTTACCCTGTGTCAATTATACGCCGACACCATCCCCGCTCAAGCGCTTGATCTTACCCCGTGCTTCTTGCAATGAGGTGACATAGTAGAATTCACCCTCAACCGGCTCGGACTTGTTCAACAATCCAGTCAATTTGCCGGTTACGCCACGGCGTGACGGCGGCTTTGCACCGATCAAAAAGACGGGGCCGACCTTCGGGTGCAAATCTGCAAAAAAGCGTAGAAACTGGTTCGAGATGACACGACCGACGCCAGAACTGGCTGTAACATCAACGATCAACGCCACTTCATTAACATCATCAACGGAATCCAGCATAAACGCCGCGAGATTTTGTATAGCTCCGAGATCATCCGATGATGCATTTTGCGTAAAAGCACAGCGGATCACTGTCCACTGTTCATTGTCCCACATGATATTGATATCCACCGAAGGCTCCTGCTTGCTCGTAATGGCGGGATTCAATCTCATTATAGTTGATGATTCGTTGATTTTTAGTTTATATATTCTAAGTCTGAGATGAGTGATTAAGGATTAAACGCAATTCATGTGTCTGCTCGAACCCCATTGACTCATACAAATGGCTCGCCTCGTCGCTGCTATGCAGGTACAAACTTATAATGCCCTGATTGCGGCAGGCGTCCAGAAGCATCGTCATTAGATGACGCGCCAATCCCCGGCGGCGGTAACGGCGTGCGGTGTAAACGTTGAGTACGTAACCGCGCCGTTCGGAAGTATCGGCAGGCAAAGGCTGCCACTCTTGAATCCACACCCCGACCCCGGCGGCGATGACCTGTTCTTCGTCCTCAACCAACCATCCCAGATACACGTCGCGCTCGATTTTATCTGCCACCCACACCCGATAGCGGGCATCCATTGCATCCAGCGCCGTCTCATCTGTATAGCCCATGTCCTCGAACATTGCGCGGCGATGCGCGACAATGGTATCAATATCGTCCAGTGTCACCTCTCGCGTGGTTAATGTGTCGATCATAAGCCCCTCTTCGTCTTTTGAATGTTGTACTCGTCGGTGATTGACTGCACTATTCATCATAGCGGCAGG
>DAOTXA010000569.1:0-5140 GCA_034435595.1 Anaerolineae bacterium | reverse complement strand
ACCGCCTGATGCGTGAATATGGTGTAGAAGCAACAGTTGGTCGCCCGCGTGTGGCCTACCGTGAGACGATTACCCGTCCTGTGCGCATCGACACTACCTTTAAGCGTCAAACCGGTGGTTCTGGTCAGTACGCCCGCGTCGTCGTCGAGTTCGAACCGATGAATGAAGAAGATCGTGAAATCGCCGCCGGTCAGAAAGATCACGACGAGAACTTCCTGTTTGTTGATGAAATCAAAGGTGGGTCCGTCCCGCGTGAATTCATCCGCCCGACATCGAATGGCATGTTCGAGGCGACACAGGGTGGCGTCCTCGCCGGGTTCCCGGTGGTTGGCATCAAAGCCCGCCTTGTAGACGGTGCTTCGCACGATGTTGACTCCAGCGAAATGGCCTTTAAAGTCGCTGGTTCCATGTGTTTGAAGGAAGGCGTCCAGAAGGGCGGCCCAGTCATTCTGGAACCATCAATGAAGATCGAAGTCGTTGTTCCCGATGACTATACCGGCGCGGTGATTGGCGACCTCTCGTCCCGTCGTGGGCAGGTCGCAGGCATGGAGCCGCGTGGCCCCGGTGTCAGCACTATCAAGGCCGGCGTGCCGCTGGGTGAAATGTTCGGCTACGCCACGAATCTGCGTAACCTGACGCAGGGTCGCGGCAACTTCACGATGGAATTTGATAGGTATACCATCGCGCCGCAAAGCATCGCCGAAGAGGTGATTAAGGGTAGCTAATCCGGTTCAATCCGGTTATGCTGCACGGCGCTTGCAATCTCTGACAGAAATACGGATAAGTTTGAGTGCAAAGGATAGACTCTAAACATGGCTAAAGAAAAGTTCGACCGCAGCAAGCCCCACGTCAATATCGGCACCATTGGTCACGTTGACCATGGCAAGACCACGCTGACCGCCGCCATCACCAAGGTGCTGGCCCTCTACGGTCGTGCGCAGTTGGCGAACTACGAAGATATCGACAACGCGCCGGAAGAACGCGCCCGCGGTATCACGATCAATATCCGTCACGTCGAGTACGAGACCGATAATCGCCACTACGCCCACGTGGACTGCCCCGGTCACCGTGACTACATCAAAAACATGATCACCGGTGCCGCGCAGATGGACGGCGCGATCCTCGTCGTCAGCGCCCCCGATGGCCCCATGCCGCAAACGCGTGAACATGTGCTGCTGGCTCGCCAGGTGGAAGTGCCCGCGCTGGTTATCTTCCTGAATAAGGTCGACCAGATGGACGACGAAGAACTGCTCGAACTGGTTGAACTCGAACTTCAGGAACTGCTGGAAAGCTACGAGTTCGATCCCGATACCCCCATCATTCGTGGCTCGGCCCTCGCTGCCACCGAAAGCTGCAGCGACAGCCCGGATTCGGCAGAATACGCGCCCATCCTCGAACTGATGCAGGCCGTCGATGACTGGATTCCGACCCCGGAGCGTGAGACCGACAAGCCGTTCCTGATGCCCGTTGAAGACGTATTCTCGATCAAAGGTCGTGGTACCGTCGTCACCGGTCGTGTGGAGCGCGGTACACTCAAGAAGGGCGAGGAAATCGAAATTATCGGCCTGCGCGAGCAGAGTATGAAGACCGTCGTGACCGGCATCGAAATGTTCCACAAGGAACTCGATTCCGCCGAAGCTGGTGACAACGCCGGTATCCTCCTACGTGGTATCACCCGCGAACAGGTTGAGCGCGGTATGGTGCTTGCCAAGCCCGGTTCCATCACCCCGCACAAAAAGTTCCTGTGCCAGGTGTACGTGCTGCGTAAGGACGAAGGTGGTCGCCATAAGGCCTTCCTGACCGGCTACAAGCCGCAGTTCTACATTCGTACTATGGACGTGACCGGCTCCATCACCCTGCCCGACGGCGTGGAAATGGTGATGCCCGGTGACGATGTCAACCTTGAGGTCGAACTCATTATGCCGGTAGCTCTCGAAAAAGGCTCCAAGTTCGCGATTCGCGAAGGTGGCCTTACCGTGGGTGCAGGCATCATCACCGAAGTTCTTGAGTAAGATTGATCAAGGCTAGCTAAAGACAATTGCAGATGCCGGGAGCCGAAAAACTCCCGGCATCGCTACCCCTGGTGGATTTTACAGGGGCAATGGCAGCCGAGGAAAGCAAACTATGGTCATCAAGAACAAGATTCGCATCCGGTTGAAAGCATACGATCATCGCGTGCTCGACCAGTTCGCGCAGCGTATCGTCGAAACGGCGGAACGTACCGGTGCGCGTGTGGTCGGCCCGGTGCCGCTGCCAACCAAGCTGGAGCGCTTTACCGTTATGCGCTCGCCGTTTATTGACAAAGACTCGCAAGAGCACTTCGAGATCAGAACACACAAACGCCTGATTGACGTGCTCGACCCCGATAGCAAAACCATCGATACCCTGATGCGCCTGAATGGGCCTGCCGGTGTCGATATCGAGATCAAAATCTAAGCTGGCGTATGCGGGCAGGTGTCAACCAAATGACGCACCCGCCGATGCGTGAATAGACAGTTTGGGGGCGGGGAAATTTTCTCCCCGGCGTAAGTAAAATCTGCGCAGCACCCCTCTGGAGGCGTTAATTATGAAGGGTATCATCGGTAAAAAAGTGGGGATGACCCAGGTTTTTGATGACAACGGAAATGTTGTTCCGGTCACCGTCATCGAAGCAGGTCCCTGCTACGTGACTCAGGTCCGCCAGGATGAGCGGGATGGGTACAAGGCGATTCAGCTAGGTTTTAATGAAACCAAGCCAAAGCGTCTGACGCAGGGTCAACTCGGTCACCTGCGCCGCAACAACTTGCCCGCACTGCGCTACCTGCGCGAATTTCGTATTCGCAACGAACAGGTTGATGTGGACGAAGGGGCAGAGATCAAAGTCGATGTGTTCGAAGTTGGTGAGCGCGTCGATGTGGTAGGCACAAGTAAGGGACGTGGGTTCGCCGGTACGATCAAGCGCCATAATTTCAACCGGCAGCCGAAAACACACGGTCAATCAGACCGCGAACGCGCCCCCGGTGCTGTTGGTATGTGTGCCACCCCCGGTCGCACCCTCAAAGGGAAGCGCATGGGCGGTCACATGGGTAGCGAGCGAGTCACCATCCAGAACCTCGAAGTCGTCGTGATTGACGCCGAACGTAATCTGATCGCGGTGCGTGGCTCGGTTCCCGGCGCAAATGGCGGCATTGTGATGGTTAAGCCCGCAATCCGTGCGCGCTAACAGGGAGAATGTATGCTATGGAACTTGAAGTCTTGGACGCAAGCGGCAAGAAGATCGATACCGTCGAACTTCCCGCCGATATCTTTGAAGTAGAAGTCAACATTGGCCTGATGCACCAGGCATATGTTCGCCAGATGGCGAATGCGCGTCAGGGCAATCATAAAACCAAGTCGCGTGGCGAAATCCGCATGACTAAAGCCAAATGGTATCGCCAGAAGGGTACGGGCCGCGCTCGTCACGGTGCGAAAAGTGCGCCGATCTTCGTCGGTGGCGGTATCGCACATGGGCCGCGCCCGCGCAAGTATACCAAGTCGATGCCGAAATCGATGCGCCAGCAGGCTATCCGTTCTACACTGAGCGCACTTGTCCGCGACGAGCAACTCGTCATCGTCAACGAACTGGCGATGGATACACCGAAAACGAAGGCGATGGTCGAAACGATCAATAACCTCGTCGGTGAAGGCTCATCAGCACTCGTCTTGCTGGCAGATCGCAACGAAAACGTGGAACGCAGCGTCAGCAACATCGAATCTGCCAAGTACCTGCGGGCCAACTATCTGAACGTGCGTGACCTGCTTAAGTACGACAAGGTGATTATGCCGCTCGACGCGCTCGAACTCATCGTGAGTATCTGGAGCAAGGAGGCGTAATCATGGCGGAACTTCATCCCTACGATGTGCTGGTTCGCCCGGTCATCACTGAAAAATCAAACATCATGCAGGATGAACTGAACCAGTATGTGTTCGAGGTTCATCCCAAAGCCAACAAAATCCAGATTCGTGAGGCGGTCAAACTCATTTTCGATGTCGAAGTCGAAAAAGTCCGCACAATGGTGCAGCCTGCGAAGCGCGGGCGGCGCGGACGCAACTGGTACATGCGTACCAGGCAGTGGAAAAAGGCCATCGTCACCCTTCCGCCCGACGAACGTATTGCACTATTTGAGGTGTAAGGGGATATCATGCCGGTAAAAGTCTACAAGCCCACTTCGGCAGGACGCCGAGACATGACGGGCCATTCCTTTGAGGAAATCACCAAGTCGAAGCCAGAGCGCTCGCTGACTAAAGCGCTTCGCAAGACGGGTGGTCGCAATAACAAAGGTCGTATCACAGTGCGCCATCGTGGTGGCGGGCACAAGCGCCGCTACCGTATGATCGACTTCAAACGCAACAAGTTTGACTCGAAGGCAATTGTGCTTTCTATCGAATACGACCCGAATCGCTCGGCGCGTATCGCCCTCGTCCAGTACGAAGACGCCGAAAAGCGCTATATCATCGCGCCGCTTGGCCTTAAGGTCGGCGATGTGATCGGTAACGGCGAACTGGCGGAACTGCGCCCCGGTAATGCCTTGAAGATCAAGGACATTCCACTGGGTACGCAAATTCACAACATTGAACTGCGCCCCGGTAAAGGTGGGCAAATCGCCCGCGCCGCCGGATCATCCGCCCAGCTTCTTGCGAAGGAAGGCGTGTACGCTCAGGTCCGCCTGCCCAGTGGCGAAGTCCGCTACATTCATGAGAATTGCATGGCGACGCTTGGTCAGGTTGGCAATACCGATCATGGCAACATCAAACTCGGTAAAGCCGGTCGCCGTCGCTGGATGGGCTGGCGTCCGTCTGTGCGTGGATCAGCGATGGACCCCGACAGCCATCCGCACGGTGGTGGCGAAGGCCGCTCTCCGATTGGTATGGCAAGTCCGAAAACCCCCTGGGGTAAGCCTGCACTCGGCAAGCGGACCCGTGTCAATAAGCGCACCAGCCGCTTCATCGTCCGCCGCCGTGGTAGAAGGAGATAACCATGTCGCGTTCTGCGAAAAAAGGGCCGTATATTAGCCCAAAACTGCTTGCGAAAGTGGAAAAACTCAACTCGGATAACAAAAAGACGGTCATCCGTACCTGGAGCCGTGCCAGTACCATCTATCCGCAGTTGGTCGGTCACACC
>DAOTXA010000568.1:0-8326 GCA_034435595.1 Anaerolineae bacterium | reverse complement strand
CATTATGGGCAGCAGTGCGGGCGGGTATACAGTGCTGCAATCGCTGGTGGATAAACCGGGCTTCTATCGTGCGGGTATCTGTATGTATGGCGTGTCGAACCAGTTTATGCTGGCGCAGGATACGCACAAGTTCGAGGCACGGTACAACGACTGGCTGCTGGGTCCATTGCCAGAAGCGGCTGATCTCTACCGGGCGCGTTCGCCTTATTACAATGCAGAGCGAATTATGGACCCGGTGCTGGTGTTGCAGGGCGAGGACGATACAGTTGTGCCCAAGAACCAATCTGAGTCGATTGTCAGTTCTTTACGCAGCCGGGGCGTACCTTGCGTCTATAATGTATATTCAGGAGAAGGACACGGATTTCGCAAGCCAGAAACAATTGAGCATGTGTATACGAGTATCGTGGCCTTTCTCACGGAATATGTGAACCACGTATGAGGTGAGCGATGATCGACACATCCCGGATCGACCGATTGGTTGCTGATCTCGGCAACGGCAACCCGACAGTACAGCGGGGCGCGGCAGCGGCATTGGGCGCACTGGGCGCTCCGGCGGTTCCGCCTTTAATCGGCGCATTAAAGAGTTCGAATCTACAGGTGCAGGCATGGGCACCGCTGGTGCTGGGGCGCATTGGCGATCCGGCGCTGGTGCCGCTGATTAAGCCCTTGAAGCGGGGAACGACTGAGGAGCGTCAGGGGGCGGTGCTGGCGCTGGGGCAGATGAATAACCCTGAAGTGCTGCAACTGATGGTGGATACGCTGGAAGACAGTGACGCTGATGTGCAGGCGACGGTGGTGCAGGCGGTGGGGCGCTATGCGCTGCGGACGAATGACTCGCGTGCGGATGTGTTGATGCGGCGTCTGCTGGAGCATCATAACGGGTATGTGCGGATGAATGCCGCCGAATGGTATGTCAAGCTGCGGGATGTGGATGCGATTCCCATTTTGTCGGAACTGCTGCAACACGACGCATATTACGTGCGGCAGACGGCGGTGGATGCGCTGGGGATGTTCGTCGGCGTGCAGGACGCAATTGACGCATTGCGTGGTGCGCTGGATGACGCGGACGTGGGGGTACGCATCCGCGTAGAAGCGATGTTAAACCGGCTCGATGAAGGGTACAAGAAGTAGAAAAAGCAGGTAAAGCCCAGAGAAGTTAAGCAAGCATATTCGGGCGGTCCACAATTGGATCGCCCGTTTTTTTCGCTTACTGCGGCTGGATGATGTCTATGCCGCCCATATAGGGGCGCAGGACTTCGGGTATGATCACGCTGCCGTCGGCCTGCTGGTTGTTTTCGAGAATGGCGGCGATCACGCGGGTTGTAGCGAGTCCGCTACCGTTGAGAGTGTGGACGAACTGCGTGCGCTTCTGGCCTTCGGGCCGGTAGCGGACGTTGGCGCGGCGGGCCTGGAACGCTTCGGTATTGCTGCACGAACTGACTTCTAGCCATTCCTCACTGCCAGCGGCCCAGATTTCGACATCCCACTTTTTGGTGGCGCTAAAGCCGAGGTCGCCGGTGACGATTTCAAGGCGGCGGAAGGGGAGTTCGAGGGCGCGGCAGATGTCGCAGGCGGCATCTACCAGTTTTTCGAGTTCTTCGTAGCTGGTTTCCGGTTTGGTGAATTTGTACATCTCCACCTTCTGGAACTGGTGGACACGCTTGATGCCACGTGTATCGCGTCCGGCGCTGGCTCTTTCGCGGCGGAAGCAGGGTGTATCGGCGACGAAGTTGAGCGGTAGGTTGTCTTCGCTGAGGATTTCGTCGCGTAGCATATTGGTGATGGCGACTTCGGCAGTTGGCAGCAGGTAGACATCGGCGTCTTGATCGTGGTAAACGACATCGCGGAACTTGGGGAACTGCGCCGACCCGTAGAGCGCATCCTCGCGGACGAAGAAGGGCACGTAGACCTCTTCAAAGCCTTTATCGCGGGCCATTTGCAGGTAGAAGGCTTCTAACGCACGTTGAAGTTGTGCGCCGGGTCCACGCAGGACATAGGCACGCGATCCGGCGAGTTTGACACCGCGCTCGAAGTCGATGATGCCAAGTTCGGGGCCGAGGTCCCAGTGCGGTTTGGGCGTAAAGTCGAATTCGGGGAACTGGCCTTCGGGTTCGGTGGGACGGTTGGCGTCTTCGCTATCGGCGACGGGGACGCTTTCATGCGGCAGATTGGGCAGCCACAGCATGTTTTCTTCGAGTTCAACTTCAATGGGGCGCAGGGCTTCGTTGATGCCGTTGACGCGGTCGCCGATGGTGCGCAGGGCGTCGGTCAGGGCGTTGATAGCTTCGTCCATCGTGGCTGGATCGCCATCTTTGACGGCATCTTTGCCCAGCATAAGGGCTTCGGCGCGTTCGTATTCTCCGGCATTTAGCGCTTCGGTGGCGGCGAGGGCGCGTGCGGTCTTTTGCGCAGGATCGAGTTTCTTATCTCCACGCAGACGCCCCATGCCTTTGTTCAGTTTGTTGCGGCTGGCCTGAATTGTCTCGCTCTCGCGGATCATGGCGCGGCGCTGACCGTCTAATTCGAGGATACGATCAACGCGGGGATGAGTATCAGCCGCGTTGAGTTTGACGAGTTGTTCTTTGAACCAATCCGGTTTTTCGCGGATCAGGTTAATATCGTGCATGGTGGGTTGCTCCTGTGGTCGGTTTGAATAGTTGCGTTAGATGAGTCGGTTTAGGGCAAATATGAACACTGTGTGCTGTGTGCCTACAAATTTTGGTTTGGTTTGGTGTCGGAGTCGATGTCGTTGGCGGTCCCCTGACCGTGTTCGATTTGAGATCGTTGCTCTGGTAATGGACGGGTCATATCACGGTAAAAGCGGACGGCTGCCAGTGCGCCGCCGATGAGAATCACTGCCAGAATGAGCGTATCCCAGACTTCGCGTGTCATGAATTCAAATTGCATAGATCACCTTTACGTAAATAAAAACGCCCGCCCTGACCAATCAGGACGAGGCGTATAAGCATTACCTCTGTGGTGTGGTCGGGGTCGGTTAGGGTTTGTCGTCAGCAGATGACGGCGCAGCTTCGGCAGGGGTGTCTTGCCATGCGGGCAGCATGAAGCTAAAGGTGCTGCCGATTCCTTCTTTGCTTTCAAACCACATCCGACCGTTCATCGCTTCAATCTCATGTTTGCACAAATAGAGGCTGAGTCCATACCCGAATTCCGCGATGATTTGCGGTTGGCGGGCGCGTTGGAACGCGGTAAAAACACGTTCGACCTCTTTTTCGCGCACCCCGTATCCTTCGTCAACCATGTCGATCTGGATATGCGATCCTTTGCGCTGGGCAGTGATCTTGATCGGGGTGGCCTTCATACTGTACATGATAGCATTGCGCAATAGGTCCTGCAAGATGGTGGTAAGGTGCGACTTTGAGGCAGAAACGGCATGTTTGCTGTCGATGTCGATTTGCAGGCGAGAGCGATGATCGCGGGATTCGGTTTCGGGATCAACGAGCATGATTTCGTCGAGTTCCTCGGTGAAGTCCTCGAAAAAATCCTCCAAATTGACCTGGCGGCGACGGGCGCGAACGGTTTCACGGGTGCTGCCAGTGCGGATATTTTCCAGACGTTCAAGCATGACGTTAAGGCGTCCGACGCGGTGCATGTGAATGCTAATGAGGCGCGTGAATCCACGGACGCCTTTGGTGAGTCCTTCCATGCCGCCGCGAGGTTGTTTGAGCGTGCGTTCGATGAGATCGATATGGCCCTGGGTGGAGTCAATGGCGTCGCGCATTTCTGTGCGAAAGTAGTCGATCATGGCAGTGACGGCGGACCAGTCGGGGATATCGAGTGTAATCATGGTGTGAAGGTCGCCGCTATCGCCCTGTAAGGTCGCCATCCAGCAGGGGACGTATTCGCCACCGAGGTAGATGTGAAACCGCAGTGGTCGCGGCGAAGCGAGCGCCCGTGCGCGGACCTTATCTACCATGTTTTCTGGTTCGGTTTGCTTGGCGTTGAATAGGGCGGCGGCGGCTTCCCACCCGTTTTGACTGATGGTGTTAAAGTCCTTGCCCAGCAGGGAGCGTGCTGCCAGATTGTCGTGCAGTAGTTTGCCATCGCTGCTAAAAATGAGGATGCCCTGCCCCAGACCGTCGAGCACGGCATTCATGTCGAGTTTAGTATCCGCTGTCATTGCGTGCCTGCCTGTCGATGCGTACACGTCATGTGAGAATAAAGGGATGGTTACAAGTGCCTCTATTCTATGAGAAGTCGGGGGAAAGTGCGAACGGCATCTTTGATTATGCGGGGTGAGAAGATAAACGAGGTGACCTGTGGTCACCCCCATATGCACCAGCTTGAGGAAATTTCGCTGTTGAATTGGCGTTCGTTGGCTCGCCCAATTCTCCACTTATGCACAGGCTGCTACAGCGATGGCTCCGGCGTTTCTTCTACGTCGGGTTCCATCGGCTCGACCTCAACCGGCGGATGCTCAAAGTCGAAACGCCCGCCACGTCCGTCAAAGAAGAATCCTTCGCCCATCTCAAAGGCAAGAAGCGTCACTTCAATATCAAGCGTTTCGCCATCTCTCAGCACCGCCAGCGTGACCACATCATCCGGTTCATAGGCCGCGATGCGGTCCAGCAGGGTGCGTTCTTCATCGACAACGTCGCCATCTACTGCCGTGATGATATCACCAATGACGATTCCCGCTTCTGCCGCAGGACCAGCTTCCGCCACGCCAATCACCAACGCGCCTTCGGTTACATCAACGTCATTTTCGGCGGCAACATCTTCATTCAGCGTCACAAAAGTGACACCCAATAGCGCTCGATTCGGTCCCATCATGCCAAAGGCTTCGGGGAATTCAAAGTCAAAACGATCCATATTACCATGCGGCATCTCGAAGTCAAATGGCATCATCTCGCCGAAGTCGCGTTCCATCATGCGCGGCACATTGCCGAACAGCGCCAGCAGACCGTCCCGGTTGAGTTCGATGTCGATGGTTTCGCCGTCACGATCCACCGTCAACGTCGCCGTTTCTGTTTCCGCTTCCAGCAACTCAAGGATCGCACGCGGCAGCCGCGCATTATCGAACGCCGCGCCGTTGATCGCCACGATTTTGTCGCCGACCTGTAACCCGGCTTCTGACAACGCGTTGTCGTCGCTCAATTCGGTGATTTCCCACGCATTTTCGTCGCCCAGATATTGCAGACCGAGTTCACCCGGCAGCGGGATCATAAACTCACGCATGGGCATTATTTCCAGCGTGATCTCAAGCGTAACTGTCTCGCCGTCACGCAGTACCTCGATAGAAATCGCCTCGTCGAAACCAGCTTCAATCAGTGCCAGACGCGCTTCCTGCGTGTTGTTGACTTGCGCACCATTGATGCTGACGATGATATCGCCTACCAACAGCCCCGCTTCTGCTGCTGCCGAATCTTCGTTGACAGCTTCAACCTGTAAGCCGTTTTCGACTTCCGAAACCTCAATACCCAGCATGGGAGCACCGCCCATTATGATACGCGGCATAGTGCGCATTCCGTCTCTGCCGCCTCTGCCGCCCATGCCGAACGCCGTCTGTTCGCCCAGCACCACATCGACATCCAGCGGCTCACCGTCGCGCTCTAGCGTCAGTGTCACCTGATCACCAACGGCAAACGCAGCGATCACACCCGGCAGACCATTCGCTGTCACTGCATCGCCGTTTACCGCCGTAATGACATCACCGGGCAAAATCCCAGCATCATCCGCCGCCGACCCGCGCAAGACTCGCGCAACCGCCGCGCCGTTTTCATCCTCTACGACGGTCACACCCAATAACGGCGGGGCAGTTTCGTCGCCATCATCATCCTGCGCAGCCGCCATCCCCGCGAAGGCCAGCAACCCCGCGACTATTATGGCAAACACCAGCCCGAATCTCTGTTGTACTTGCATCATTCACTCCATATGTTGCTCAAACCAGATAAATCCAAGTTCCACTATCAGCCTAGTGAGCAGCATGTAGAAATGTATAAACGATGTGTAAAAAAGATGTAAATCGGGCTAACAGACCGTTACCGTGGCTGCCAGCCCGGAGAGGGGTGTTTAAGGGGAAGGGAAGTGGTGGCGCTATTCGCCGTCTTTCTTATCACGCGGGCCGCCAAAGCCGAACCAGGTGTTCATCATATTGCCAAAGCTCAAACTCCGCGCACCCGGACCGTCGTCTTCCTGCCATTTGTTGTTGTAGCGCTTGTTGTAAAACGACTCGTATTCCTTGCTCGCATCTACCAGCAGACTCTCTACTGCGTCCTGATCACCGCGTGCCAGCGCATTACGCGCATCTCGCAACTGCTCTAGATACACATCCATGAAGCGCACCAGTGAATCACTGCTATGCATGAAGAAATCACGCAAATCGTCAGGGTGTGTGTCAAACAGATGGCGTGTCACCATACCAAAGGTCGGGTTCGTCAGGCGCTGTAAATCTGACCAGCCCGGATTCTGCGACATCATGTAAAAATATACCGCGCCCATCAACGCCGGCAGCGCTTCTGTGCTGATCGTCAACCCGTCGTGTTCTGCCGGATCGACGAAATGGCGGCTGCTGCCGATAATCCGTGTGAACTCCGACGCCAGTTCGATGGCCTCTTTGATGCACGTCACGCTTGGCATCAGCAACATTGACCCGTTGTCGAAGTAATCTGCGGTTGCCCGATCTGTGGTATCCGTACCGTCAAACAGGTAAACCGGGTTGACCACCGGTCGCGCAGAAACTACATGGACTTCCTTCGGCAGGTGCTTTTCCGCCCATTTCAGCGACACCTCACTGATTGGCGAAACATCCAGAATGACAGCCCCTTTTCGCAGATCGCCCGCGATATACTGATACATCACTTCCACATCTGAAAATGGCATCGACATCACTACGATGTCGCGGCCCTGTACCGCCTGTTCCGCCTTATTCACCGTCGTGTCAACCGCGTCCAATTTCTTCGCCACAGACACATTATCCGGCGTGCCATCATAGCCCGTAATCGTAAACTGATGATCTTTACCCTCAGCGTTATAGCGCTTTAACGCCAGCCCGATTGACGCGCCAATTCGATTTAAACCAAGTATGCCGATAGCCACATCAGCCATGAGTTGTTCTATCCTGTTCCATATTGATGAGTTAATGATCCAAACACGCCCGTTCCAACCGCCGCGAACGCACTCTGAGTCCAGTTTATCGTAGTTTAATTGGCATCGTCAGCCAACTGCAACCGTTTTAATAAATCGCAATGCGGGTGACCGTGCCAATTAGACACTTCGTCTGCGTGATGAGCAATGAGCCATAGCACACGCTCTGACGCTTCAGTTTCCGCGACCAGTTTTGCCCCCCACGCTGGATGACACTCTGCCACTACCGGCCCGCGTGAAATCGCCTTCTTAGGATCGTCATTGCTCCATTGCACATACGTCCCCGGCATGAACTTTCGCGCCAGTACCGCCAGTGTCTTCTGCCAGATCGCCATCGGATACAGCGACTTGCCACAGTCGTGCAATAGCGCCGCCACCGCCAGATCATGGGGCGTATTTGTCTCCTGCGCCAGCACATCCCGCAGCACCCGCAGACTATGTAATTGCTCTCCACGATTTAACCGTAGCAACAATTCTCGCTGTTTTTGCGTAAGATAGGTGTCACTTAGCGCATAATCAGGTGTCTGGGCGAACGCGAACAATGCACGCACGCCTTGCTGAATACGGTATAACGCAGACATGACGCAATTAGGACAGAATCAAGCGCGTAATGAAGTTCAAAGGCTCGCTAATTAAATAGCGGAATGGGTCGAGTGCTGGCGGCAAAATTGGGAAGAAGCTCAAAAGAATCAACCCAAGAAAAACAATTTGCGTGGTCTGTGCATTGCGTTGCCACCATATGGCCTGCTCTGGCGGCAGCAGGGAATACACCATGTGCCAGCCATCCAGCGGATATAAGGGCAGCAGATTGAACAGAAACAGCAAAACGTTGAAGATCACGATCCAGAAGATGACCTGAAGAATCGTTTCCGGCAAAAATCCGACGAGTCGAAAAACAATGCCGAATACAATTGCCAGTAACAAATTTGATAGTGGACCTGCGGCGACCGCCGCCAGATATCCCCAGCGTGGATTACGCATCCGCGCCGCAGAAATTGGCGCAAGGCCCAGAATGCCGAAGCCGATCAACACAAACATGATGAAACCGGGCCAGTAAATATGTACCGACGGATCAAGTGTCAGGCGACCTTGAGCCTTGGGGTTCGGGTCGCCCATCAAGTGCGCCACATAATTATGCGCAAATTCGTGCACGGTCATGCCAATGAGCGCCGCCAACAGCACGCCGATAATCGTCTCAAGTGTAGGATTTTCAAAAAAGAGC
>DAOTXA010000567.1:0-3840 GCA_034435595.1 Anaerolineae bacterium | reverse complement strand
GGTTCTGCCAGCACATCACGCAGCGATACCAGCGCCGTAACCCGTTCATAGTGATTGGGCAAGTTCGCCGCCGCTGCCAGCGCGTCAAGAAGTGCCTGCGCCCGCGTGTGTTCGGGGACATGACGCGCCAGGGTTGTCAGAATATGCACGCGGGCGTCCTGTTCCTGAAGCGTATGCGCCAGACCAAGCGTGGCGATCAATAGATCATGCTTCAGATACGGCGCAAGATCACCCAGCAGACGCGCCCGTTCGCGTTCGCTTTCCAACCCGTGAACAGTCGCCAGCACCTCACCATGCAAGTCCGCCGTCAAATTCGGAGCCAGCGCCACCAGTGTTTGTGCCCGTAGGCTGCGCCGCGTCAGCGCCAGTGCGATCTCAAGCGCCTGTTCCAACATTTGCGGATACTGTTCCTCGCCCTCGGCGACTTCGAGGTGTGGCACAAAGGTAATCAACGCCTCTGCGCGATCTTCCTCTTTCTCAATTTCAGTGATCGCTTTCAGAGTTGACTCGCGCAGCAGTTGCTGGAAGTCTGCGGGCAGCGTGCGGGCGAGTGCGTTCAATGCACGCGCACGATGTACCGGCTGCTTGATCGCCAGCGCTGCGTCCAGCGTCGGCTGTTCCACCCCCCTGGGCACATAACCGGCGACCGCAGTCAGCGTGTTGGCCCGCAGCGTATCCGTTCCCGCCTGCGTAATGTCGTTCAAAGCGCGATTCAATAGACGAGCACTGACCGCTTCCGGCAAATACGGGGCCAGCGCCACCAGACTCCGCACCCGCGCTTCGATATTGCCAATCGATTGCGCCAGCGCGATGACATCCAGCAGCGCCGTCGGCGTAGCCGGTTCATCCTGACTCAGCGACAGCAGCGGCGCGAGCTTCAATAAGACACGGCTGCGGATAACCGGGTCTTCAAGCGTTCGTGCCTGTTTCCATGTCAAATGCATGGTCAGACGATAATCTTCCGGGTGCAGACGCAACGCCAGTTGCAGCACCAGCGGCAAGCGAACGCTATCATCGCTGATATTTTGCACGTCTTTAAACAGCGCTTGCACCTGCGCGTTCGAGAGTGTCGGCGCAAGTTGGACCAACGCATGAAACCGCGCTTGCCCGATATTATATGTCGGTTCCGGGCGTGCAGGCCACCGCGATTTCGCCGCGTTTAGTTGGCTCAACGCCAAAACATACCGCACTTGCTGTGCGACAGCACCCGCTCCGGCGCTGAAGGCGTTCGCCAGTTCCTGTTCGAGCGATTGCTTATCCGGGGTTTTGGGCACAGACGATGCCTTTTGTTCGGCGCTGGTACGATTGGTCGTCATGACATTTACTGTCCAATGAGCGCGATGTACACAATTGTTACATTCGCTGGAATGTGTCCATTGTATGCCTTCGAGAGTGTGTAGCGCAAGTACGGGATGATTGCCCCTAACTTACCCTGGATCACGGGTCCGATTCACCCGCGTCTGGTACAATACGCCGCGTTACCGGCGACCATGCTGAGAGAGAGCGAATGTCACAGACGCCCACATTAATTGTACTGGCAGGCGGCGCATCATCGCGGATGTGGCCCCTGCATGAAAAGTTATTGCTAAGGTTCGGGCAGGAACCACTGATGTTGAGCCAGCTTCGCCGCTTCCACGCCCTCGGTTTTGAGCGGGCGATCATCATTGCCAGCCCGCAAAATCACGACACTATCGCCGAACACACCGCTGCGTTACACGGTTTGATGCAAATAGATGTCGTCGTACAAACAGAGGCACGCGGCATGGGCGATGCCATGATGCAAACTGCGCCTTTATTCGGCGACCAGATCAACGTTCCCGTTTATATCGTGCAAATTCACGATGTCACCGACGACGCCCTACACACAGATATGCTCGCCGCCCACCGCAACGCGCCACAGACCACCTATCTCGCCGGATACGAAGTTTCCGAATACTTCCCCGGCGGATACTTAACTGTAGAAGACGATGGGCGCATTACCGGCATGGTCGAGAAACCCGGCGCAGGCAATCAGCCGAGCAACCTCGTCAATATCGTCGCCCACATTCACGCAGATTTCGGCGAATTGCTCGAACAGGTCCGCGCCGAATATGCCGGACCTGATACCAGCGATGACCACTACGAGCGGGCGATGTCAGCCCTGATGACGCAGCGTGACTATCGCGTTGTGCCGTATTCCGGGCGTTGGAGCGCCCTGAAATTCCCCTGGCACGTCCTTGATGTGATGGATCATTTCCTCTCGCGTATTGACGGGCAGCACATTGCAGATGATGCGTTGATCGCCGATGGTGCCAGTATCGTCGGGGATGTCGTAATCGCATCCGGCGCGAAGGTCTTCCCCGGCGCGGCGGTCGTCGGCCCCGCCTACATCGGCGCGGGGACCATCATCGGCAACAACGCCCTTGTGCGCAATTCGATAGTGCTGGATCGCTGCGAAGTCGGCTTTACAACAGAAGTGGCCCGCAGTTATGTCGCGGATCGCGTATCGCTGCACGCCTGTCGGGTGCTCGATTCCGTGTTTGCCGAGGGCGTCAACTTCTCCGCCGGATGCACCACCGCGAACCTGCGCATTGATCGTGGAATCGTCCCCAGTGTGGTCAAGGGCAACAAACTCGCCAGCGGGCGCGACAAGCTCGGTGCGATCATTGGGGAGAACGCCTTTCTCGGTGTAGACGTGATGACCATGCCGGGTGTCAAAATCGGTTCCGGCGCACAAATTGGACCGGGGACACATGTCCGCCACGATGTCAAAGATAACCAGCGCATGTACGTCAAACAGGAGATCGTGATCGAAGATGGCGGCAGTTAACCCGGCGCTCTTCAAGAAGTACGATATTCGTGGGCGGGCAGAAGGCGAAGATGCCCCGCTTACGCAGGAAGCGGCATGGAACATTGGGCGTGCATTCGGCACCTATTTACAACCCTTTGAAAACAAGGAAACGGTCGTTGTCGGGCGAGATAACCGCCGTACCTCATATGATTTGCAGGCTGCACTCATCGAAGGACTGCGCAAATCCGGGTGTAGCGTCTACAACATCGGCCTTGTGGGGACGCCGCTGGTCTACTGGCACGCGGTCAAACGCGGTGATATCGGCGGCGTCATGGTCACCGGAAGCCACCTGACATCCGATCAAAACGGCTTTAAGCTGTGTATCGGCAACCGCACCCTTTACGGCGACGATATTCAAGCCGTCAAAGCCATTATCGAGACCCGCGAGTTCTTTCATGGTGACGGCGATCTAACGACCGATGACGCCGCGTACAGCCACTACGTGCGTGATTTAGGCTCGCGTGTGCCACGTTCGAGTCCGTTAAACGTCGTCGTAGATGCAGGCAATGGCGTCGGTGGCTTGTTCGCCCCGCGCCTGATCGAACTGTGGGGCCATCGTCTGCTAAAGTGCCTCTTTTGCGAGCCAGACGGCAGTTACCCCAACCACCAGCCGAACCCGCAGGAAGAAGCCAACCTGCTTGAGCTTGGCGCGTGGGTGCGCGAACTCGGTGCCGATATCGGCCTCGCCTTCGATGGTGATGCCGATCGCGTCGGCGTGGTAGACGAACGTGGAAAAATGGTCGCTGCCGATCGTATTCTGGCGCTGCTGGCCCGTGACATGCTGTCCCGGCATCCCGGCGCGGATGTCGTTGCCGACGCCCTCACCAGCCAGACACTCTTTGATGTGGTGCGCGATGCCGGGGGCAAAGGCCATCTCGCCCCCAGTGGACATTCGCTCGTAAAAGACGCCATGCGTGAAATCAATGCCCTGCTGGGCGGGGAGATGAGCGGGCATATCTTCCTCGGCGAAGATTACTTCGGCTTTGACGACGGCTTCATGGCGGCAGGCC
>DAOTXA010000566.1:0-4707 GCA_034435595.1 Anaerolineae bacterium | reverse complement strand
GCTACAGCTACGAGAAAGGAGAAGCGGCTGCGAACTTCTGGTTCGACTCCACCCGCTAAAGCAGGTGGGTTCCGCCGCATAATCTCTATGAAAATTACCGACATCAAGTGCTATGTGCTCGAACATGAGGTAGGCGCACCGCGATTTCGCTGGCGCGAAGGGCTGCCGGGGGACGGTGACGGAAGTCCAATAGGTAGCAAGACCTATTCAGCGGTGTTGAAGGTCGAAACCGATGAAGGCATCACCGGTATGGCAGAGGCAAAAGGCGGGCGCACTGCCGAATATGTCGCCAGTTTAACGCGTCGCCGTCTTAAATCGTTCATTGGTGCCGACCCCTTGATGACTGAAAAGCTGTGGCATCAAATCTGGGAATTGGACCGTCTGGAAGAGTTTCAGGTGCATACACTGGGTTTGCTTGATATTGCGTGCTGGGATATCAAGGCACGCAAGGCGAATCTACCTCTGTATAAGCTGATCGGCGGCTATGAGGCGCGTGTGCCTGCGTATGCCTCAACGGTCACGTGGGACACGATGGACGAGTATGAACAGCACATCAAAGAATGCATTGATGTTGGATTTTTCGCCTTCAAGTTGCACGCATGGGGCGATGTCAAAGGCGACTCACAGCTTTCGCGTAATTTACGCAAATGGACGGGTGATGACGCCGATTTGATGTTTGACGGTTCAGCAGGTTGGGACTACGTCGATTCGATGCGCGTCGGGCGCGTGCTGGAAGAAGTGAATTTCCTCTGGTACGAGGAACCGATGCGTGAATTTGATCTGCCGAGTTATGCAGAGTTATCCCGCGCCCTTGATATTCCCGTTCTTGCCGCCGAAACTTCCGATGGCGTTCACTGGAATGCAGCAACGTGGATTCAGTATCGTGCGCTGGACATGATGCGTATTAGCTCACAGTTCAAGGGTGGTATCACGGGTGCGTTGAAAGTGGCGCATTTGTCAGAGGCTTTTGGGATGCGAGCGCAGGTGCACGGCGGCGGATACCCGAATTTGCATTTATGCGCCGCGATTCCCAACAACGATTACTTTGAAGAACTCGTCATCAGCACCGAGCAAATCAATGCGCTGGCGACCAAATCCGATATTCCTGTCATTGATGGCTATGTGACTGCGCCGGATGATCCCGGTATCGCCCCGCATCCTGACTGGGCAGAGCTAGACGCAACGGTGCTAAAGATCGTTTAGACAAATAGCGAATCAAACCGGGGTGAGCGTAGCGCATCAGCATACTTTGCAGCCTATTGATCGAGGCGACAAATGCAAACGCCAGCCCGTGACAGACTGGCGTTAGACGACCAGATAGTGACAAACAGTTGCTACGAGGGAATTTTAGTTCGACCTATGCAGGTCGGCGTTTCGTTGACTGTAATGAGTTTGGATCACTTTTGATCGGGTTCGCGGGTCAGTCGCCGATGCGCAGCGAAATATCCGTCACCTCCATGCGATCTGGCAACACGCGAATCGTCATATCGCGCCCCGGTCGAAGCTGCCACGGCAACCCGGCTAATTGTCGCCCGCCTGGACCTGTTCCAGGCGCAAAGCTGGTAAATGTCGCCGCACCGGATGGCAATGTGAAGAACTCTGTCTCTGATGCCGGATCAAGGATGCTAACAAGGAGTTGGTTGCCCGGACGCATGTAGATTTCAACCGGACTGGCTCCACCATTGATGAAGCGAACACGGGTCAATTCTTGCTCGTCGGTGAAGGATAGCAGCGTAACCGGCTGTTCGGGCGTGCCCGCGCCCATTGCGAGAAGGGTTGTGGTAGTTTGCGCCGCGAACTCGAACGGTATATTGCTCTCTGTGGCGCGATTATCGTCTGTGCGAATGTTGAGCGAGTAGCTTCCGGGGGGCACCATTGTGTCGCGCAGGCGCACCCACGGCAGACGATCCCCATATACGCGCCCGGTACTGTCCTCGACAGTCAGACGCGGCCCGCCAGGAACGAGATTAATCACCCGTACTCGCGCCTGACCGTCGTAGTTGTTGCGGATGCTGTTAAACGGCTCAACTGCAAAGGTCTCGTCTTCGCGCAGGCCAATCGCTGCTACCGTCCACGAGCTGTTCGAGGGGAAATTCCAGCGTAGTACGTCGAGTTCCGCGCCGTTGGTACCCGCCCCTGCCTGACGTGCTGTGAAGGTCCGCCCGCCGCTACGCACCCATAGCAGACCGGTTGCCTCACCATAACTCAAGTTGGTGACGATGGGTGTATCAACGCCGTCCATAAACATGTCGACCGGACCGCCATCCACCGAGGTATGCGCGAAACGCACAAAGGCCACACCCTGACTCTCTTCAACTGCGGGTTGGTTGACCGTGAAATTCCCCGCGATTGGGGCGGCTGTCGGCACGCTTGTCGCTGTTGGTGGGACCGGGGTCGTACTCGGCGGTAACGGCGTTACGGTTGCAACTATTGTCGGAACGGGCGTGATTGATGCAACCGGCGCGGGTGGGGGTGTCGTTGTTGCGATATTCGCTGCATCACTGGTATCGTTTGACGGTGCATCCTCGCAGGTTTGCAGTAGATCGCGGGCGATGTTGAGCAGTGTTGCCGCCCCGGCGGTATTGCCCTGCGCTAGAAGTTCCTCAACGTTCGTCAGAATTTGTGCGGCATTTGCAGCAGCTTCCGCGCAGGGCAGCGGCTCCTGCGCACGAACGGGCAAAAAACCAAACGCCAACAGCAGTATAATTATACTCCATCGCTTCATAGCCCAACTCCTGAATCATCCCAATCACGATTTCTATTGTAGTGTAAACTGAACGTTGTGAACAATCAGCGTGTCGCATAACAATTACGTTTGAATTGATGCCGCAGGGGAATTTGCCATGTTGAACCGTCTTGTAAGAATATCAGTCCTCTTTTCGATTTTGGCCCTGGCTGCTGTGACAATCGCACAGGAAGATACCGTTATAGTCCCCGACGTGACCGGGCAGAATGTCGCGCAGGCCGCTGCCATCCTCAACCGCAGCGGATTAAATCTCGGCAGCCAATCTCCGGCAGGGAATCCCGGCGACACACCACCGAACACGGTTGTCGGTCAGGCGCTCGCCGCTGGAGAATCGGTTCCCTTCGGTACTGCCGTTGATCTAACCGTTGTTCTGCCGCCAAATGCACGTCTCATCTACGACGACAATGACATCACGCTGGTCAATATCACCGCACAGCCGATGAATACCGCGCCACTGCTGTTTACATCCGTGGTGGGGACCGCCGCACAATACCAGGCGACGACCTTCTGGGGCGGGCAACTGGACGGAAACCGTTGTTTTCAATTGTGGTCGGTCAGCCGTGGAGAACCGAAATCGCTAGAAGAATGCGAGTTCATCGACGCGTGGCGCACGACCAACCAGTCGCAATATTACTTCTGGACACAGGCCAACGGCGTGACACAGTTCGCAGTGCAGGAAAACGGCGTCATTCGGGCGACATGCCCCGCCGCCCCGCGCAATTCGCAGGACGCGCCCACAAGCTGTGAATTTTACATGGAAGGCGGCGGTCGCGTGGACGATGCCGCGCCCTTTGTCTATCTGGCGTATACCGAGACGTCCATCGCTTTCATCAACCCAACTGATGACCGCTTCATGCTGACGAGCACCAATACGTTCTTTAGCTACAATCCGGCGCTGGAAGTCGCCGGTTCGCCGCTGACCTTTGGCGATCCAGCCCTACTGCGCGAGGAGTTCCGCCTTGCACTGGGCGATATCACACGGCTGGCTCCGGGTCAGTGTATCGTCTACACGCTGGAAGGTGCAGGCGTGACCGAACCACCGGAACCATGTGAGGTGATCGCACAGCGCGAACTGGGCGGGGCAATTGCTTTCTGGACGGCGAACTTCGAGATTAGCCGCGTCAGCGACGACGAGCGCCGGATTTGCCCCGCACCGTCGCCGGGGCAGTTGACACGCTGTATTCTACAACGCTAACCATCGATCAGCGCTCGCACCGCCGCCGTGTCGAAGAGGCCAAACCGTACCTCGCCCGTTGTATCCAGCGCAAGCTGTAGCGCATCGCGGCTGAACGGTTCGGCCTGACTCGCGTAGGCGTATCCGGTGTCCGATGCGTTCGCGTTGACGACGGTCACATAGGCGAAATGATCCAGCAGTAAAGCGGCGCGTTGTGCGGCTTCGTCGTTGCCGGGGAGCAGTGGTTGCGTCAAGGGCACGACGAACACGCCACTTTCCATAAGCGATTCGGCAGCGAGCCGCACGAACTCCGGCGAAAACGGGGTGTCGCGCAGCATATCGACCGCGATCAGGTCGTATTGCGCGTTATTTGTCTCTAAAAACGCCTGCGGATCGTCCATCACGATTGTGCGATTTTCGAGACGGTCCATGAAGTTATAGCTTGTTAGATGGTCGGCGCTGATGTTGGCGAGATCGGCGTCCGGCTCTACGGTAGTGACGTGTCTGGCATAGTTGGCGATCATAAGTTCCATCTGCATCGCACCCGCACCAAATACGACCGCTTCGCCCGGTTCCGTCAATGATGCGGGGATTCGCCCCATGAGTACATGCCGCATCACGTCCACACGTGGATCAAATACAGGCGTACCGTCCGCATACAGATAGCGATTGCCGTCCGCGTCTTGCAGCACGTCATACTTATGAGTGAGGGTGAGTTGACTATGAATCGTCTCGTTCACCGGGGCGAATTGCTCGAACCAGCGCGTATTCGTCCCGCCATCCAGCG
>DAOTXA010000565.1:0-4170 GCA_034435595.1 Anaerolineae bacterium | reverse complement strand
GACTTAAAGTTCTTCATTTCTGCTTCTTCACGCGTTTTGACGTGCGTTGTGATGCCGACGTGACAGGTTCCTTCATGACAGCCACGGCAGATAGTGCAGCCAACAGCAACCATTGCCATTGTGCCGAAGCCAACGCGATTCGCGCCGAGACACATCATTTTTACAACATCACGACCACTTTTCATGCCGCCATCGCACCAGAGTTCGACATCGTCACGCAGCCCACTTTCGATCAGATGGCGATGCGATAACCAGACACCAATTTCTGCGGGTAGGCCGACATGCCGAAGCGCGTGGGCACGGGCTGCGCCTGTACCGCCATCGTATCCCGTGATATTGATGATATCTGCACCGGCTTTGGCAACGCCAACGGCGATGATGCCGACACCGGGAACAACCGGGATTTTTACGGAAACCTTCGCGTTCGGATTGGCGGTTTTCAGTTCGTCAATCAACTGGGCAAGGTCTTCGATGCTATACAGGTCATGGTTGTTGCTCGGTGAAATCAACCCTACTCCGGGTACAGTGCTGCGTGCTTCGGCGACCTGTTCGGTCACCTTGTAACCGGGGAGGTTGCCACCTTCGCCCGGTTTGGCCCCCTGACCGATTTTGATCTCGATGAAGTTCGCGGAATTCAAGAAACCAATGTTTACGCCAAATCGACCAGATGCGATTTGCTGTCCGCGATTCTTCGGGTATTTGCCCATAATCGCAGACAACTCGCCTCCTTCGCCGTTTACGCAGATGATATTAAGCAGATGTGCGGCCTCTGCGTAGGATTTATAGGCAAGTTCGCCCTGAGACCCGAACGACATGGCACTGATGAGAACGGGCATGTCGTGTTCGCCGATACTGGTATCGACATCTTGGGGGTTGATCTCTTCGATGTCGAGGTCGTCGCGGAATCCGAGGACATGTCGAATGGCAATGGGATGCTTGTCCTCAAGTTTGAAGAGCGTGTTTGTGTATTCCTCAAGACTCAACTCACCCTTTGCAACATCTTCTGCTTTTTTCCACATTTTTGGATAGAAGCGATCCGGGTTCGCGAGTTTGTTTTTCTTCTCTCCACGTAATTCTAAGGCACGTTCTTCCATGTCTGCTCGCAGATCGCTCCAGGTCAGACCACGACCTTCGGAGCCGAAGTAATTGGGTGTGCCAAACTGATTTGCCAGATTGCGGGCGAATCCGACGGAGCTAAAACTGTGCCCGTAACCACGTAGTTCGTGGCAACCGATTGTAGACGTGATTTTGCGCAACCCCTTTGCGATAGCCGTAAGGGTGTTGTCGAGGCGTGACGCAAGTATTGTATCCTCAGGGTTTTCGCGAGGTGGCCTTGGAGCCAAGCCCAGCGCGACGGCATAAAACGCGTATGGAAGAACCGCATTCGCACCAAAGCTGATACAGAGAGCAATATCGTGCATATCACGCAGTGCGCCCGACCGCACGACGATGCCTGCTTTGCGCCGAAGGCTGATGTCTTCCTCATCAGTTTCAATGCGTAATGCCTTGTCAACAGATGCCGCAATTAGAAGCGGATCAATCCACATTCGCTGACCATCATAAGCTTCGGTGTCATCGAAGACCAGCAGGTGTGCGCCGTCTTTGACGGCAGATATAGCCTGTTTACTGATACGTTTGACTGCGGCATCAGCACTTTCATCCAATGCGGCGGTCATGGAGAGGATGGCGTGATTATCGCTAAAATCGTCAATTAGTTGCTCTAAAGTGCGGGTGCCATGTTTTGCCGCAATGGATTCGTATACTTCGACATTTGCGATATCGTCATGTCCACCCAACAAAATGGGAACATCAAGGCGGATGCGCTCCAACTGCGTCTGACTATCTCTGCGTAAGCCGGGGCGAATACCGATGATCGACTCTGTAGAAAACTGTGCCCGTTCGCGCTCCATATCGATTGATGGATTGGTAACGACAGCGACTGTTTCTTTGAAGTAGTCGGCAAGGTTCGTCCGTGTGTGACTGAGAGCTGCGAGAGGGCCGTCCCAGCCGAGTGATCCAACGGCTTCTTTTTGATTTCCAGCCATTGCGTCCATGAGGCTGGTGTGATAACGCTCCCAACCGAGAGCCGCCATTGTATTGGTATTGACCGGGGTTGGCTGGGTTTGCCAGGGCAGGGCAATGCGTTCACGCGTGGGTGCAGGGGTAGCTGCCACCACGGTTTGCGTTTGCGGTGCGGTTGCGACTGTCGGTGTTGCGCTACCCGTGTAATCCGGTTCGTCTGCTGTGAGGTCTGTAAAACCTATTTGTGCCAGCATTTCCTGGGTGTCGAATTGGGTTTGTAGCCATGAGGCCCCATTGGTCGATGAGTTAGTCAATTTGCTCAGGTTCTGGCGGCGCTTATATACGTAGTTCTGGATTTTGGGGTGATCCATGACCTCGATTGAGTCGCCGGGGCGAATGCGCAGGGCGATCTTCTCACCGGGAGCCATTGGCTTCGGACTACGCGACATCGTATCAAGCCTGTAGACGCCGCGTTCTGAACTTGCAAAGTACTCTTTTTCCGTTTCTCCAAACCACAACGGGCGTAGCCCCAACGCATCAACGCTAAACACGCATAAATCGCGTGCACGGGCGACGACGGCGGCAGGACCCTGCGCAAACGGACCAAAAGCGTCTCGCATCTCACGATAGACTTCGCCAATCTCTGGCTGATCTTGGCTGAGATCGTGGGTAAAAGGCGGAAAGATCAATTCCATCGCCTCAATCAAGTCTAAGCCGTAACGCGTAACCAGCGCGTGGAGAGCACGATCTACATCTTGTGAGTCAGAATTGTTTTGATTGAGTGGAATACCAAGCATCCCGGCTTCGATACGGAATCTGGAAATGGTGTTAAATTCACCATTGTGACCAAGCATTGCGAACGGTTGTGACCGTTCAAAAATTGGATTGGTATTGGTGCTATAACGGGCATGACCAAGCGTGACCGTAGACGCGTACTGTGGATCTCGAAGTTCTGGATAATAACGTCGCAGAATTTCGACAGTGCCTTGAACTTTATATACTACGCTGTGTGCAGAAAATGAGGCGAAATGAACGCCTAATGTATCCTCAAGGCGGACCTGAAGTTCGAACAAGGCACGATCTAGATCGGATGAGGCGACCTGACCGTTCATCCCGGCAATTTGCCAGAATGCAGGTTCGTTTTTCTCTGCGATTGGGCCAAGTACGGTTGAATCGACTTTGCCCGGCTGGTCAATCATGACATGAAGACCGCTTTCTGTGATCTGGTCACAAATTTCTTCGACGAGATTGCGTGCACGTGCCCGATCTTTGGCAGCGATCATTACATGAGCGACCCAGAAATTCCGGTCGGTAGCGAGCGAGGAGCGCAATCCAGCCTGTGATAGCCAGCGCGACCATAATTGTCGTGGAATATCTGTCAGAATGCCGACGCCGTCGCCTTCGCCTTCTACATAGCCGGTACGATGACCCATGCGAGCCAATGCTTCGATGGTCCGCTTCACATTGCCATGTGTTGCTTCACCGCCTTTTCTCACAGCACAAATCAAGGCACAGGCATCGCGGTGATTGGTGTCAATCTGATGCAGATCGTTGTAATCCTGGTAGCTACTCTGTTGGACGTGTCGTGCGACGTTTTGAGGAACGTCGCTTTGGTGATTTGATAAATTTCTCAAGGCGTTCCTCCACCTCTACGTTACGGTAGCAAAAAGTTAAGGGAAACAGTTTTGCATGGAAAACGCCTAGTTCTAAGAATGCGCTCCTATCGTTCAATGGCAATACGAAGAGCGCTATTTATTTGAAATGCAATATCATATTTGAGGTTGAATGGAGATTTTGGTAAATAGCACCAAAGACATTTCCAATCGAGAGTATCTAATTTAACCAAAAACAAGCCCATCCGGTACAGATACTTTGCTAGAAGTTTACAGGGGGCAAAGTGCGCAGTTTGCACAATTTCGGCAAGTAGAATCATATGTAGGCCATTCTACTTGCCGAAATTAATAGAGTTCGTCTAGTTGAGTGTGAGCAAACGGCGGATTGTCAAAGCAAGATGAAGCGCGAGTCGGGTTTCTGGTCGATTGAGATCGATTTCGGCAATCTCGTTGATTCGATTCATGCGGTAGAGCAGTGTGTTGCGATGAACGATCAACATTTCAGCCGTTTGGCTCAAATTGCCGTGGCAGGGGA
>DAOTXA010000564.1:0-5534 GCA_034435595.1 Anaerolineae bacterium | reverse complement strand
AGGGTGATACGCCGTCCTATTTCTACTTTCTCGACAATGGCTTGAACTATCCTGATGATCCGTCATGGGGCAGTTGGGGCGGGCGCTTTGAGAACGAAGCCAACGGCCTGTGGCGCGACGCGCAGGACACGGTCGGTGTGCAGACCGAGGCGATTGCCACTGTCTGGCGCTGGCGTCCGCAATATCAGAACGATTTCGCCGCCCGTATGGACTGGATGGTACAGCCTTATGCATCTGCCAATCACAACCCGGTCAATGCCGGGGAAAATGTGGTCTACCTGAACGCAGAACCGGGTGATAATCTGGCGCTAACCGCTACCGGATGGAGCGATCCCGATGGCGATAGTCTGACGTTTGATTGGGAGCATTACCCGGAACCGGGGACGTACAACGGGCCAGAGGTGGCGATTAGTAACGCCACGTCTGCGGCAGCAAATTTCACCGTCCCCGACCTGCCACAGGATGCGACTGAGCCGCAGACCATGCACGTTATTTTACGTGTGGAAGACACCGGCACACCCGCACTGTCACGTTACCAGCGTTTTGTGATTACCATCGGGCAGAATCAGTTCGCAACCGCGACGCCGACATCAACGCCGACGAGTACATCAACGCCGACATCAACGCCGACTCCGACGCCGACCCCAACCAACACGTCTACACCGACCTCCACCGCCACCCCAACGCCGACCGCGACCTTTACGCCGACGCTGACACCGACACTCACGGCGACCGCAACGCTGACCCCGACGAGTACGCTGACGCCGACCGCAACCGCGACAATCACGCTGTCGCCCAATGCTGCGTTTATTCTGCCGCTCGGTGACTCGCTAACGCAGGCCGATAGCAATCACAATAGCTATCGCCGCCCGCTGTGGAATTTGCTTGTAGACGCCAATTTCAACGTTGATTTTATTGGCTCGCAAACGGCAAACTTCGGCGGACCGCCCCCGAATCCCGATTTTGATCTCGATCACGAAGGGTACTGGGGCTGGCGTGCAGATGAAATTCTGGCACAACTTCCCGGTTGGTTATCCGGGTATGGGAACGCGCCGGATGCTGTGCTGCTAATGCTAGGGACCAACGACATCTTCCAGGGGCAAACCGTTCAAAGCACGCTTGACGATCTGAGCGGAATTATCGCCGTGCTGCGTACTGTGAATCCTGATGTAACGGTTCTGCTGGCAGCGCCGCCGCCACATAATCGTGGGGATCGCCCCTCGCTGGAACCGCTGCGCGATGCGATGCCGGCGTTCATTATTTCGCAGGATACCTTGCAATCACGCGTGATTCCGGTCGATCAGTGGACAGGGTTTGATCCGGTCAACGATACGTATGACAACGTGCATCCGACCGCAGCGGGTGAACTTAAAATTGCCCAGCGCTGGTTCGAGACACTGTCACTGGTCCTGCAAGCTGCGATTCCGGACCCGACATCAACGCCAACCTTAACGCCGACCTCGACAGCGACTTTCACACCGACTGCTACTGCAACGCCGACGGCGACCGTCACGCCGACTGCCACTGTGACACCGCTTCCGCCGCAGGTAACCGGGTTCGTCTTGATTGACGCGGCTACAGATACTGAACTTGGCCCGCTGACGAATGGTATGGTCATTGACTATGCTGACCTGACCACACGCGACCTGAACGTGCGTGCGTATACCGATCCATTTGTGACGGGCAGTGTGGCATTTGTGCTTAACGGCGACAGTCGCGTAGAGAACATTGCACCGTATTCACTGTGGGGTGATGACAACGCGGGTGATTATGCGAATTGGAACCCTGTTGCCGGGTTGTATACGCTGAGTGCTGTGGCATGGAGCGACTTTGACGCGACAGGCGCAAGCGGTGAATCGTTGGACGTGACGTTCACCATTGTCGATACGCCCGTTTATACGCTAACGACTAATACGGTCGGCAGCGGCAGTATCGACGTTGCCCTGATTTCCGGTCAGGCAGCAGCATCCGGTGGCTACAAAACGGGTGCAGTTGTGGAACTATCGGCGCTGCCAGATGCTGGCTGGACCTTTGACGGGTGGAGCAGTGATGCAGGCGGTACAGCATCCTCTGTGCAGGTGACAATGGATGCGGACAAGAACGTGATTGCCACGTTTAGCGAAATTCCCACCGCGACGCCGACGCTGACACCTGTTCCGACTGCGACCCCGTCGTTCGGTGAGGATTTGGTCGCGTTGTATACCTTTGAAGAGGGCGCTGGTAACACTGTGTTTGATGTCAGCGGCAACCTTAATCCGATCAACCTGACGATTGCCAATACCGGTAACGTCACATGGGGCGAGGGAATTTTGAGCGTAGACGCCTCTACGATCATCCAGTCCGACGGTACGCCGTCGCGTATGCTGAGTACGCTGCAAGCGACCAACCAATTGACGATTGAAGCGTGGGTCAATCCGGTGAACATCACACAGGATGGGCCAGCACGCCTGATTACGTTCTCGCGAGATGGTAGCTTCCGCAATTTCACACTTGGACAGGGTTTATGGGGTGGTCAACCGAATGATGTGTTCGATGTGCGGCTGCGCACGACAACGCGTGATCGTAACGGTCTGCCCTCGCTGACGAGTCCGCAGGGTCTAATGCCGGTGCTGACTCATGTTGTTTACACGTTTGACGCGGGTGGAATGGCGCGTCTGTACATCAATGGTGCGAATGTCGCCAACACCTTCGTAGGTGGCAACTTCTCTAACTGGTACACAGACGCACGCTTTGGCCTCGTCAACGAATTCAACAGCGATCGCCCGTGGTTGGGTGACCTGCATCGGGTAGCGATCTATAGCTCGTCGCTGAGTGACACAGATATCACATCGCTGTTCGCACGTGGTCCGCAGGATGGTCCGCCACCTGAGCCGACGGCGACGCCTACTACGACGCTGACCAGCACGTCCACGCCGACCATTACACCGTCGCTGACCCCGACAGAAACAGCGACCCCGACGATTACGTTTACACCAACAACCACGTCTACCCCGACGGCAACTCTGACCACGACGAATACACCTACTGTGACAGCTACAGCGACCAATTCATTGACGCCAACCCTGACGTTGACGCCGACGATCACGCCAACCCCGACTGCGACGTTGACGCCAACAGCAACACTTACGGTCACACCGACGCCGACAATCACGCAGACGTTGACGCCAACAGCAACACTTACGGTCACACCGACGCCGACAGAAACGCTGACGCCGACACCAACACTGACTCCGACTGCGACCGTGACACCGTCGTTTAGCGGTGATCTGGTGGCTTTGTACACCTTTGACGAGGGCAGTGGTAGCGTTGTGAACGACAGTAGTGGCAACCCGGACCCGATCAACCTGACGATTGCTAACCCTGGTAATGTGACATGGGGGGCAGGTGCCCTGACGGTTAACGCTGCGACGATCATCCAATCAAACGGCACGCCGCAGCGCTTGCTCAATACGCTGCAATCCACCAATCAACTGACGATTGAGGCATGGCTTGACCCGGCAAACATGAATCTCGAAGGGCCGGCGCGTGTGATAACGTTCTCGCGGGATGGCAGCTTCCGCAACTTCACGCTTGGACAGGGCCTGTGGTCCAGTCAACCGAATGATGTGTTTGATGTACGCCTGCGCACGACAACACGTGATCGCAACGGCCTACCGTCACTAACCAGCCCGACCGGGCAAACGGCGACTTTGACGCATGTGGTCTACACGTTCGATGGCGGAACAGCCCGTATCTACATCAACGGGGCGCTGGTGGATAACACGTTTGTAGGGGGAGACTTCTCGAACTGGTACACCGACGCTCGTTTCGCACTGGCGAATGAATTCAATAGCAATCGCCCATGGTTGGGGACATACCACACCGTTGCCATCTATAGCAATGCCTTGAGTGATACGGATATCGCGGGGCGCTTTGCTGCCGGGGTAGAACCGGCGCAAACGATCCAATCAGTTGCGCCGTCTGCGGCGCTGGGTATGGGTGGTGTTCGCAACGCTTTTGCATCGTTGACACCGTCACCGTAGTTGTTGCTGTTTGATTGTCGCCGTTGGGCCTGCTTTGGACAATACATCTTGGAAACGGGGCCACAGGCAGCAAAAGTTGAAACAACGTTGTGGGGTAAAACGATACTCAATTGTGTTGCGGTCGTTTCTAAACCGATCACTATACGGAAAATCAAAGACCCGATGCGTGTTTCTCATCGGGTCTTTGATTGGTACACAGTAGTTGTGGCAAGCGATGAAACCGGGCCAATACTGTGCCCGGTTCCTCGTTGTGAGTGTGCTTAGTCGCCAGTAGGTGTTTCTGACGTAGTCTCCGGGCTGATTTCTGGTTCGTCTTCAAACGGGGCCGCGCAGACGATTGCACTGTAGGTCACGCTTTCGGCACCGTTACCGCCGCCGATATGGGCGAGTTCCAGCGTCGCGCTGCCTTCGGCACTAACCGGGCCGTAACTGGCGGGGCTACCCCAGGTATCCTCACCGGGGTCACCGAAAGTACCCAGGCCGGTCCCGTTCAAGTTCAGCATGAAGGCTTCGCTGTTCTGACCCTGATCGCAGGGTGCGCCAGCGTCATTGCCGCCACCAGCCAGACAGCCGAGTTCGGGATGACCACCTGCGCCGACTGCGACGACCATCAGGTCATATGCGCCGTCGAGCGTGATGCCGTAACTGTCAACCGGGTTGGCGTTGCGGTGCGGCGGCAGAATGAGCGTGCCGCCATAGGCCGCGATTTGCTCGTAGTTCGCCGGGCAGCTTAGTTGCGGTTGTGGCGAGATCGTGCCGCAGTCCTCCGGCACGAGTGCCGTTGCAGAGGCGCTGCCTTGACCGAAGAAACCGATGGTCACATTCTCGCTCGGTGCGGCGTGAATTTGCATGGAACCACCTGCCGGGGCCGTGTAGCCCTGGTCGTTGTAGTAGAAGTTCACATCGAAGTTATTCGGGTTACTGACGTTCAAAGTACCTGCCGGGCAAACTGGTTGCAGCGTCAGGGCTTCACCTGTCACGCGGCTGTTGGTGATGGTGCTGGTCTGGTTGAGCGCTTCAGCATTGATGGTGACATGACCGCCGCCGCTCGCATTCCACAGCGGACCCGGATCGTGCTCGTAGACGTTGTAGGTGCCAAAGCTCAGGCCGTTGAAGTTCGCAGTTTCGCCTGCGCCGACGTTCTCGCAGCGCGGAGCGTCGAGCAGTTCGCTATCCACACACAGGGTGAACTGTGAGCCATCTGGCGTGATGCCGTTCCACGCGACATGCTTGGTCACATGGATGCTGCCGGTGGTCGGTGTGGGCGTTTCCTGTTCACGGACGGTGATAGTCACCGTCGCCGTGCTGGTGCTGCCGAAGCCGTCTTCGATCTGGTAGATGAAGCTGTTGTTACCGGAGAAGCCGTTGTCGGGTGTGTAGGTGATGGAGCCGTCGGCTTCGACGGTCACATTGCCGCTGGCGGGGGCCGTGTTGATGGTGACGGTCACGTTACCTGTGAAGGTGTCGTTGCCGAGGACATCGACGTTGACGGCTGTTTCGTAGTCGGTGCTG
>DAOTXA010000563.1:0-2785 GCA_034435595.1 Anaerolineae bacterium | reverse complement strand
CGGCTGTGTCCCGCTGTACTACCTGATGGAAGACGCCGCCACCGCCGAAATCAGCCGTGCGCAGGTGTGGCAATGGCTGCACCATAACGCGAAACTCGACGATGGACGTGCGGTTACGCCAGAGATGTTCGGCACGCTGCTAGAAGAAGAGATGGACGCCATTAAAGACGAAGTCGGCGCAGAACGCTTCGAAAGCGGCAAGTTCCAACTGGCGGCAAAGCTTTTTGACGAAATGATCCGCAGCGATGAATTCGCCGCTTTCCTGACACTGCCCGCCTATGAGCATATTGATTAGAGGATAAGGCCGAGGGCGCGAGGTTTAGCGCCACTCGCCAGCGAGTAGGGGCGGTCCCATAAGGCCGCCTTACATCCACCATCACCAACGAACTACAACGAAACAATATCTTTTGGAGATGCGAAATCCGCATCTGAGGCCATGCCTTTTTCTCAACTATCAGTACGCAGTCAATATTTACTAACGCAACATTTTTCTAAGGAGACATATACTCATGCACAATCTCGCCGATATGACCCACGACTGGAACAACAATCCGCGCTGGAACGGCATCACCCGCCCGTATTCCGCTGAAGATGTGAAGCGCTTGCAGGGCAGTGTCGTCATCGAACACACGCTGGCACGTATGGCTGCCGAACGGCTGTGGCATCTGCTGCAAACCGAGGACTACGTCAATGCACTGGGCGCGATCACCGGCAACCAGGCCGTTCAGATGATCGAGGCCGGACTCAAGGCGATCTATATTTCCGGGTGGCAGGTCGCCGCCGATGGCAACGCCGCCGCACAGACTTATCCCGATCAAAGCCTCTACCCGGCGGATAGCGTGCCCAAACTGATTGAGCGCATCAACAACGCCCTCATGCGTGCCGACCAGATTCAGCACATGAACGGACGCGATGATGTTCATTTTTTCGCGCCCATGGTCGCCGATGCCGAAGCCGGGTTTGGCGGCAACCTCAACGCCTTTGAATTGATGAAAGGCATGATCAAGGCCGGGGTAGGCGGTGTTCACTTCGAAGATCAGCTATCGAGCGCGAAAAAATGCGGACACATGGGCGGCAAGGTGCTTGTGCCCACGCAGGAATTTGTCGACAAGTTGACGGCTGCCCGTCTCGCCGCTGATATGATGGATGTGCCCACATTGGTGATCGCCCGTACTGACGCCGATAGCGCCACGCTCATCACCAGTGACATTGACGAATACGATCATCGCTTTATTAAGTACGACGAAGCACGCACCCGCGAAGGCTTCTACGCCGTCCACAATGGTATGGAAGCCGCCGTCGCTCGTGGACTCGCTTACGCGCCTTATGCCGATATGATCTGGATGGAAACCAGCCACCCCGATCTGAACGAAGCCCGCGAATTCGCCGAGCGTATCCACGCCGAGCATCCCGGCAAGCTGCTGACCTACAATTGCTCACCTTCGTTCAACTGGAGCCGTAACCTCGACGCCGCGACTATCGCTAAATTCCAGCGCGAACTGGGCGCGATGGGCTACAAGTTCCAGTTCATCACCCTCGCCGGATTCCATAGCCTCAACCTCAGCATGTTTGAACTGGCATCCGGTTACCGCGATCGTGGCATGAGCGCCTACACCGAATTACAGGATCGTGAGTTCGAGCTTGAGCAAACCGATGGTTATGCAGCCGTCAAGCACCAGAGCTTCGTCGGTGCGCGTTACTACGACGCCGTTCAGCTTGCGGTGACGGCAGGGCAGGCCAGCACCGGCGCGATGGCAGGCTCGACGGAAGAAGAGCAGTTTGAAGAAACGCCCGCTATCGGAGACTGATTGAGTTAAACAAAGTCTCCCGCAAATACAAGGCAGTTCGCCGCCCCCAGCATTTGGCTTATGGCCCGGTGGGGGCGGCCTCTTTGCCGAAGTGCCACGGGCCGCCTTCCACACACGGGATTTGCTGGTAGTTGATGTCCAGCGGATACACGTACCACTGATATGTGCCGCCCTCGTCGGGGAGTTCGTTCATGGCGACGGTGACATTTTGCCGGAGATCGACAGCTACTTCATGCACGATGTCCCCCTGCATATTGAGGATGCGAACGAGATTGCGCCGCGCTTCGGGTCCGCGCCAGTTAAACGTGATCTGGCTGTTGTGCGCAACCGGAACCGCCCAATCTACCGGAGTCAGGACTTCATACGGAACGCAGACATATTCCGGCGCGACCGGGTGCGCTTCGCCGGGAACCAGCAAGCGCTGTCCAATGAAAATCTGGTTCGCGTCCTCAAGACAGTTGGCATCCGCCAGCGCCCACTGATTCGTGCCGTATTCGGCGGCGATCCCGGCGACCGTATCCCCGGCCTGCACCCGGTATTCAAGTCCCCAGTCGTCGCGGGGTTCGCACGCTTCTTCTGCCGGAACTGTCGGTGAGGGCAACCCGTTGATGTCCGGCAAATCAACGTTGATGTCAAATGTCGGTGGTGGCGTTGGTGATGGTTCCATAGTCGCTGTCGGCGTATTCGTCGGTGGCGCGAAGGTCGGCGGCGGACGCAGGGTATTTGTCGTGATGACAACGGGCGCGTCCTGCGCTGGATTAACTTCCGCTCCCGGTTCCGTATCGGCTTCTGCGGTGGTTTCCGCTTTCGCATCAACTGTTGGCGTAACGTCCTGCTGCTGCCGCATCGACTCGACCACATCGGCCCTGTTGGCGTTGCTATTGGCATACTGCAACGCCAGCACCGGAACGAGAATTGCGGGTACGAGCACCATCATCCCCATGACAGCGCGGGCAATCCAGTTAACGAGCGGGTTC
>DAOTXA010000562.1:0-4184 GCA_034435595.1 Anaerolineae bacterium | reverse complement strand
AAGACGCACTCGCGCAGGCCGGGCAAATCGTCATCCGGCATATGTCGGTTGTCAGCGGCCTTGACGAATCCAGCCTTATCCGAGATGAGTTGTTCCCCGCACCGGAACCGCCCGGAGGCGAGCCGGAAAAGCAAGGTGGACATCCCGCCAAGCTGTACGAGAAGCTCATTGAGGAACTCGACCTCAGCGTGCGTGTGTTCAACTCGCTCAAGCGTACCGGCATCACCACCATCGGCGATGTCCTCGATATGCTTGATCGCGGGCAAGACGCCATGCTCGCTATCCGCAACTTTGGTGAGAAATCACTTGATGAACTCGTCGACAAGCTGCGCGAGAAGGGCTACCTCAGCCAGGAGGGTGAGGAAGAAGAAGGCGAAGAGGGCACTGTCGAGCCAGAAACCTAGTTGGCTCGATCACCGTGAACCAGCAATGACATACAGAATTGCTTAATGATTTGCAATTCTGGCAGGGGCGACCTATAGGTCGCCCCTAAACACGAGAAATTCAACCGTTAAGATTCAATCATCTGTTAGTAACCGCTGCATTTTACGCAGCAACATTTGATAATGAGGGAAGATCATGCGTCATCGCGTAAAAGGGAAAAAGCTGGGGCGCAATGCCAGCCAGCGCAAAGCCCTGCGCCTGAGCCTGACTCTGGCGCTGCTCGAACATGGGCGGATCAAAACCACTGAAAGCAAAGCGAAGTACGTGCGCAGTCATGTCGAACGGCTAATTACCGTCGCCAAACGTGGACTCGCCAGGGCCGAGGAAACCGGTCAGGACGAAGCCGCAGTTCATGCACGCCGTATCGCAGCCAGCCGTCTGAACAACGATCGTGTGGTCGTGCAACGACTCTTTGACGACATCGCGCCGTTGTACGAAGATCGTGCCGGTGGTTACACGCGCATTTACAAAATCGGCCCGCGTAAAGGCGATAACGCCGATATGGTCCTGCTCGAACTCGTTGACTTTGAGAACGTGTACTAAACACGTTTTCGTGTGAGCCGTTATCGAGCGACCCTCGCCTACGATGGCACCGCTTATCTGGGTTTCCAGCGTCAGCGCGAGGGCTTGCCCACGATTCAGGCCGCTGTTGAAGCCGCGATTCGTCGTGTCACACAGGCGGATGCCAACGTGATAGCAGCCGGACGCACGGATACCGGCGTTCATGCAACGGGGCAGGTGATCGCTTTTGACAGTGATTGGCGTCATAGCGAAGCCGATTTGCTGCGTGCGCTAAACGCTGTTTTGCCCGATGACATCGCTCTGGCGGATTTAGAGTCGGCTCCATCGGCCTTTCACCCGCGTTTCGACGCGCAGGTCCGGCGCTATCGCTATACCGTTTTGAACGTTGCGCAGCGCCAACCGCTGACTCGCCTCTATAGCTGGCAGGTCATGCAGCGAATCAACGTAGACACGATGCAGACGGCAGCAGATTTACTCGTCGGGCGGCATGATTTCGCCTCATTCGGCAATCCACCACTACAAGGTGGCAGCACCGTCCGTGATCTGTTCGTCTCGCAGTGGGATGCGCAACTCGATAGCGAAGACACGCGTCTGACGTACACTGTAGAGGCGACCGCGTTTCTGCATCACATGGTCCGGCGCATTGTCGGCATGTTGGTAGACGTGGGCCGCGCACACCTGAGTCACGACGAGTTCATGACGATTTTCGCCAGTGCCGATCTATCACAGGCGACGACTATGGCACCACCGCAGGGATTATGCCTTGAAAAAGTGCGCTATCCCGGCGATAGTTAACCGACCTCGCAAAATCACCGGGGAGTGAGTGCCTTCGGTGGACAAATCGAGGTCAGCAAGCACCATCGTTTATGCAGCAGGCGGAGTGAAAAACCCGCCGGAGGAAAACTCAATATGAGACAGAAAACCATCACCACCAAACCCGGCGACATCGTCCGTCGGTGGTGGGTTGTTGATGCCGAAGGGCAAACGTTGGGACGCCTCGCTTCCCGCATTGCACCCTACCTCACCGGCAAGAACAAGCCCATTTATACCCCCAATCTGGATACCGGCGACTTCGTGATTATCATCAATGCCGATAAGATCGTCGTCACGGGCAATCGCATGGCGGAAAAGCTGTACTATCGTTACTCCGGCTATCCCGGCGGACTCTCAAAGATCAACCTTGAGGAACTGCTCGCCAAACACCCGGAACGGGCTATCCAGTTCGCCGTCAAAGGGATGCTCCCATCGACTGCGATGGGCCGCAACATGCTGAAGAAGCTCAAGGTCTATGCCGCGCCAGATCATCCGCACGCCGCGCAGAAGCCCGAAAAACTGGAATTTTAGGGGGAACATAACCAATGGCATCTCAATACTATGAAGGCATCGGTCGCCGTAAGGCCGCAAGTGCGCGTGTTCGCCTGTTCCCCGGTGGAACAGGGAACCTCGTCATCAATGACAAAGAAGGCCACGACTATCTCCCGCGTGCTGGCGATGTCGATATTCTGCTGGAACCGCTCCGCGTCGTCGGGCAGGATGGCACGTATGACATCACCGTGCATGTCAAGGGCGGTGGCATCTCCGGTCAGCGTGACGCGATTTTGCTCGGCATTTCCCGTGCGCTGCTGAAAATCGACCCGGACCTGCGCCCGCAACTGAAAACCCACGACTTTCTTACCCGCGACGCCCGCGTCAAGGAACGTAAGAAACCCGGTCTCAAGCGTGCGCGTAAGGCCCCGACCTACACCAAGCGTTAGGTCGCACACCATTTTTGCAATGCAAATCCTCAGGCAAGGCCGTTATGGTCTTGCCTGTTTTTGATACTGAACGATCATCGACCGATTGAGTGCGAAAGGTTCTCGATCTATGCGTCTGACCATCGTCGGACTTGGCCCCGGTGACATTGACGACCTGACCCGCAAAGCGTGGCGTGTCCTCAAAAATGCCGATACCGTCTATCTGCGTACCCGGCAGCATAGCTGCGTGGACTGTCTTCCACAAACCGGGCAGACTTACCACAGTTTTGACCATCTCTACGAAAGCGCCGGTGACTTTGAAACCGTCTATGAGACGATCATCGACACCTTGCTTAAGGCCGCTAAAGAGGCGGAAGTTGTCTATGCCGTCCCCGGTGATCCGCTGGTAGGCGAGTCAACGACAATACGACTCATGCAACGCGCCGAATCCGCCGGAGTCCGAGTTGAGATCGTTAATGGTATCAGCTTCATTGAACCCATGCTCAAACTCGTTGGTGTTGATGCGCTGGACGGCTTACAACTGCTCGATGGTATCGACATCGCCGCCCTGCATCATCCACCGATTAACCCCGATTATCCCGCGCTCATCGGGCAGGTATATAGCAAAGCCGTTGCCAGTAACGTTAAACTCACACTGATGAACCAGTACCCGGACGAGTTCACCGTCACGCTGATTCACGCCGCCGGGACCGAGGCCGCCATCACCGAGAAAGTGCCCCTCTACGAAATTGATCGTAGCGACCATATCGGACACATGACCTCGTTGTATCTACCCGCACTGGGCAATATGACTAGCTTCGAGCAGTTTCAGGAGATCATTGCCCATCTGCGTGCCCCGGAAGGCTGCCCCTGGGATCGCAAGCAGACGCATGAATCGCTGCGCCCGTATCTCCTCGAAGAAGCCTACGAAGTCCTTGAAGCCATCGATAACGGCGATCCCGACGAACTCTATAAGGAAATGGGCGATCTAATGCTACAAATCGTCCTGCACACACAAATCGCCATTGATGACGGCGAATTTCACATGACCGATGTGCTGCGCCATGTCAACGAGAAGATGATCCGCCGCCACCCGCATGTATGGGGCGAAGTCGATGTGGACGGTGACGCGAGCAAAGTCCTTTCTAATTGGGAGATGATTAAGCAGCAGGAACGTGCGAGCGAGGAAAAGACCGAATCTGCGCTGGATGGCGTGCCCAACGCACTTCCGGCGCTTTTACAGGCATTTCGCTACCAGTACAAAGCCGCGAAACTCGGTTTTGACTGGCCTACGATTGATGGCGTGCGCGACAAAATCATCGAGGAATTGGACGAAATCGCCGCCGCATCCGACGAAGAACGCGCCGGAGAAATGGGCGATCTGCTGTTCGTGATCGTCAATTGGGCACGCTGGCTCGATATCGAACCCGAAACTGCACTGCGCGACACCAGCGCGAAGTTCTACCGTCGCTTCAATCATGTAGA
>DAOTXA010000561.1:0-8514 GCA_034435595.1 Anaerolineae bacterium | reverse complement strand
GGTCGATGATTTGTTGCGTACTCAGTTCGCCGGATGCCTTGATCGCCCGCAAAATGTTTAGGCGGGTGGCGTCTGACAGTGAGTTGAGGCGATTGAGCAGTTCGGCGTGGTCGAGGCCACTGTCGCCGGATTCAGTTCCGGTGGGAACACGGGCCGCGAAGAGGACGCGCAATGTGTGGTGGTCGCCGCTCCACGCTACAAACGGTCCTGAATGCTGCGAGGGAATCAGCCGGATGTCCGCAAAGCGACTCACCGCTTCCGGGTCGAAGATGCCGTGTAAATCGCGTCCGGTGATCGCCTGAATCGCTGCTAGTGGCGCGAGTCCTGTTGTATCGACTGTCGATAGTGCTGTCGCCGACTGCCGCAACACTGGTTCGACGCGCCCCAGTTCCGGCGCGACATGTGTTTCCCACATCCAGCGCATATGATCGAGGATCATGTCACGCAGGCGTGTCGGGTCGTTTAACAGATCGTAAACATCGCGGGTGAGGGCGTAAAGTTCTTCGTCTGGCGGTTTGATGAAGTCCTCGATTGCGTTCAAGCGCGTATACACATAGCCCTCAAAATTCTCGAAACTGGCAAAAATCTGTCCAGCATCGACTTCAATCGCGGGCGATCCCTCGGCGAAAATGGCGTTGTGGATCGAATGCACCATCCAGTATTTGCTGCGTTCTTCCAATACAGACAGCTCTGTGGATGCAATTGCATCAAGGTAGTTCTCAAGGTTTTGCTGTAATACATCTGGTGGGACGAGATTCGCCAGCACCTCGATGCCCATGCCCTTGAACAAGGTCTGATGAACGCGGCGTCGTTGTCCGGTCATCTGACGATCAATATCTGCTGCCCATGAATGCACGCCCGGATTCGCCTGTACAACAGTGACCATCATCATCATCGATAGCGCACTGTAAGCCGGGTCAAGCGAGATTTCAATGTTTGGCGCGTCGTCTGTGCGGATAAGTCCGCCGGAGAAGGGCCGGGTCATAGCGAAGGGCTTTCTTTAGCTAGGGTAAACAAAGTAACGCAGACAGGGCTTGCGCTTTCTATCCCATGGGAGCCAAGAATCGCGCCCCATATGCGCCAACTTAAGGGAAACAGCGGGGCAATTTTTCGTCCATCGTTTCGCCTCTGGCTGAAGCCATGAGACTACAAAGAAACGACAGAAAACGTGATCATTGAGCAAGAAATAAGCACACAATTTGCTTAACTTGGTACGCATGAGGCAGCATTCTTGCCGTCCGCCGGGAAAAACAGCGCAACTGATTTTCCATTATATCGCATCCTCAATGCGAAAATTCGTTCGGATTATTGCTTGACATGTGACCAAAAAGTCACATATAATCCATGCATGGATGACGAACACGTGTTCAAAGCAATGGCGGATTCCAGCCGCCGCAATCTGCTCGATTTGCTGTTCGCACGCGACGGACGCACATTGAGCGACCTGACCGAGAATTTGCCGCACGAGCCAGACACAACGAAAATGTCGCGCTTCGGTGTGTCGAAGCATCTTGGCATTCTCGAAGATGCTGGGCTGATTACCACCCGCAAAGTTGGGAGGGAAAAGCATCACTTCATCAATCCTGTACCCATCCAGCAGGTGTACGAGCGCTGGGTTGATAAAGCCGCCCGTCCCTGGGCACGCAAGCTGACCGATCTCAAAATCACCTTAGAGGAGACACCCATGACCGAACTACCGTCTCATGTGTTGCAGATTTTCATCAAGACTACGCCCGAAAAGCTCTGGCAAGCCCTGACCGACGGCGAAATCTCCAGGCAGTATTACTTCGGAACCGTCGTCAAATCCGGCTGGAACGTTGGTGACACCTACGGCTACTACTATCCCGATCGCCCCGATGTGATGGTCACAGGGACCATTCTTGAATGCGACCCGCCCAACCGTCTCGTGCAGACTTTTATTCCCGCATGGAACGAAAACGCTGACCACGATAAGCCCTCAAAAGTCACATGGGAAATCGTGCAGATGGGTGACGCCTGCAAGCTGACGTTGACTCACGACGATCTTGACCCGGCGAATGCTCCGGTCGAAGGCATCAAAGAGGGCTGGTCGCAGATTATCAGCGGCATGAAGACCCTGCTCGAAACCGGGAATGTTCTCGTCGTTGCCGCGCCTCAAGCCGAGGAAGCGTAGATGGTATAGTATGGGCGCGGTCTGCCGCGCCCACGTCATAGTTTGAGGAGTCAGTCATGAACATGGATACTCACTACGTTGTCATGTTGAAAAAGGGTGAGAACTGGACCGAGGAGCGTACCCCGGAACTGGATGCGCTCGGCGTTGAACACCGTAACTATCAGTTCTTTCTGCAACGCGAAGGACACGCCTTCGCCGCCGGTCCCGCCCAATTCGACGGTGACCGGACTTTGCGTGGCTTCACCATCATGAAAGCGGACTCGCTGGAAGCCGCCCGCGAACTCGCCGAAGCAGACCCGGCGGTCAAGTCTGGTCATCTGCGCGTGGATGTGTTCCCCTGGTACACTGTCGCGGGGCGGTTAAGCTACAATGACCTGATGATTGACATGTAACGTAAAGTAACGTTGTATAACGAGAATTCATACGATTCTCATGCAAGAAACGGCATATGTACGGGTATGATGTACGCGATTTACTGGCTAAATCCTGCGGAAAACTCTTATGCCACCGGAGACACGGCTGTGGTATCGACAACCTGCGACAGATTGGATCGAAGCGCTGCCGCTGGGCAACGGGCGCATGGGTGCGATGCTCGATGGCGGCATTGACCGTGAAACGATCTGGCTTAACGAAGATACGCTGTGGAGCAGCACACCCGGCGCAATGGAGAAGTCTCACCGCTGGAATAACCCGCGTGCGCGTGAACTGCTGCCGGAAATCCGCCGTTTGATCTTCGAGGAAAAGTACGTCCAGGCCGACCAACTCGCCCGACAAATGCAGGGTGCAGATACCGCCAGTTACCAGCCCCTCGGTATGCTGTATCTCAACTCCGGGCATGATAAAACCACCGTACATGATTACCGCCGCGAACTCGACATCGCAACAGGCATTCACCGGGTAACATATCGCATCGAAGAAACCACGTCTAGCCGTGAGACATTCGTCAGTTACCCGCATGGGGTAATGGTGATTCGCCTGACGTGGGATGGTCCAGTATCGCCGGATTACGCGCTCGCATTCGATAGCCCACTACGCCGCCATACAGTCGAGGACATTGACGATGTGACTACAATGCAGGGGCGTGCCCCCGATCATGCCGCACGTCGCCGCATCTCCCCCGATGTCATCGCATACGAGTCGACTGTCATTTACGATGGCGATCAGCCGAACATCCGCTTTGCGGCACAAACAGCTATCCGTGAGGAATCCGGCGGGTTGACCGTATTTGTCAGTACGGCGACCAGCTTCACCCGCTTCGATCAACTGCCTGATGCCGATCCCGTTGCCCGTGCGCGGGACCGTCTCGACATGGCGATGCAGCACGATTACGAAATGCTGAAGTCCACCCATATCGCCGATCACGCAGAACTGTTCGACCGCGTTTCGCTGGATTTGTCGCCGGGTGAGAATTCACACGTTGAGGTTTCCACCGACGAACGACTTGCCGCTTATCAGCCGTCGCCCGATCCCGGTTTGATCGCGCTTTTATTCCAATACGGGCGTTACCTGTTGATCGCGGGTAGTCGTCCCGGTACGCAGGCGTTGAATCTACAGGGCATCTGGAATCATAAGGTCGCGCCACCCTGGAACAGCAACTACACCACCAACATCAACACAGAAATGAACTACTGGCCCGCCGAAGTCACCAACCTCAGCGAGTGCCACGAACCGTTATTTGATATGCTGGATGACCTGTGCGAGACGGGGCGGGTGACAGCGCAGGTCAACTATGGCACGCAGGGGTGGACGGCCCATCATAATACGGACGTTTGGCGACAGTCCGGCCCGCCGGTTGGCGGCGGCGATCCCGCATATACGATGTGGTCGATGGGCGGTATCTGGCTGGCGCTGCATCTGTGGGACCATTACGAATTCACGCAGGATACCGATTTCCTGCGCCAACGGGCTTATCCCGTGTTACGCGAGGCCGCCGAATTCGCCCTGGATTGGCTGGTCGAACACGACGGCAAACTCGTCACCGCACCGGGGATTTCACCAGAAAATCACTTCGTGCTGCCAGATGGTTCGACTTCGGCAGTATCGGCGGCTTCTACAATGGATATGGAGTTGATACAGGCGCTTTTGTTTCGATTTGCTGCGGCTGAAAACATCATTTTTGGTGAGCATGGTGCAAGTTTCAAAACACCTGATGAATGGCAGCATATATTGCGGCGCTTGTTTACTCCCCAAATTGGACAGCATGGACAACTTCAAGAATGGTGGCGTGATTGGGATCGCCCTGACGACCATCACCGTCATGTGTCGCATCTGGTTGGCTTGTATCCGCTGGTTCCCACGCCTGTATATCCCTATGATGCCGCTCGAACATCCCTCGAAATGCGCGGCGACGAGGGCACGGGCTGGGCGATGGCATGGAAGGTCGCGCTGTGGGCACGCCTGCGCGACGGCGAACGCGCCGCTAGCATCCTCGATAGCATTATGCACGTTTGCACTGAAAATGAACTTGTCCGCGAGGAAGGTGGACTCTACCCGAATCTGTTCAGCGCCCACCCGCCATTTCAGATCGATGGTAACTTCGGGGCAACGGCGGCTGTCGCAGAGATGCTGCTGCAATCCGATACAACGAACATTCATTTATTACCCGCCTTGCCAGAAGCATGGCCCAACGGAAACGTAACCGGACTCAAGGCGCGTGGTGGCTACACCGTCAATATTCACTGGCGCGACGGCAGACTGACGCAGGCGACGATTAGTTCACCCAAAGGTTTCACCCGTGTACGTGTCGCTGCCCCGCATTCGATTATCTCTGATCCTGTGTTCTCAGGTCCAAGCGACTCGCGTAGCAGCCACCTTTTCATTGATCATCTCGAAGAAAACACCATTTACATCTTCCCTGCCAACCACGCATAATCGCATTCTCTGGCGGAATTTGCCTCAATTTACGTTACCATTTGAGAAAGTGTAACGTTTCGAATTGATTACAACTCAAAGCGTTTTACGGCGTTATTGTGCTAAAATGCACAATTTTTACCTTAGAATTCCCTGAGACAGTTTGACTCATTTACACAATGACGTTATTTTTGTACAAAAGTAACGTAAATAACGTTATCTTGCGTTACCGCAAGATGGCTTCTTTTGTAGGCGCACCATAGTTTGCGTCTGTGACCAGGTGCAATAATTGTTGATGTCGGAGCTTTAGACAATATGGCGGCAGTTTTCTCTCCTCGTGTTGGTATCGCCGATGAAGTCCTCGATCAGTCGGAACGCCAGCAATCCAAAGGCGCATTTTCATTTCCTGACTTCATGGTGCTTCTGGCAGGCATAACCCTGCTCTTTGTGTTCGGCACGCTAAAATGGCTCGACATCGACACCATGCACCTGCATGAGACGCCGTTCAAGCTGGGTGGGCAGATTGTCAGCGAATTGCCCGACAACACCGAAGTTCAGATTACGGGCAGTTATATTGATGAGGCTCGCAACGTCTGGCTGCTGGTCAACGACGATGGAAGTGAGGGGTGGCTATCCTCAAATCTGGCAAGCGATCAACTCGGCGTCTGTGACGAGATTCCCGTTTATGCACAAACAGATGATGGATTCGTAATCGACCCGGACGGGCGCAATCGCGTGCGCGGAGACGGTGAAGGGTTGTGTCGCACGACCAGTGTAGAATTTCAGCCCATGACATTGACGGCGTGGCAGGCACTCGACATTACCAGCCAATCCCTGATGTTCATTTTATTCGCAGGGTTGATTGGCGTCGTTGCCGGAACCCTCGGCGTGATCTTCCCCGGTGCGCGTGTGAATACCGCGCTGCTGTCACTGGCGGGTGGCGTTATGGGCCTGTGGTACTTCTACATATTCTGGCGCGAGGATTGGGCACGTCGGGCAGAAGAACTGGTCGCTTATGTCCCGGCATCTGATTTTACCGAAATTGGTTTCTGGGTGGCACACATCATTATCTTCGCGCTGGTGATCCAGATCGCTATGCCAAGACCGGGCTTACGTCAGGGTCCGTGGGTGCTGACGAATCTCGGTAGCTATCTGCGCGAAGTCTGGCGCAACATGCGTAAGAACCCGATCCTGTATTTAATGCTGCTCCCCGGCGTGATCTGGTTCGCCGTTTTCCAGTATGGTCCGATGTACGGTGCGACCATTGCCTTCAAAGAATATCGCGTGTTGGACGGCATCCTGGGCAGTCCATGGACCGGGTTCGAGCATTTCCGCGTGATCTTCAGCAGCGCTTACTTCACCGAGATTCTGCGTAACACCATCATCATTAGCATGTTGAAGTTTTTCATCGGGGTTCCTGCTGCGGTGACGCTGGCGATCCTCATGAACGAAGTTCGCACCAAATGGTTTAAGCGCAGCGTGCAGACGATTACGTACATGCCACACTTCCTGTCCTGGGTCGTGATTTCTGGTATTGCCATTGCCATGCTCGGTCAGGCAGATGGTCTGGTCAACAATACCATTCAGGACATCGGCGGCGACACTGTTAATTTTTTGGGCAGCCCGGATTGGTTCCGGCAGGTGCTTGTTACTACCGATTTGTGGAAGACGATGGGCTTTGAGGCAATTATTTATCTAGCTGCCATCGCTGGCATTTCGCCTGAATTGTATGAGGCCGCCGCCGTTGACGGTGCTGGACGCTTCCGCCGTATTCTTTACATCACCATTCCCGGCATCTTGCCTGTCGTAGTGCTGGTGGCATTGCTCAACATCGGCTATGTACTCAGCGCTGGCTTCGAGCAGGTTTTCGTCTTATACAGCATCCCAGTTTACAGCGTGGGCGACATCATCGACACATGGGTCTATCGACGCGGCCTCGAACAATTCCAGTTCGATCTTGCCGCCGCGATGGGGCTGTTCAAGGGTGTGGTTGGCATGATCCTCATCCTCAGTATGAATTGGCTCGCCAAGCGTTTGACGGGCAGTGGTATCTGGTAAAACAACCAATCCTCAACAACCAATCACTTTAGTGTGAGGAACGAACGTAATGCGTAGTATGGGTTTTGCAGAAAGAATGTTTGATGCGATGGTCTGGTTCACACTGGGGACCATTTGCATCATCATCATCATTCCACTGGTATACGTGGTGTCGATTTCTGTCACACCCTTCGAGGTGTGGGCGGAAAACGGGATGCAGTTGTTTATCAATCCGTCTGACGTTACCTTCGACGCCTACGAACGGTTGATGAGTTCGCCGCGCCTGCCGCGTGCATTCCTGGTGACGTTTTATATCACCGCGATGGGGACGTTCATCAACCTCGTGATGACGACGGTCATGGCCTACCCACTCAGCAAACAGCGCTTTTTGATCCGCAACCCGATTACGCTGCTCGTCCTGTTTACGATGATGTTCGGCGGTGGCTTGATCCCCACCTATTTGATCGTGCGCGATCTGGGCATGATCAACACCTTCTGGGCGCTGATGATCCCAAATGCGATTAGCCAGTTTAACCTGCTGGTGATGATCGCCTTCTTTAGAACCCTGCCGCAGGAACTAGAAGACGCGGCCCGCATCGATGGCGGCGGTGACCTGCTGGTGTTTTTCCGTATCGCGCTACCGCTATCAAAACCCGCGCTGGCGACTATTGGCCTGTTTTATGCCGTTGGTCACTGGAACGCCTTCTTCAATGCTCTCATCTATATTCAAGATGCCGACAAGCAGCCGCTTCAGATCGTGCTGCGTCAGATTCTACAGTCGGTACGCGGGACCGAGTTCATTGAGGCAACGGCGGCATCCGCTGCCAGCAGTGGCTCTGTGCAAATGGCAGCCGTTATTCTGGCGAGCATCCCGATTTTGTTGGTCTACCCCTTCTTGCAGCGCTACTTTACCAAAGGCGTTCTGCTCGGCTCGGTCAAAGGCTAAATAAATACTGTAAATTGGCGACGTTCGCCACATGGCTGTGGTGACCGTCGATGAAAATTAATTATCGTCGCAAGTGAAAGGAGTGCCGCAAACCCGAAGCGTACTTTACAAGATCACAACCCTATTCGTTTGTCCCATACATTCTTTTTCTAGGAGGAAAGCAAGTATGTTTATGAAACGCCTGACTCGCCTGACGGTTATTACCGTCCTCACCCTCGCTCTGAGCGTGACAGCCCTCGTCAACGCACAGGACGACATGCCCACCATCGAAGTGTTTATGCGCCTTGCGGTGCCGGAAGTTGGCCCGCCCGGTGATGACTGGTACTGGACCGAACAAATCCGTGAGGACATCGGTGTCAACGTGGAAGTGACCTTTGTCAGCAGCAATGAAGAAGTGCTGCCAACACTCAATACCCGTGCTGCCGCCAATGATCTACCCGACTTCTTCGTCGCGCCGGAACGCAGCCTGATGCTTGAGTTTGCCGATCAGGGCTTGCTGGCAGACTGGGATGAGTTCGTTGATTTGATG
>DAOTXA010000560.1:0-4751 GCA_034435595.1 Anaerolineae bacterium | reverse complement strand
TCTTCGTGGCTGACGGTGTATTGTCACCAGTGTCAGACGATGCGCCTTCGGTGTCGGATTCGCGGCGTTGACGGTCCGCCAGAAATTCGCGGTAGGTGCCGTTGAACACGCGCAGTTCGCCCGGTTTCGCCGCCCAGATTTGGGACGCCAGCGCGTCGATTAAGTAGCGGTCATGGCTGACGAGCAGCACCGTCCCCGTGAAGTTGGCGACCACCTCTTGCAACACTTCCTGACTGTCGATATCAAGGTGATTGGTCGGTTCGTCCAGCAGCAGCAGATTGGCCCCGGCTAGACTCAGCTTCGCCAGTGCCAGCCGTCCGCGTTCCCCGCCGGATAGCGTGCCGACCGGACGGAACACATCCTCGCCCTGAAACAAATACTGCGCCAGATAGTTCCGCGCCTCGCTGATAGGCATCGGCTGCACTTTGTTGATCTCGTCAATCAGCGTGTTATCGGCTTCAAGCAGTTCATGCGCCTGCGCGAAATAGCCGACTTCCACCGACGCGCCGAGTTCCGCTTGACCGGATAGCGCGTCCAACTGCCCGATGACTGTCTTGAGGAAGGTCGATTTGCCCACGCCGTTGGGACCGATCAGCGCGGCGGTTTCTCCGCGAAACAGCGTGATATCCGGCACCTCGAACAGGGGGCCGTCTCCGTCCGCATAGCCAACCGCCAGATCACGTGTCATCAGCACCTTGTCGCCGGATCGCTGCGCGGCCTCAATCCGCAGATTCATATCGCGGCGCTCGCCACGCGGTCGGTCGATGATCTTGCCGCGCTTCTTCATGGTTTCGATGCGCTTCTGCCGCCCTTTCGCCTGCGAGGTCCAGCGGCTGCCCATATGCTTGCGGATATACGCCTGTTCCTTCGCCAGAAACTCCTGCTGCTTCTCGTATTCCTTGATGAGATGTTCCCGCCGTTCCTCGCGCTGCTTCAGATAATGGCTGTAGTTCCCGCGATAGACCGCGACCTCACCGAATTCCATTTCCCAGATGGTGGACGCGAACACATCCATGAAGTAGCGATCATGGCTGACCGCCAGCACCGCGCCGGGAAAATCACGCAAATAGCTTTCCAGCCATTCGACGGCATGGATATCAAGGTGGTTGGTCGGTTCGTCCAATATCAGCAGATCGGGTTCTTGCAGCAGCAGACGAGCGAGCAGGGCGCGGGTTCGCTGTCCGCCGGAGAGTTTGGGCAGTGGCATAGAATACTCGTCTGCATCGAAGCCGACGCCGGTTAGCACCATGCGGATTTTCGTCTCGTAGGTGTAGCCGCCGTCGCGTTCGAACTGTTCTTGCAGCGGACCGTATTCGGCGAGCGCGGCGTCGTGCTTGTCGGTGTTTGCCATCTCTGCTTCAAGTTCCGCCAGACGTGCCTCGGTTGCTCGCAGATCAGCGAAGGCGTTTAGCGCTTCATCCCACAGGGTATGCGTTCCGGCGAGTTCGGGGCGCTGCGGCAGAAAGCCGATTTTCGCCCCTTTCGCGGTGTGGATCATGCCGTCGGTCGGTGTATCGAATCCGGCGAGAAGGTTGAGCAGCGTCGTCTTACCCGCGCCGTTGGGTCCGACGAGGGCGACCCGCGACTTCTGCGGAATCTCGACGGTGACGCCGCTAAAGACTTCGTCGGGACCATAGAATTTGCTCAGGTTGTTGGCAGTCAGCAGAGACATAGCGTTGGTCGCTCAAGGGGTCATAAGGGACATATCGGCGCTGATTATAGCAGGAAAGGCGTGAGGGGAAAGGATAAAGGTCAAATACGAAGGGCGAAAGACGAAGGGAAGAGCAAAAGCGTTATGCACCTGCTGCTGGTTTTCCGCGCACCCCTGCGTTGACAGCCTTACACCGGCTCCGTATCGTCCACCCGGTACTTGGAACCGTCCTTGTAGCGAAATAGCAAACCCGCGTTGAACCGTTCGCGGCGCATGAGTTCCTGATCGCTGAAGGTCGTCCACACGTTGACGACGGCGTTGACCTCTTTCTCGGTGTAGGCGCGGCCCGCCTATAGCACGATTCGCGGGAGATGGTCAAGCAATCGCGGGCTAAAAACGCTTTTTGCTCCCCTTTTTATTTCGCTCCCTTCGCCTGCGATCATCGGTTAAGCATCATGTAAGATTGATAGGTTGTGTGGTAGAATCTGCGCGTAACGATCATGCTGCGCCAGAGACGCGGCATTTGCTTATGTGGGAACGGGATTTACTGGAATACAGGGGACATATGACCGATCTGGGCATCGTAATTGTCAACTGGAATACATGCGACGAACTGGCGAAGTGTCTGGAAACGGTCAGCGCCAGTGAAGGCGATATTACCCTGCGTGTCGTCGTCGTCGATAATAACTCCAGCGATGGCAGCGCCGACATGGTCCGCGAGCAGTTCCCCCATGTCGAACTCATCGTCAGCCAGATCAACGGCGGCTATTCGTATGCCAACAACATCGGCCTGCGCCATTTGGGGTTTCGTGGTGCCAGACAGATCGACGCGGATGCGCCGCGCTATGCGCTGCTGCTGAACCCGGACACCGAAGTTCCGCCGGACTCATTGGCGAAGATGACCGCGTTTATGGACGCAAATCCCGATGTCGGCATCGCCGGACCCAGGCTATTGTTGCCGGACGGTTCGCTGGATAAAGCCTGCCGTCGTGGGTTCCCGACACCGACCGTCTCGTTTTACCATTTTTCCGGGCTGGCGAAGCTGTTCCCCGACAGTCCGCGCTTTGCACGGTATAATATGACCTTCCTTGACCCTGACAAAGAAGCGGAAGTCGATACCGTCGTGGGAGCATACATGCAACTGCGGCGCGAGTGTATTGACCGGGTCGGTTTGCTGGACGAAACCTTCTTTATGTATGGCGAAGATATTGATTGGTCCTACCGGGTGAAGCAAGCCGGTTGGAAAGTCGTTTACCATCCAGAGGTGATTGTGTGGCACATCAAAAGAGCAGCCAGTCGCAAAAGCCAACGGGCACAGTTCGAGTTTTACCGGGCAATGCTGATCTTCTACCGGAAGCATTACCGGCGGACGACTCCGTTATGGCTGCACAGTCTGGTGCTGCTGGGGCTGGGGATAAAAGGCGGACGCAGCCTATGGCGCGAGATCGCCACTTCCCCGATGCCGCTAACCAACCCCTGATCCGGTCCGGCAGGGCACGGCGCTCCAACCGCACCAAGTCGGCGCTGAGTGTGTTGCTGGTGGCGCTGGACGTGTTGATGCTGTCTATGGCGTTCGTCCTCGGCTATGCCGGACGCCTGTATTTGCCGTTCCTGGCGCAGCCAGAGAGCCTGCCTTCGCTGCTGGCGTATCTGCCGACAATGGCGCTGCATTTGACGATGAGCATAGGGATGTTGTTTTTCTCGCGGCTGTATCACCAGCAGCGGGTGTTCAGCCGGTTCGATCATGCGCGAGATATTATCGGTGCCCTGACCATTAGCTCTATGATGGCGTGGGCGCTGCAAGAACTCATCTTTCGCGGCACGCTGTTCGAGGTTGATTACCCTCGCGGGATGTTCGTTTATGTGTGGTTCTTCAGTTCTGTGATGATCATCATGGGACGCGAAGCACACCGCATCCTCAAGTGGAGCGTGCGACGGCGCGGCATCGCCCGTGATAACCTGTTGATCGTCGGGACCGGGCGCGTCGCCCGCGAGATCACGCATAAAATCCAGCAAAGCCCGTTTCTGGGGTACAACGTCGTCGGCGTCGTCAACGATGTGGTCAAGCCAAAGGGGAACATGCTCGGCATCCCCATTATCGGCCTGTATCACGATTTGCCCACGCTAATTGACGCCTATCAGGTAGAGCAGGTGATTATCGCGCTGCCGGATGCCAAACGTGCGGAACTGGTCGAACTGGTGACGCTGTGCCAGCGCGGGAATGTTGACATCAAGATTTACCCCGATATTTTCGCGTATATGGCGGGTGACCTCAACGTCGATGAACTGGGCGGCGTGCCGCTGCTGACTGTGCGCGACATCGCCCTGCGTGGCTGGCGACTGAGCCTCAAGCGCGGGCTGGATATTTTCGGCGCGTCGTTCGGGCTGGTGTTCCTATCGCCATTCATGCTGCTGACTGCGCTGCTCATACGCCTCGAATCAAAGGGGCCGATCTTCTACTCGCAGATTCGCATGGGGTTGGACGGTCGTCCGTTCCCGATGATCAAGTTCCGCTCCATGCGTATCGACGCCGAACAAAGCGGCCCCGGCTGGACGAAACCGGGCGACCCACGGGTGACGCGCATCGGGCGCTTTTTGCGGCGCACCAACTGGGATGAGATCCCGCAGTTGATCAACGTTTTCGTCGGACACATGAGTCTTGTCGGTCCGCGCCCGGAATGCCCGGTGTATGTGCAGAAGTTCCGCGAGAAACTGCCGCGCTACATGGAACGTCACCGTGAGAAGGGCGGTATGACCGGATGGGCGCAGGTGCATGGCTATCGCGGCGACACCGATATCGGCCCGCGTCTGGCGTATGACCTGTGGTACGTCGAGAACTGGTCGCTGTGGCTGGATATCAAGATCATCTTCCGCACCATCTGGCAGACGATGACGAACACATCGCCGAATGCGTATTAAAAGATGTTGAACCACGAAGAAGGAAGTTCACGAAGAAAAGCGAAGTCCTTCTTCATCTTCTTTCTTCGTGGTTAGATTGGTTTTTTGCTGTGGACTCAAATGATTTGAAAGCGCTGACCAGCGCTATGCACGCCTTTGTCGAAAGCAAGGGCTGGTATGCGCCAGATTCCAAGAAGCCGCA
>DAOTXA010000559.1:0-1584 GCA_034435595.1 Anaerolineae bacterium | reverse complement strand
GATGCTGTTGGCGAACTCCTCTCGCTCATCAACGGCTACAACTACGTAGGCGGCAACCCAGTCAACCGAATAGACCCCAGTGGGATGTGCTGGCTGAATAGTGGCACATCACCAGAACAGCAATCACAATGTACGGATGTCTGGTTTGCATATACCGATCAGATCAATCAGACTTACACCACAAATTGGCCCCAAGAGATTCGCACTCTAGTCACACAAGAGGCATATTATTGGGGTAATCTCTCACACCCTGAGTTTGCAAATCAATGGAACAGTAGTAGGCCGCCCGCAAGTACCGATCCAGGTGGCGAAGTCTTGAGCAGTTACATTCAAATTGGCGGCGGCATATCCATCTTAAATCCAGCGCCAGGGCCAGAGGATCTAGTCGTCATTGGCGGTCTGTGTATCGCCGCAATTTGGGCTATTGCCGCTAATGCGAGCAGAATATCATTACCTATGCGCCAGCAGATTGTCTTCGATTCATCCATTATTGAATATAAGCTCAAGGGTTTCGATAGAAAGGTTGGCACGCTAGCTGAACATCTCGCAAAGTTACTCGAACACGATGTCGCAGGTTATCCCCCATCCGATCCTAACCCGTATCGTGATCCCGATGGTGGTTGGTGTCAAACCATCCGTCGTGTGATCAAAGAGATTGATAATGCTGGTTATTCGCGAAAACAACTTGAACGCGATCTCGTAGCAGCTGGTTTCCAGAGTTCATGGGATGAAATCCGGGATGCTGTGACAGAAGTAGTCGAACGCGGATTGTGCGATGATCATTGGGGTGATTTCGGTGGTGGTTCATTAGTTACAGGATAACCGAAAATAAGAATATTCTCTTGCTATGCTAGTTTGATTATTTGAAGGAGTAAGTAATTTTGCAAGACTTGAAAGCGCGAATAAAAAATCTCATGTATGAGATAGAGTTTATACATTTGAAAAAAGACTGGGCCAATCGCTTGATTGCAGCTGGTGTTGAGGAAAAGGATGTCTACAAATGGGTAGCTGAAATTGGTCATGTGGTTGATGAATATGAAAGAAGCTTGCGATTCTTAGTTGATATGCTTCAAAAATCAGATGTTGAAGATTCTGCACGAGAATTGGATAGTTGGAGAGCCTACACACGTGATATGACAGTCTGGACTATTGACGAAGCCATGAAACGTTTGTCTGGTCGATATGAAAAATATCTCCCACCAGAAGAAGATGACGAAGAAGAATAGTCCGTTCATCTAACAGCCAACACACGCTTTCAGGGGTACAATCTGCGGCATTTGAAGACGCCCCTGAAAGTGAGTGTCCAATGTCCCTCAAACCACAATCCATTCCACCGATTCCCGAAATGACAGTCCAAGTTGCAAAAGCAGCGTTTCGCAAAGGCAATATCTACATGCAGATGCGCGATGTGCTGGGCACCTTCTTCACCGATGACCAGTTCACGGACCTATATCCGGCTGACGGTCAGCCTGCCTATGCTCCCTGGCGGCTGGCACTGGTGAGTGTGATGCAATTCGCTGAGAATCTCACCGACCGTCAGGCAGCGGATGCGGTGCGCTCACGTATTGACTGGAAGTACGCCCT
>DAOTXA010000558.1:0-5626 GCA_034435595.1 Anaerolineae bacterium | reverse complement strand
TCACAGACGCCGAAAAGACACTTCATAGCATCCCCAACGCCGACGCCTTCGCCCTGGGTTGGATCAACGCCGCCCGCGCCCTCATCGACTCCGGCGGTGATTTGAGCCTCGGCAAGGCAGATCGTATGTCGGCCCCGCTGCTGTTGATGCTGGGCGAGCAAGATACTCTGAATCCGGTCGCTTATGGTCAGCGCATGGTGGATCGCGTGCCAAACGGTCGCATGGTGACATTCCCCTGCGGGCATGCAGTTCACGACGAGGCAACAGATAGCTTTTATCGTGAGGTCGGTGACTTTATCCGCACTGTTCTTACGGGAAGATAGATGTATCACCTTTTGGTGAGTCTTCCGACCTGGGCACTTCACTTACCTGGTTAAAAATTAATACAAGCGTTCGCAAGGGTTGAAAATCACGCGATGGAAGACCGATTGATAGCGTATTTCACAGCACTGACCAAACCTGCATCGTTTGTACAGGATGGAGATCAACGTTTTCGATCCCAATTCTTCGCTGCCTTTATGCTGCTTGCGGTCATATTTGTGCCTATAGGCATGGTCGTTTTCGGCGTAACTGCTAAAAATGAATTCGGCGTGGCAGCTACCACCGGCTACATGACCAGCATAATCGTCGGGTATATTCTGGCGCGATGCGGTCGAGCACATGCCGGCGTACTTATCGTTATCGTGCTCGTGACGCTGTTGATTTATGCAGAAGGTATTGCTACGTCTACAGTCGATAAAGTGCATGAATTGGCGTCTTTTCCTATCCTCATTCTGTCAGCGGGGGCCTTTCTGCCAGTCAGGCTAACCTTGCTGGTAGCGGCTATTCAGATCGCGCTGCTTTTTATATATCCGTCAATCGTCCCTGCCCCGGACCTCAACACAATGCTGTCGGGTACTATTTTTATGCACGTGGCGCTGCTATTGATCTCACTTATATTCTCTGCCGCCCATCGTCTTCGCTATGAGACCTTTACCAACCATCTGGCGGACAGCCGACAGCGTTATAAGTTGCTGGCTGCCGAGCATTCGATGCAGGCACAATTGCTGGAAAGTATTTTGTCTGCCAGCGGAGATCATATCGTCGTGTGTGATCGAGAAAGCCGCATTCAATACATCAACCATGCGCTGCTGGACCATCTCCAACTCAAAAAACCGGCGGTCATCGGCAAACAATGGCAAGAGTTGGACCTGTACGGGCAGGCGGCATCCAATTTTGAAAAATACGTGCGCGAGATTTTCGCAGGTCACGCAGACATCCACGTTGAGGAGATTGATGACCGGGTCGGACCGCCAACCCACTACGCGATGACCTTTCGCCCGATTCACGCGGTCAACGGCGAGGTTGTTTCCGCCGTTGCCACCCGCCGCAATATCACCCCCTACGTACAGGCGACACGCGAACTCGAAATTGCCAAAGAGCGCTACCGCATCATCTCGGAGTTGATGTCTGACTACGCCTTCTCCTTCCGATTTTCCGCCGATGGGCAACCGGGCGAACTGGAATGGATGACCGCAGACTCCTTCCAGCGCGTTACCGGATACACCTGGCAAGAATTGATCGAAAGCGGTGACATCTACATCCTCTACCATGAGGATGACCGCGAAACCGTCCGCTTTGATATGGATGTCGTTAACAACGGTTGGACGATCGAAAACGAGTATCGCATCGTCACAAAATCCGGTGAAGAACGGTGGATTCGTCTGTATCGCCGCCCGGAATGGAACAAGGAACACACCCGCGTCGAGCGGTATGTCGGCGTTGCGCGTGACATCACCGAAAGCCGCAATACCGAACGGCAAGAATTTCGACTTAAGGCAGAGCGCGAACATCTGAGCGTCGTGCAGCGATTTGTCCGTGCCGTCTCGCACGACTTCCGCAATTCACTGGCGAATATCGAAACCAGCCGCTATCTCATCCACCGCCACGCCATCGAACCAACTGGAAACGAACGCCTGATGGTCAAATCAGAGAATATACGGCGTTTTATTGAGCATATTTCCGAACAGCTTGATAACCTGAACACAATCTTTGCTCTGAAAAAGGACCATCATCCAAACGTTGACATCCAGTCTATTATGCGGGCGTTGATGACGCAGATGAGCAAACATGCAGCAGCAGGCGACATCCAACTACATATGAATGTCAACGACGACCTGCCGCTCATCAATGGCAGCGTGCAGGAACTTACGCACGCTATCCGTCAACTTATCAACAATGCGCTCAATTATACGCCAGAAGGTGGCACGGTCACGCTAGACACCCGGTTGGAAGGCGGCAGTGTTCACATCAGTGTGACGGATACAGGACCGGGCATTAAATCCGAACATCTGCCGAAAATCTTCGATCTGTTCTTCCGGGCAGACCCGGCGCGTTCGATGGAAATTGGCGGTGTCGGGATCGGCCTCAGCATTGTTAAGCTGGTCGCCGACGCCCACGGCGGAACGGTCACGGTGAATAGCAACGAAGGCGGCGGCAGTACGTTTACACTCATCCTGCCGCGTGTCATCCAAGGCCCCTCCGACGCTTAACACCCCACTCGTTTAAGACCTCATCAAGACACGCGCAGCAGACTGGCCCATGCAACCTGCAACTAAATTTAAGCCGTCTGTAAGGGTTGGCTGTTAGGATCAAGCCAGTGTCGGGTGTTCTGTGCGGAATTTTCGAGTATGGCGCGATTTCTTCTCAACCTTATGCGGCCTCTAATCGGGTTGTCATTTCTGTTTGCGGCACTGATGGCGGTCGCCATTGTCGCCGGGAACACAGTGACAGGGCAATGGCTGGCAGCACCAACGCAGACCGGCTTTCGTCTGATTGACATAGACCGCAACACCAGCGTGGAAATTCTGCTGCATCCCGACGCCAGCCGGGGCGGATTAACCTGGTCGCCCGATGGTCGTTATCTGGTCCTCACCGGGGAACATGCCGACGGCGCACAGGGCTTGCACCTACTCGATACCCGCAGCGGTCAATTGAGCGAACTCGTCGCCGGGGCCGCGACTGATCTTACGCCACAGTGGTCACCTACAGGGAGTGCGATTGCCTTCACCTCGTTTCGGGATGGCAACTTTGAAATCTACACCTACGACACCGAAACCGCTGAACTGCGTAACCTGTCCAACCATGATGGCGACGACCGCTTCCCGGTATGGTCGCCGGATGGTGAGCGCATCGCCTTCGTCGCCTCACGCGATAACCGCTATGATATCTACGATTTATATGTGATTGATGTGGAAAGTGAGCGCATACGGCAGGTGACCGAAACACAGTTGATTCGTTCCCCACCCGTGTGGTCACCAGATGGTCGTATGCTGGCCTATCGCTCAGAGTTTAACGGCAGTATTGAGGTCGTGACCACTGGCGGGCTGCCGCAGTTCCGCATTGATGACGACCACAACTACTACCAGCCGAACTGGTCGCCCGATGGCACAACCCTCGCCTTCTATGCAGATCGCGGACGGCGCTACACCGACGTGTATCTGACCAGGGATAAGGGGATCAACTTCATCCGGTTGACCAATATTCCCGGCAATGAATTTTCCCCGGTGTGGTCGCCAGATGGCGATTCGCTCGTATTCGTCGCCGCCAGTGATGCGCGGAACATCCGCTCTGGCTCGGATATTTACATCGTCAACGCCGACGGCACCGACATGCGCCGCCTTACCTTCAGCCGTGATATTGTCGGCGCACCGTCATGGCAACCACAGTAGGAAGCTAGACGCGCTCCAACTGCACGCTCAGAATGTCTACCCCGCGATCATCACGCAGCACCGGGTATGATTGCGTGGTGAGGTAGTCGCCACGGGTGATATTGCCGCTGTGGTCTATATCCACATGTGCAGAAAACGTCAAAGTCTGGGAAGATGACTCCGGTACGGTCAGATTGAACGCATAACGCGGCGCATAGGCCACATCATCGACAATCGCCTCATAATGCACCGCCGCCGAAGCATCCGGCATCCCGGTATCCTCCACTTTGAACACAATCCGTGCGCCGGTGAAATCCTCTATATCCGGCGGAAAAATCAGTTCGCCGCTAATCTGGGGCATAGTCGCGCCTCCCGAAATCGAACAAATCCAAGCGCTAAGAAAGTAGAAAGAAGCATTCTTCGCAGGTTCAAGTTTTTTGGGTACAGCCACAAAATAGCGTGGTTGATGTTTTGAGCAGGCGGGTTGCAAGAATACGACCGCTACATACCCATCATGACCTGGTAGGGGCGACATTTTTGCCGCCCACAGCTACCAAAATCACTACACCACGCTATCTGGCATACGTACCCGGTTTTGCTTTACCGGTTCAAAATCGCGTAACGCGCTTCGATCTCTACCGGAACACCGGACACATTCTTGACTTCGATATAGTAGGTCAAGCGGCTGGCGTTCTGCCGTTTGACTTCAACATCCCATTCTATACGCCCGTTGAGATAACGCCCGGTTGGGACAACCGTCCACACCACATTGAAGTCATCGCTCCAACTATGCGTATACCAGCGCCGGGTCTGACGGGGGGCGAGCGTACCTCTAAACTGCACACCAAGTCGCATATCGTTGTTCTCCGTATAAACCAGTCAAATTCGAGAGATGAGAGTTACTCAGCCGACCCGCCATCGCTGGCCCCGTCTACGTCTGTTTCTGGCGCAGAGTCCGTGTCATCATCCGTGTCATCAGATGAAGCGTCCTCGTTGCCTTCTACCGCCGCGACCAACCATTCCGCCGGACCGCCTGCGTCCTCAGCATCAGCGTTCATCTGCGCGTCAAACGCCGGATCAGAACCGCCCAGTTCTGGCGGCGGACCGCCTGCGTCCTCGGCATTGGTGTCGTCTTCTACGGATTGCGCTGCGAACTGCATCGAGTCATCTACGTCTTCGCCCAGTTCTGCCAGCAAATCCGCTGGTGGACCGCCTGCATCCTCGAAGCCCGCGCCATCGTCCGCGACCATTGCGCCGTCCTCGGTCATCGTGCGCAGGATATTGCCCTGATCGTCTGTCTCAATGATGATGCGTACCATATGACTATCTCCTGTGGGTTAGCGTCCGGCGCGTGACCAGCCAAGAACGGTATAACGTGCCTCAAATTGGATGGTGAACCGGCTTAGATTTTTGACTTCGATGAAGTACTTGATTCTGGTGTGATCCTGCCGCTCGGCCTGAACTTTCCATTCAAGGCGGGCGTTCGTCGGCGATTTGGGCACCACCATCCATACCACATGCCAATGTGAAGGCCAGCTATGCGTGAACCAGCGACGAGTCGCCCGTGAAGGCACACTGCCACTAAACTGAACACCGTGCCATGTCCGCGACGGTTCCAGATTCGGGTATAGCGCCCGAACTGCGGCGATATCACCTGCACTCAAGCCACCGCGCTGACCGATGCTTTGACCACTCAACGGCACAATCGTCGGCTGACCGTTACGAGAGAAGGCGAAACGCCCGTAGTGCATGATTGAGCCATAGTCATAGCGCCCGATGTCATCGCCGTCGGTTATGTGCTGGTTGAAGTTATGGCGCTTGGTCGGGTTGATGTTATCCCAGTTAATGCGAACGGCGTTGTTGCGATCTTCGCGGCTTTGTTCGTGCCACAGGCCAACTGCGTGACCGATCTCGTGAACAGTGGAGCCAAAGCCGCA
>DAOTXA010000557.1:0-6422 GCA_034435595.1 Anaerolineae bacterium | reverse complement strand
GCGGATTGGGCATGTTGGTGCAACAGGGCGCAGCGTCGTTTAAAGTATGGACGGGGGTTGACGCACCACTTGACGTAATGTTTGATGCCGCACGGGAGGCGCTAAAAGCTCAATGACACACTTTAATGCGCAACAAGAAACCGGATTTAGACCAGACCCGATGTACATCCGTCGTGCAGATATGCAAGATGTGAGGTCAATCGCACATCTGCTTGTCTCGATTCAAGAAGTACATATGGCTGTGCGTCCTGATGTATACAAGCCGATGACGGTTGATGATTTGTTGCTGGATGTTGTTGCGAGTCAGGTCAGCAACCCGGATGCTGTCACTTTTCTGGGAGAAGTCAACGGTTATGCTGTTGGATACGCATATGTCGTTGTGAATGAACGCCCTGAAACCGTGTTTAAATGGGCAGAACGTTACGTGCTGATTGATCAACTGGGCATCGTACCGCAATCGCGTGGGCTGGGGTATGGTGAACTGCTGGTTCGGCGTGTGCTGGATTTTGCTCAGGAATTTGATCTGCCACGTGTTGCATTGCATGTCGCCACGTTCAACGAAGGGGCAATTGACTTCTACGAGCGCATCGGATTTAGAATCACGAACCACACGATGGAACTTCATCTTTAGTACAGGTATGCAATACCAAAACGAGGTCTTATAGAATGCCGATACGATTTCTAACTGCCGGTGAGAGTCATGGGCCGATGTTGACGGCTGTTTTAGAGGGGATGCCCGCCGGGTTGCCGCTTTCGGACGCAGACATTAATGGGGAGTTGTTCCGTCGCCAGCAGGGGTATGGCTCTGGCGGTCGAATGCAGATTGAGAAAGATCGCGTGCGAATTACATCTGGCCTGATGAATGGAAAGACAACGGGCGGGCCAATTGCAATGCTGGTCGAAAACCGTGATTTCAAGAACTGGAAAGAACGCGATATCGAGCCGATGACAACACCGCGTCCCGGTCATGCGGATTTGACGGGGGCGGTGAAGTATGGCTACCGCGAACTACGATTATCGCTGGAACGAGCGAGCGCCCGTGAAACGACCATGCGTGTTGCGGTCGGGGCAGTGTGCCGCCGTCTGTTGGCGGAATTTGGCGTGGCGATTGGCGGATATGTGGTCCAAATCGGTGATGTGCGTGCTGTGTTACCTGTGTCGATGGATTTCATGGAACGATTTGCGGCTGCTGAAGAAAGTGATGTGCGCTGTCCACTGCCAGACGCGACGGAAGCGATGCACGAAGCCATCCGACAGGTAAAGATTGATAAAGACACACTTGGTGGCATCTTTGAAGTGTTTGCGTTGAATTTGCCGCCCGGATTGGGATCGCATGTGCATTGGGATCGCAAATTGGACGCACGTATCGTTGGTGCGATGGTCAGCATTCAGGCGATGAAGGGCGCAGAGATAGGTGAGGGTTTTGACGGCGCGACGAAGCGTGGTTCTGAGGTTCATGATGATATCGTACTAAATGGAAACGGGCATCTGACACGTCGCACGAACCGATCGGGGGGGGTGGAAGGCGGCATCACAACCGGGGAACCTGTAGTCGTCCGAGTGGCGATGAAGCCGATTTCGACTATGCTGCGTGGTGCCGATTCGGTTGATCTGGCGACAGGTGAACATGATCGCACGACCTATGAGCGCAGCGACTTTTGTGCAGTCCCACGTGCTGTCCCGGTGGGTGAGGCGATGCTGTCTATTGTGCTGGCGGACGCTTTGATTGAGAAGATTGGTGGCGATAGCATTGATGAAATGCTTCCACGTCTGGAATCACTGAGGCGGGCACGTCTGCAAGATTTGCCTGTAGATAATGTCACCTGGCGTTTTGGATATGAGTAGCGACGAACAACCATTGAATCTGGTACTGACCTGATTTATGGGAACGGGTAAAACCACTGTAGCGCAGACCATCGCACGAATAACCGGGCTGCGTTTTGTGGATGCGGATGATGCTATCGTCACTTTTGTGGGCAAGTCGATCCCTGACATCTTTGCGTCAGAAGGTGAATCGGGATTTCGTGCCTACGAGCGTCAGGTGTGTGAACAGCTTGCACAGGGTCGCGATCAGGTGATTGCGACAGGTGGTGGTGCGTTAATTGATCCGTATAACTTGAGTATGATGCAAAATACGGGCCTGGTTGTTTGTTTGACAGCGACACCAGATGTGATTGTCCAGCGGCTTGGAGATATGGATGGGCGTCCGCTGGCCCCGGACTGGGAGCGTTTGCTGCGCCAGCGCGAGCTGTTCTATGCACGCATTTCGCATCAAATTGACACATCGCATAAAACACCGGATCAAATTGCAGAGGAAGTCCTTCAGCTATGGCGATCATCCGCGTAGAATCACCGACGAGCGAGTATGACATTGTTATTGAATCGGGTCTATTTCGAGGGCAAGTGGTTGATCGCTTTTCACTCAATCATGCAATTGTTGTTACGAATGAGACGGTAGGTCCATTGCATGGCGAACGGTTTGCGGCGTTGATTGGCGCTCCGCTGCTGTCGATCCCTGACGGCGAGCGCTTCAAGAATCTGGAGACAGTCGCGGCTTTGTATGGCGATTTTGTTAGGGCTGGCATTGATCGTAGCAGTACTGTCATCGCGCTGGGTGGAGGTGTAGTCGGCGATCTGGTTGGTTTCGTGGCGGCGACGTATATGCGTGGTGTGCGATTAGTACAGGTTCCCACAACGCTGCTGTCTATGGTGGATTCCAGTGTGGGCGGTAAGGTCGGCGTTGATCTGCCGCAGGGCAAAAATCTGGTGGGTGCGTTTAAGCAACCCGATGTGGTGCTAATTGACCCAGAGGTACTGGGAACGCTGCCTGATGTCGAATGGTGCAACGGGATGGCAGAGGTCTTAAAGCATAGTCTGATTGATGATGCTGAACTGCTTAACCCCGACTTGCATAGCCTGAAAAAGGCTGAGGCACTGGTGACGAGAGCAGTTCAGGTGAAGGTCAATGTTGTGCAGCGTGATCCCTATGAGAAAGGGGAGCGTGCCCACCTGAACCTCGGTCATACGTTCGGACACGCTATTGAACACGTCACTGGATATGAGGTCCCGCATGGTCAAGCTGTAGCAATGGGGCTAGTGGCAGCGGCGAAGCTCTCGGTCCGGCTAAACCTGTGCGCTGAGAACATCATTGATCAGGTAGAATCGGCGCTGGAATCTACCGGGTTGCCGACTAAATTCCCTGCGGTGAATGCTAGCGATCTATGGGCCACAATGAAAACTGACAAGAAGTGGAGAGGTGGTCGTTCGCGCTTTGTGTTGCTGCGAGCAATCGGTGAACCGTGTATTATCGAGAATATTGTGGCAGAAGATGCAGTTGCGATAATGCGTGAATTGGGAGCGAAATGATTATTTTCGGGACAAGGGCGAAGACAAAGACCACGGGCGAAGGCGAATTTTATTGCCCTCACTGTGCACGTGAGCGTCACTATGAACGCAAGGAGATCAAGAACTATTTGGCACTTTATTTTGTGCCGTTGATCCCGATGGGGGATGGTGGGGAAATTATCGAGTGCCAGACTTGCGGGCGGAGTTATGCGCCGGAAGTGCTAGATCGTAAATTGAGTAAACCGCAGCCGGATGTGGCACGATTGCTCAATATGGTCCGTGCGCGGCTTGAAAAGGGACAACCTGTGGAGTATGTGGTTAGCGATTTGACCATGCAAGGTTATGATCGCGATGTCGCTGAAAATGTAGTCAATATGGCGATTGGCGAGTCGCGGCGGCGGTGCCCTAAATGTGAATTGACCTACGCGCCAATCATAAACCAATGTCCTGATTGCCTGGTTCCACTACAAGATTAATAATATACTCGTATAAGTTTGCATTGCTGGAAAAGTATTATGAAACAAGTATTGTTGCTACACGGCCCGAATTTGAATCTACTTGGTACGCGAGAACCGGAAATTTACGGTGCCATGACGTTAGAGCAGATCAATGAAATCGCCCGCTTACATGCGAAAAAGCACAATGTCGAATTGCGTGCACAGCATTCCAATCACGAAGGGGAATTGCTCGACATGCTGCATGTTGCGCGTAACTACGCGGATGGCGTAGTTTTCAATCCAGGGGCATATACACATACTTCAGTGGCGTTGCGCGATGCAATTAGCGCAATCAAGCTGCCAGTAATTGAGGTACATCTATCTAATACCTATGCGCGTGAAGAGTTTCGCCATAAGTCGCTGCTGGCCCCGGTCTGCGTGGGTCAAATCGCGGGATTCGGCTGGCGAAGTTACATTCTCGGCCTGGACGGATTATTCGGTCATATTGGTGTTTTGCCACAACCACGCTTGTAAGCCCTCACCAATTATATTCTGCATAAACTTGGCAAAGTCGCCTGTAGCGAAGGTCTGTGAACTGAGTATACTCAACAGACTATGTTGATCCTGCGAAGGAGATTGTTGCTATGATGACTAAAGACTCCGTGCTGCACGAAATCGACACACTCGGCATCCGGTTTGTTGATTTATGGTTTAGTGACATTCTTGGTGGCGTCAAGAATGTGACGATCCCTGCTTCGCAGGTCGAGCGTGTAATCGATCATGGAACACATTTTGACGGCTCATCTGTAGATGGTTTTGCCCGCGTTGCTGAAAGCGACATGCTTCTCATCCCCGATTTGGAGACGTTTACGATTTTGCCCTGGTACGATATCGAGGAACGTACCGCACGCATGATTTGTACTGTCCACAATCCGCAGGGGGAGCCATTTATCGGCGATCCGCGTGTGGCGCTTATCAAAGTCATCGAACGGGCACGCTTGATGGGCTATGAGTTCCAGACGGGGCTTGAGGTCGAATTCTTCCTGTTTGAAACTGACGCCAATCAAAAGCCGATTTTGAACTCTGTACATGATACTGCTGGATATTTCGACATCTCGAACGATGATGCTCAGATCGTTCGACGTAAAATGATTCGCACACTTGATGCCATGAATATTCCAACGAATTCCACGCATTCGGAGATTGGGCGGGGCCAGCATGAAATCGGCTTTGATTATGCGTCTGCACTCGCGTCGGCAGATCGATTCTTCACCACGCGTGTAACCCTGCGTGCGGTCGCACGTCAGCATGGACTTTACTGTACGTTTATGCCGCGTCCGCGTGCAGACCTGCCCGGATCAGGGATGCATACTCATCAAAGTTTGCATGATCTGGACACCGAAGAAAATTTATTCGCCGATAGCGACAATGAATATGGATTGTCGGATATAGCTCGACACTTTTTAGCCGGTCAACTTCATCATGCAAGAGCAATGACTGCGGTGCTTGCACCCTTAGTAAACTCCTACAAGAGGCTGGGGACCAGTTTCGAAGCTCCGGTTCATGTCAGTTGGGCGCACATTAACCGGGCAGCTTTGATTCGGGTGCCAAGTGTAACGTCTGGTACTGAACGCCATACCCGGCTAGAACTCCGGTGTCCTGATCCGAGTGCGAATCCATATTTGGCGATGGCGGTCATGTTGCAGGCAGGATTAAATGGGATCAAGCATAAGATGCAGGTTCCGGCTCCGATGGAAGAGACACTACTCACTCAAGATCGCAAGCGTCTGCGCCGTGTTGAAACGCTGCCGAATTCACTGGCAGAGTCTTTGGATGCACTGCGGCAGGATGAGGTAATTCTTGGTGCGCTGGGACCGTATATTGGGGATCGTTTTCTAGAGGCAAAGCATCAGGAACTAGAGGATTACAATCGCTATGTTACCGGTTGGGAATTAGATCGCTATCTGAATCGCTACTAACAATTATTGTGCATTGACCAGATGCTGATGGATGGCATGAAGAATACGATCTGCGTCCTGTAAGTCCACGACAATGGATATGCTGCAACGAGCTGGACTATGTGCTATGGCGAGGACATTTGTACCACTTAGTAATTGACCGATGGTTTGAGATAGGACTGTGTGGCTCTCTATCTGCGTGCCGATAAGGGTGATGATTGATACGGGGTAACAATCCCATTGTTGTAGTTTCGGTGTCGCGTTTACCTCATCCTGCAATTTATTCATCAGCACACCCTGGACCGAGTATACGGCGTCTGGCCCTGCCATGGTTGGGATGACGACGCAGAAGAATGTCGCAAGGGACGACTGCGATGACAGAATTACTTCGGCATGTACACCGATTGTCTGAAACAACGTATTATCGACAAGGTGCATAATTTCTGTCAATGAGCCGCTATGGGCGTTATTTAACCCGATGCCGAAGATAGACGTAACTGCTTTGATGGTGCCGGGAGAGGTGCGTGTTTGTGTCCGTATCAATGTGCCGCTTTGCTGCGGCTTAAATACGTTCTTGATGCGCAGGGGGATGCTATTGTCACGCAGAGGCGCGACCATGCGTGGGTGCAAGATTCGGGCACCGAAGTATGCCATTTCCGCGACTTCATCATATGACATTTCC
>DAOTXA010000556.1:0-5295 GCA_034435595.1 Anaerolineae bacterium | reverse complement strand
CGGAGAAGTCGCAGAGGCTTCCAGTGTACAAGCGCCCACGCTGCAAACGATGTTCACCGCCATGGAAGGACTGAGCAACGCGCTGGTCAATGTCGCCGCGTTCGGGTTGTATTCGGCAGCGGGAGTCTTGCTGTTACCGGCGGTCTTTGCCACAGCAGACTATCCACGCTGGCTTGCGTGGCTGGGCGTTGGCGAATGGGGCATCGCCATGCTTGCAAGCGTGTTGTTGGTGTTCAATGCCGGCCTTGCGACGGTTCCGCTGCTGGTGAGCTTCGTGCTGTTTGCGCCGTGGGTGTGGGGTAGTGCGTGCTGGCTGATCCAACGAACGGAATCGACATAGGCGGCACGCTGCGGTTATTTCCCAATCTGCGTGATTGCATACGGAAACGGAGCTAAGATCGTGTCGAGTCACGCAGCAGTGAAGTTCTCCCCCGCCTACAGGGGAGATACAGAGAGCGCCAAACCGTAAAATTGGCTTTTGACGGTCTGTGATTTATCATATTTTGTGCATCGTGTTTATGCTTTGACTGCCGGGTTGATGGATGATCGTATGATCCCATATTGGCTTAAACTTATCCATACACTGATTGCAGTGTTCATGATGGCGTGTATCGCCTATATCTTCTACTGCGGGGTAACGGGTGTCCAGAATACATGGTTATGGCTGGCAATTGGTGCATTGACGGTCGAAATCACGGTTTTCGTACTCAACAGGCAGCGCTGTCCGATGACAACGTATGCGGAGCGTTTCGCCGAACCGGATGCAGACGGCTTCGTTGGGGATACGCTGCTGCCGCGCTGGGTGGCAATGAATCTGGTCAAGCTGACGACTTTGCCCCTCTTAATTGGTTTATCACTGGTGCTGCTGCGTTTGCTTGAGGTGTTGTGATCTGGCGCACATGGCACTCACCACTCCGTTTTTCCCTTTCATCTTTCACCCCTTTCGCCTCTGCATATAACTCATTTCATACCGAGGGTCATGTGTTGCCGCATTCGCTTTCATGCTATACTTCGCGCATAGAGTTCACCCTTACTATGCAGCAATGGAACGTTAAGCATCCATGAAACATTTTCTCGATCTCATGCAATGGTCCCCGCGTGACCTGCAAGGCCTGTTAGATTTAGCCATTCACCTCAAAACAGAACGACGAGCAGGCGGCAATCGCCCGGTTTTGGGCGGAAAAGTGCTGGCGATGGTCTTTCAAAAACCCTCACTGCGAACCCGTGTCTCGTTTGAGGTTGGGATGCTGCACCTGGGTGGTAGTGCGATTATGCTTGGCCCGCAGGAAATCGGCCTCGGCAAGCGCGAAAGTATCGCCGATGTCGCACGCGTTCTCAGTGGTTACGCCGATGGCATTATGGCGCGTGTGTTCGACCATGCGCATGTGCTGGAACTGGCGGATTATGCCAGCGTTCCCGTCATTAACGGCCTGAGTGATGCACTGCATCCCTGTCAGGCCCTCGCCGATGTGCTGACCATCTATGAGCAGTTCGGACGGCTGGAAGGGCTTAAACTGGCCTACATCGGTGACGGCAACAACGTCGCGGCGTCGCTGCTGAATGCGTCAATACAGTTTGGTATGTCGTTTGCGATGGCTACGCCCGAAGGCTATGAACTCCCCGTTGAGATGTTTGAGGCGGCACGTGACGCCGGGACGACAGTTGAAGCCTCCATTCATCCGCAGGTTGCTGTTGAAGACGCGGATATTGTATATACCGATACCTGGGTCAGCATGGGGCAGGAGACCGAAGTCGCCGCACGTGAGGCCACATTCGGCAGTTACCAGATCAACTACCGTCTGCTGCGTATGGCGAATCGTGACGCTATCGTCATGCATTGCCTGCCTGCCCATCGTGGACAGGAAATCACCGACGAAGTCGCCGACGGTCCGCAGTCGGTCATCTTCAAGCAAGCCGAGAATCGCCTACACGCCCAAAAGGCCGTTCTCGTAGAATTGATGCGTTCATAGCATATGCATTCATAGATCGTCCTCGCCTAATGCCGGACGACATTATCTGACAACCGAGTTGAGACAGAATCATGGCTGGAGATCGCGCTGCTTACAACAACAATATGACGAAAGGCCACAACGCCGCCTGGGATCAGGACTGGCAGACGGCGATTAAGGCGTACACCGCCGCGATTCAAGAAATCCCTGAAGACCCGGACGCCCACGTACATCTCGGTCTGTCGCTGCTAAAAGCGGGCCGCCTGGATGACTCGCTGAAGGTCTACACGCGGGCGTATACCCTCGCGCCGGATGACCCGGTTCCGCTGGAAAAAAGCGCGGACGTACTCGAACGCATGGGGCGGCTTAAAGAGGCCGCGCAGCAGTACATCAACGTTTCCGAGATTTACCTGTCGATGCGCGACCTTGATAAAGCCATCGGCAACTGGGAACGCGCCACGCAACTTACACCCGGTCTGGTCAGCATCCACGCGAAACTGGCGCAGGCGTATGAGCGCATCGGTGACAAGAAACAGGCTGTCCGCGAATACTTGACGCTGGCGTTTAACTTCCAGCGCCTCGGCGAAACTGAGAAGGCAATCAAGGCGGTCGAGCGTGCCCTGCGTCTGGAACGGCGCAACGCGCAGGCGCTTAATATTTTGCGTGCGTTAAAATCTGGCGGTGAGGTCGTACTGCCAGAGGAGATCACGCGTACTAAACCCGATCCTCGCGGTACTGACGAGATAGACATCTTCTCTGAGGATTTTGACGATTCGCGTTCCTCAGTCGGGGATGCTGATCCCCTCGGCCCGATGGGTGAGGCGATGTCAATGGCACTGGGCGCGTTGGCAGGGCATGTTGTGGAAAGCGGCAACCTTGACGCATCTGGCGGCGACGCCATGCAGGGGATGGAATTCCAGCGGCAGGAAATGAAAGACGAGGCCATCGCTGCCTATCTGCGTGCAGAACCGGGACTGCGGCATCCGGCGCTAAAGATGAATCTGGGCGCACTGCTGGTTCAGGTAGAACGCCCCGAAGAAGCGGTCAAGCATCTGGGCGAAGCGACGATGGACCCGAATTTAGCGTCTGGGGCGTTGCACGCGATGGGCAAGGCCAACTTCGACATGAAGAAATACCGTCAAGCCTCGCGCTACCTGATTCAGAGTTTGCAGGCAGTGGATACGAGTCTTGCTGTTGACTCTGACGAAGCAGCAGAACTGGCGGATGTCTATGCTCGCCTGCTGACTGCGCTTGACGGGCGCACCGAAGATGCGCTACATGCGATTAACAAGCGCTTCCTCGAAATGCTGAGTGGTAACCAGTGGAAACAGCGCATCGCCGATACGCGCCGCCATCTGGAAGAGGTCATGCGTGATGAGGGCGAACAGGGTATCGTAGACTTTCTCGGTTCCGGCGGTAGTGACGAACTCGCTACCATCGTTTCGCGCATTGACACTTATATCCGTCAGGGAACGCTGACGCTGGCGATGGACGAAGCGCATATGGCGGTGGAATCGTCGCCGTTGTATCTGCCGGTTCACGTCCGCATGGCGGAAATTATGATGCGTGAGGGTCGTGTGCGGCAGGCCATTAACAAGTACAATATGGTTGCACGTTCGTATATGGTCCGCGAGGAGAACGACCGCGCCGCCTCGATTTTGAGCGAAGTGCTGGAAATGGCCCCGCTGGATGTCTCGGTCCGCATTAGCCTCATTGAACTGCTCGAAGGCGAGGAACGCATTGAAGAATCGCTCGATCAGTACATCGAACTGGCAAACACCTACAACCAGCTTGGCAACTTCGATCTGGCGCGTGACGCCTATCACGCTGCCGAGCGATTGGCTCGTCGCATTGATGCACCCGCCGCGCAGACGGTTCGCATCAAGCATCGACTCGCGGATATGGATCAAATGCGTCTGGATACACGGCGTGCCCTGCGCACCTACGAGGAAATCGTCGAATTGGTCCCCGGAGACGAACGCGCTCATCGCCAGTTGGTTGACTTGAATTATAATCAGGGCAATCAGGTTGAAGCGATCCGTCGCCTTGACAAACTACTAAGCCTTTATGCCACGCGCAAAGAGGTGCAGAAGATGTTGAAAATTCTTGAGGATATGGTGCGCTCGTATCCTAATGATACTGGATTGCGCTCCCGTCTGGCAATGATTTACAAGCAGATGGGCCGCAAGGAAGACGCGATTGAGCAACTTGATGCCCTTGGTGAATTACAGTTAGAAGCCGGTCAACATAGCGATGCACGGAATACGATCAAACAGATTATTGGCCTCAAACCGGACGGGATCGAAGAATATAGACGATTGCTGTCGCAGTTGGGTGGCTAAACCGCCGTTTCGCGCTTTGCGGGGAACAGCGGGTCAAAGTGGGCGCGAAGTATGGAACTGATCTGGACACTCGATAACCTGACCGTCACCGCACTGATTGACATTCTGCTGGTGACGCTGTTCTTCTTTAGCCTGTCGTTCCTGTTTCGGGGGACGCAGGCCGTCGCGCTTCTGCGTGGGACGCTCTTCGTGTTTATGGGGATGATCCTGATTTCCAGTCTGTTCAATCTGACGGCGGTCGGCTGGCTGCTGGGGAATGTGTTGACGGTGCTGGCGGTGGCGATTCCAGTTATTTTTCAGCCAGAATTGCGGCGTGCACTGGAGCGGCTGGGTCGCGGGACTTTTCTCTCGAACCGGCAGACGCCCGATCAGATTCGGATGACTATTATCGACGAAGTGTGTCGTGCCGCGGACCGTCTGTCCGAGCGGCGACACGGCGCTCTGATCGTCTTGCAGCGGCAAAGCGCGTTAACCGAGTTTATACGCACGGGCGTGGCAATGGATAGTGTGGTGAACGCGCAGATTCTGCTGACGATCTTTTGGCCCAAGACCGAACTCCACGACGGAGCCGCTATCATCAACCGCGAGGGGCGCATTGAGGCGTCGGCAAGTGTGTTGCCCCTCACGGCGAATCGTAATCTACCCAGCCGTAAGATGGGCACACGTCATCGCGCCGCGCTCGGCATCAGCGAGGTTAGCGACGCGTTATGTGTCGTTGTCTCTGAAGAAACAGGCAAAATCGCCATCACGAACGGCGGGCGTATGGTGTCGCGTTTGGATGCCGAGCGCCTGCGCACCATCCTCAACGCCTTTTACGGGCCAGAGACCGACACGCCAGAGACGATGATTGGGCGCGTGCGCGACTGGACACAGAATCTGATGGGACAGGTGCGTGGCTGGCGGGGGCAGGCGTAATGCAGCGTGCATCCCTATTATCCAGACAGTTTATCGTCAACAATGTGCTGTGGTTTCTGGGGTCGTTCGCAGTCGCATTTACAGTGTGG
>DAOTXA010000555.1:0-5762 GCA_034435595.1 Anaerolineae bacterium | reverse complement strand
GGTTGCGCTGGCGCTTGGCATCGGTCTGCAAAACTTCCCTGAAGGCATCGCGGTCGCCATGCCGTTGCGTCGAGAGGGGTTCTCGCGCTGGAAGGCGTTCTGGTACGGTCAGATGTCCGGCATTGTCGAACCCGTCGCCGGGGTGCTGGGGGCAGCGGCGGTGCTGCTGTTCCGCCCGCTGCTGCCCTACGCACTGAGTTTCGCTGCCGGGGCCATGATTTTCGTCGTCGCCGAGGAAGTGATCCCCGAAGCGCACAGCGAGGGCAACACCGATCTGGCGACCTTCGGTGTGATGGTCGGGTTCGCCATTATGATGACACTCGATGTAGCGCTCGGTTAATCGGCGGGCAAATAAAAGCCCTCTCAGGCAGAGCGACCGTTGACCGGCATTCGTTATCCATCCACCCCCGGATTCACGTAAATCGCAAAGCCGTCATGGTCAGAGATGCGGGCGCGGCCCTGCGTAGCATTGTAAAACCACTCACGCGGCGCGTCTGCTGCCCCACGGCTGAACATGGCGTCTATCACTAATGGACGCATGGCCTGTGAGGTCAAAATATGGTCGAGTACCTGTACATTGCCGTTCCAGATATACGAATAGCGCTCATCTTCCGGCAAATCGAACACATGATTGTACAGGTCCGGCACTACGAGGTCGCCCTCTGGCGCGGTGACAGCCAAGCCGGATGTCGTCGTCCCGGCGATGATGCCAACGACATCCACCAGACCGTCACTGAACTGGAAAGCGTTCATGTCACCCAGCACCACGAGGTTGATACCAGGATTCTCGGTCTGGCGCATCTGTATGTACCGGGCGACGCGGGAAGCCTGCATCAGCCGCTTGGTACGAACGCGATCGGTTTCCGCGTTACTCAGCGAGCGATTGTGCAGGTTAATGAGCGTGACCGGAACGCCTTCATCGTCCCCTGTCAATAGTTCGGCTTCCAGCACCAGCGGCGGGCGCGTAAACAAATAACCGATGGTGAAATCAGTAATGACCTCGCTGGAACCGGGGACCGGGTAGCAGTTCAGCACATTGACGCGGTCCACCCGCACCAGATAGGCACTGTCGATGCCGCGCCCCTCGTTACCTTCGATCAAACAGCCGGTGTAACGTAGCGACGGATCATCGCTGTAGATTTGTAGGATGAGGTCAGCGAGTACGCGGGTGTTCTCGATCTCCTGAATCGCCAGAATATCCGGCGCTTGCAGGCCGGTGCGCACCTGTTCTGACATCTTGACCAGCCGCGCCCGGTATTCTTCTTCACTGGCGGGCGTATAGTTCTCGCCGCGATTGTCCTCACGGTTCGGGTCGTCCACGAAGTCGAAGAAGTTCTCCATGTTCTGCGTAGCGATGATGAACTCGCCATCTTCGGGTGCGCGGATCGTGGGGAAATCCGCAGCGGCGTATTCGATGGCGATCTCGGTGGGCCAGATCGAATAATCAAGGAAGGCGTAAGCAAGTCCACCCGTGACCGTCGCAAGACTGCCGACCGTTACATCGGTAATCGGCGGAATCCCCATCGCGGGCGGGTCCACTTCCACGACTTCAGGGTTAAGGTCCCATTCCGGGAAGCCGAGGCCGGCAAATTCGACAAAATCATCGACTTCAAGTCCGGCTTCGCGGAAAGCCCGTTCCCCGGTCAGCGACACGTTGAACTCGCTGAACTGATTTGTGGGCGCGATGATGAAAGCGCCGGTCACGCTAACGAGCATCCCTTCATAGCGTTCCAGTGGATGCGTGCCGTCCGGCAGTAGCGTGAGGTCGATTCCGGTCAGTTCGACGGCGGGCGGCAGGTCGTTGCCAGACGACAGCTTTTCGATACGACTCTGGGCGGGGATCTCCAACTGCGTCATGCCGAAGAACTCCTCAACGCGCCCGCGAATGTTGATGAGATCGCCAATAGCGATATCCCAGCGACCGGGGAAGCGCTCGGTGAACACGTACAGACCGTTGGACGTAAGGTCGCCGTCCACGTCATCGCGGCGATTTTCCGGCATCTGGATAAAGAATCCCTGCGCACCGATGGCGGTAATCAGCACATCTTGAATGACGACTGTTTCGCCAATGCAGTGAGCTTCGCCCTCGCGCCCCTGAATCTGCCAGACTTCAAGATTAGCGGTGCAGTCGATGTCATAGGGATCGCGTGGTTGCGGTTCTGGCGTGGCTTCGGGTGTCGCTTCTGGTTCTTCGGTGGCGACCGCTTCTGGCGTGGCTTCGGGTGTCGCCTCTGGCGTTTCTTCCTGCGCGGAGACGATGACGGTCAGCGACAGGCTGAATAGCAAAATCATCAGCAGACGAATGGCACGGTGCATGGCGTTCCTCGTGGGTGATGGTCGATAGTCAGAAAAACTCCCGCGTATTGTACACGGGAGTTTGAAAATGTGCGGTTCCGATATTGGGTTCGCGGGTTAAATTTTATCTGACAGCGACTCGCCTTTACAGGCCAGCACGATCTTCTCGTGGAGGAGGTCACTGTTATGAATCAGCGCATCAAACAGGGGGCATCCATAAACGTATCTTCTTCAATGACGATAATGACGATCAAATCGCCTACAATGCGGACCATCAGCGCCGCATTTGAGTGACTCTCGTCTAATCGTGGCATTGGCTACCCCTGCGTGTACGCCTCCCCCGTGAGAGGCCACATGGACGTGACATCCATCGCCAGGTCAGACTCAAGCGTTCCGGCGTTCAACGCATCGCCATAGCGATAGTGCGCCGCCGCCGCGATCATCGCCGCGTTATCCGTACACAGGTTCAATGGTGGGTAGCGAACCGGCAGGTCGGTCTGCTTCTTCATCGCCGCCCGCAAACGCTGGTTCGCACTCACACCGCCCGCGATCATGACTTCGGTTGCGCCATATTGCTTCGCTGCCCGCGCTGTCTTTTCGACCAGAATATCTACCAATGCCTGCTGAAAACTGGCGGCGACATCATTCACAGAAATATCACTGCGCAGTTGGGCGTGTTTCTCTGCGCCGCGCTTACGGGGCTGGTTTTTCCCTTTTACCGGGGGGACTGTGACCTCACGCATGACAGCGGTTTTGAGGCCAGAAAAGCTGAAGTTATATGTTTCGTCGCGCAGCGCACGCGGAAAACTATAGGCCGCAGTGTTACCGTTCTGTGAAGCCTGCTCAATATGCGGCCCACCGGGGAAGGGCAGCTTTAGCAAGCGCCCCACCTTGTCGAAGGCTTCGCCTGCGGCGTCGTCAATTGTACCGCCCAGTCGCTCGAACTGACCGTGATCGCGCATCAACAGCAGTTCGGTGTGTCCGCCGCTGACGATGAGCACCAGCACCGGGAACTCTGGCGCACGAAACGGCTGCGTTAGCCACAGCGAATAGACGTGTCCTTCAAGGTGATTCATGCCGACCAGCGGCTTCCCGGTGGATAGCGCCAGTCCCTTCGCATAGTTGACGCCGACCAACAGTGACCCGACGAGGCCCGGTCCACGGGTGACGGCGATGGCGTCAATCTGGTCAAGCGTGGTCCCCGCATCACTGAGCGCTTGCTCTACCACAGGCGTAATCGCCTCCACATGAGCGCGGGACGCCAGTTCCGGGAAGACGCCACCGTATTCCGCGTGCAGGTCAATCTGCGAGGCGATGACATTGGAACACATCGTCTTGCCATCCATGACGACGGCGGCAGCGGTTTCATCGCAGGAAGTTTCGATTCCGAGTATGGTGGTCATCGGTTGGGTTTCTTTCGTTGGTTGTGGATACGCAGTAGTGTACCAGAAATGGCGGCGGGTTCTGGTAGCGACGGTCATGGATATGGTCACGGCAGAGATGCCTGGAGATATGATCGGCGCGGACTTCCCAGATTTGGAACGCGAAGATGTCGCAGCAACGTTGCGCTATGTAGCAGCATTACCGCAAAGACAACTGCCGGAGGTTACACCAATCCGGCGGCGGAAGCGATCAAGCTGACCCCATGAAAGACGGCGAAGACCATCACGACGCTGAGGGTGAAAATAAGGGTGCGCTGTGCGAGGTAGGACAGGCTCATGCAGGTGTTCCTTTGGTGTAAATTCCATCTCTCCTTGCTAAGTGGAGTATAGCGCAAGCCTGTTCTTATTTGAAATGTTACTGAGGATGTTTTTACGCGCCTTCAGTCGCCCTTTATCCAATATGCAGGCAGCCTCACGCCTGTATAAACAAAGTGAATGAGACATGAGAAAAGGCGGTTCCCACTGCATGGGAACCGCCCTGGTATATGAATTGCTGCGTGCCGCGTTTAGTCGAGCGTGTTGAACTGGCGCATCATTAGGTTTTCCATGTTTAGCCCGGTGAAGATCAACTCGTAAACTTTACCCTCAAAATCGGGACCGATGTTCAACTGGTATTCGCCGCTGCTGAGTGCGTAGAAGGCCACGTTACAGGTTTCGCTGGCCTTGACGAGCGTATTCTGCGCGGGGATTTCCTCCGGTAGATCATCCGCCGTCACCTGCATGGCGAAGGACACACCGCCGAACGTATCCACACAGTAGAGGTTCAATGCCTGCGTGCCGCTGTCATCCACGCCGGGGTATGCGACTGCGAGGCCGTCACCCATCAGCGGGTTCAGGCGACCGTCGAGTACATAGGCGGGCAAGCCATCCGGCGGATTCAGGTCTCCGGGTTCGACGATTTCAGGCGCGTCATCTTCGCAGCCGTCTGCCGGGTCTACATCGGTGGTGGGGTTCTGGGTGGGGCACACGTCAACGTCATCGTTGATGCCGTCCGCGTCGCTATCTTCACAGGCATCGCCCAGTTCCGGTGTACCGTAGCCGTTTTCCTGCCCCGGATTCGGCGTGTTCGGGCAGTTGTCGGTCAGGTCAGAGACGTTATCCCCGTCAGCATCGTCACAGCTTCCCAACTCGCCCCAGCAGACTTCACCCGGCCCGGCGAGCGTCGCGGTGAAGGTTTCGCCCGGTGCGCCGACGACATTCGCACCGTCACTGCCGATGCGCCCTTCGTGGCTCATCACCAGTGTATACTGGACGTTGGCGGCAAGCGTTTCGGTAAAGGTGGCTTTGTTGCTGGTCGATTTGGAGTAGATACATCCGGTCGGGTTGGCAGGGTCGAAGTCCCCGGCTGCATAGATCATGCGATACGGGGTGAACTGTGCGGCTGCGTCACTGTAATTGTATGCGCCGCCCGCGGTCACGTAGAAGTCGATGGTAGCGTAGTAGTTGGCGTAGGGTGGAGGAGCGTATAGCGCACCACAGTTGTCTTCCACCGGTAGATTGGCGACCTGTGCGCTACCCAGTGCGGTGACCGGGCTGGTGTTGGCAGTGGGGATGGGGGCCGCCGCCATCGCTGCGAATGTTGTCATCAGTACGGCTATAATGAGCAGAAAACCGGCAAACCGCAGGCGATTTCCTCTGGTCAGAAGTTTAATCAGGTACATTAAAAATGTCTCCATGCGCGTGTATTCACGTGCTTAAAACTTACATTGCACCATTATCGTATCATCTATCAAATTGGTTTGAAAATGTTATTCACAAGAAATTTGGATTGTGCGTTATGGTGGCACATTGCCGGGGTTTTTGCGGCTGAATTATGAATCGTGTGTGTTTTCCATAAACTCTGCGCACAAATGCTATGGGGTTAACGGGGTTATTTCAGAATTCTATCTTTTGTGTGTTTAAGAACGGTTAGTGGAAATTTGGGTGCGATCGCAGAAAAACGTGGTGGTTCGACGATGATCATTGCGGGCGGCAAAAATGCCGCCCCTACAAGTTCATGAAAGGTGTGTAGGGGTCTCAAACCGG
>DAOTXA010000554.1:0-5908 GCA_034435595.1 Anaerolineae bacterium | reverse complement strand
ACGGCAGGATCATCACCCACAGCGTATTACGCATATCCAGCCAACGCGCCATGAGGATGAACAGGCCGATCAGCCCGCCGCCGAAAATCATGGTGAAGTAGACGGCAAACGAGATAAACGCGCTATAACGAGCCTTCTTGCTAGCCATCAAATAGGCCAGCGGTGTTGTGACCGACATCGCCAGCAGCGTCCCCAGGCCGGTCACGGTCAGCGTGACGCCATAGCTCTGGATGATCTGCTTGCCGGAGAAGATGAATTCATAGGCGAACAAGCTGAACTCGCCGGGGATTAACTGGAATCCCTGCTGCTGCAAAACTGACTCTGGCGTAAAGGATGCCGCGACAACTAACCATAACGGCAAGATGCAGATGATCACAAATGCGATCAGGAACACGTATACCGACAACACCAGCAGGCGATCTTCCATCCCGGAATACTGCTGAATATGGTTATCTGTACGGCTTCGCTCTGCATAGGCCCGGACATCACCGGTCGTTTCAACAGTCGCCATTAGAATAAGCCCCTTTCATCCGGGTCAATGCGCTTGACCAGCCAGTTAAAGAACAGAATTGCGACCAATCCCATAATCGCCTGATAGAAGCCGACCGCTGCTGTCATGCCAAAATTGCCCAGGTTTCGCAGCGCACGATAGGTATAGGTATCAATGATATTAGTAGTGGAAAACAACAGGCCGTTCTCACCGACAAGTGAGTAAATCATCTCAAAGTTGCCGTAGAACACGCGGCCCAGCGCCAGCAGCAGCAAGATAATCACCGTCGGTTTGAGCAGCGGCAACGTAATATAAAAAATTTGCTGGCGTTTGTTTGCTCCGTCAATCTTGGCACTCTCGTAAAGTTCCTCCGGGATGCCGGTAATCGCCGCCAGGAAAATGATCGAACTGTAGCCCGCCGTTTTCCAGACATGTAACCCCGTCAGCAATCCGGGCCAGGCCTGTGGCGTGGAGTACCAGCCGACCGCTGCGTCTTCCCCGCCGATTGCAATCAGCAGATTGTTGACCAGGCCGTCAGTTGCGTTAAACAGCGCGAAGAACATCACACTCACCGCCAGCCACGAGATAAAGAAGGGCAGCAACACCAGTGATTGTGAAACACGCCGGAAGATCATAATCCGCACTTCGTTGAGGAAAACGGCGATCACCAACGCAATGAACATCTCGCTGACGATAAACAGGAAGTTGAGGAACAACGTATTGAACGTAACTTCAATCCACTGACCGCTATCAAAGAAGAATTCAAAGTTGCGAAAGAAGTCGTCAGCGGGCAACCAATCACTGCCGAAAACGCCTTTCGGCGCACGATAGTTCTTAAAGGCGATGATATGACCGGACATGGGCACATAGGCGAACACGATCAGCCAGATGACACCGGGCAAGCCGAGCATGTAAAGAAAGCGATTCTTCCACAATTCACCCGGAATGCGTGGAATCTCTTTAACGAACGCTGTGATCAAATCGAACAACCAGCGAAAAGGTGCGGTCAACACAATGATAGGTAAGCGGAGGGCTTGCGATTGTGACATGCGAATTTCCTGTAAAGTTTACAGAATCTTTAATTTGCTCGTTGCCGATGTTGCGCCATATCGCTTATGTTGTGTCTATGAACCCGGGGCGACACAGGAGTCGCGCATAATCAATGTTGCCTCGAACAGGGTCTGAACGGTATTAATTTCCGGCGATTCGAGTAGATCGCTTAATGCGCGAACCGCCCATCTCCCCTGTGATACCAGTGGATAGCTCATGGTCGTGATCAGTGGGTCATACTGCTGGTGAAAAGTCGTATCATCGAAGACAATCACCGAGATATCGTCTGGAATGGCGCGGTCTGCGTCTGCCAGTGCGGGCAATCCGATGCGCGAGGCATGGTTGTTGCCGAAAAGCACCGCTGTTATAGCATCCTTCTGGCGCAGGAAACGGTCAATCGCATATTCTGCACCGGAGGGAAGTGGTTCCAGAAATATTGCTTCGTGATCAATGCCTGCCTCCGCCAGCGCAAGACGATACCCTTCTACGCGCAACAGGGTTGCGGGCAGGTCACGATCTCCGCAGACGAACGCGATGTTGCGATGACCAAGATCAAGCAGGTGACGAGTTGCCGTATACCCGGCGCGCTCTTCGTCTGGCGCGATGAAGCTGAAGCGGGTTCCGGGCAGCGGCACGCCAACAAATACACAGGGAATCCCCAGTTCACGCGTCTTTTGCCCGATATATTCAAAGTGGTCTGCGCCGAACACGATCACGCCGTCAGGACGCAGCACTGGCTCTGAGAAATACAGGCTGGTGATGTGTTCGTCAGGTAGTTCCGGCTCATTAATGGCAAGACTCAATTGAATATTGAGGCGCTGCACACCCTCCTGCACACCTTGCAATACGCCAGTGAAATGCTCGGTGACAGAGTGAAGTGTCGAATGGAGTACAAGAATACTCAGCAACTTTGGATTCTTACGGGCCTGCCGATTATCGTTGTTTTCGTCTGCTACCGATGCTACCGGGGTCAATGCTTCTAATTCGTCAACCGCCTGCATGACACGCTGGCGCATATGCGCTGAAACCCCGTCTTTATCATTTAGGACGAGAGATACCGTACTCTTGGATACACCAGCATGATTGGCGATTTCGCTAACACTCGGCATAGCGCACTTGCCCTATCGAACGAACGAATATACATTTATTATTCGTTCGTTCGTTCGATTTGTCAAGAACTCATGTCTGTAATGCGTGATCGCATCGCAGCAGAGAAATGCTTAAAGGCGAAATAATGTTGCTCCCCTACGATAGCAGTTGCCCGGTTATTCATGATAACGACACCGTCATCGACGTATACACCGAAGACTTTTTAATGGCGGCAGCCAGTCTCGGTGAACTTGATCTGCGCGGCATCGTCACGTCAAGTTCGGTCAGGCCGTTTAACCCGCATATCCCGGAATCCGATTTTCATTCTGATCTTCCACCCGCGCCCAATCGCCTCAATTTCGTCGCCAATCGCACACATGGCGTTCGTTTGGCGCGTGAAGCCGGTTTGTCCGACATACCAGACCCCATCATGGGCATCAAAGGAAATTTGCAACGTCCCGACTCCGGTAAAATTGAAGATACTGCGCCGGTTGATTCTCCCGGTACGCGCCTCGTGTTGGAGACGGCACTTAGCGCTTCACCGGAAAAACCGCTGGTCCTCATCATGGGTGGGCAGGCCAGCATCGCTGCCGACGCCTATTTGCTTGATCCCGGCATTGCTGATCGCATGGTGGTTGCCTGGTTGGTCGGCGATCAAGATGGCCTGACAGGATACAATGCATCTGCCGACCCCTGGGCGGCGTATATTGTGTTGGAGCGCTTACGCCTCGTCGCCTTTCCGACAGATTATGCAGACCCGCGTGTTTCAAAAGAACGCCTGCACACCCTGCCCGAATCCGCGTACCGGCAATGGCTCATCGATAAACAACATCCCGGAAACAGGCTGCCAGACGGTCGAGACGCCGACGCGCAACCGGCTATTTCCGTCCTGCGTGGCGATTATGTGAAAAAGGTTCGCCCGGTAGCCTGCGGCAGTTGGTCAGAGGGCGGGCCACTTTTTACCGATGCCGGAGACAATCGGGCAATGGTCGTCACCGAAGCAGACGGCGAAATCGCAACTTCTGTATGGTGGCAGATAATGCAGTCTGCACTCACGGCGTAACGGTTACAGGCAAGAGGGGTTCACATCTGCGTCCCACTGACACTGAAGTATTCTGGAGGGTAACCAGAAGAAAACGGCGCTTGGTAGAAGCGGGTTTCCCTGTTAGGTTTGGAGCAGCGCACCAAATAGCGTTTACATCAGCGAATAGAATTTTGATATGTCTGGAGAAAACACGCATGGCAACGCAGATGCAAATGGCCGACCTCAAGCTGATTGATGGCGATCAGCCCAACGCGCAAAAAGTCGCCGTCCTCAACGCACCGTATGATATTTCTATCGCCCATGCCGAAGTTCCTGAACCGGACGACGGCGAAATCCGGCTTAAGGTCAAGTGGGTGGGCATTTGCGGATCAGATGTTGAAGCCTATCGCGGCACGCGCAAACCGGAATATCTATCGACCCCGGCGCGGCTCGGTCATGAGGTGTCGGGCATTATCGACAAATTGGGGCCAAACGTATCCGGCGTCAAAGTCGGCGATAAAGTCACCTGCCGTTATGTGTGGGGCGCGTTCGCAGAATACATCGTGTGCAAGCCCTTCAATGTCAAGGTGATGCCGCCCGACTACCCGATGCTCGAAATCAGCCTCATCGAAGTGCTGCCCGGTGTCATCCACACCGCCGAACTCTCGAAGCTGGACGCCAGCAAAAATGTCCTCATCATGGGACAGGGTGTTAGCGGCCTGGTACTCACACAGGTCTTGAGCCTGTATAGTCCAAAAACGCTCGTCGTTACCGACCTGAAAGCACGCAATCTGGAACTGGCGAAGAAATACGGCGCGACTCACACCTATCAAATTCCAACGCCGGATACGCCAACAATGAATGTACTCGGCGAAGACTTCCCCGACGGATTCGACGTGGTGATTCCCTGTCTGCTGGAAGGCGACGGCATGGTTGATGCCATCGACTGCGCGGCGATGCGCGGGCGTATTGTCATGTACGGCTGCATCGGCGTGTGCAACAAGCCGATAGACTTCTTCAAAGTGCATCGCAGACGGCTGGAAATCTACACAACCGAACCGCGCACCGATATCGACATGCGCCGCTTCTTCAACGAAAGTGTGCAGTTGGTAATGGACGGGCTGGTCAATACATCAGAAATGGTGACGGATACCCTGCCACTGACCCGTATTGACGAGGCTTTCAAGCTGCGCGAGGACGAGGCCAACAATAGCATCCATGTGCTGGTTGATTGTGATCTATCGGCAAACGGCTAAGTCTGTTCAGCCATCCGCACCAGCGACGCCACTGCACCGGCTACCCAACCGCTATCCCAACGGTGCGGGCGCTCTGGACCGTCTAAATATTCGTGCGCAATGCCGAAATCCGCTAGCAATTCATGCGCGGCGACCATATCTTCGCGCCACTCTCCGTAACCGTGTAGCGCGATTCGCATCTGTGCGCGAAAGTCGTCACCCGCCTTTATGAACAGCTTATCGAGCCGGTATCGCTCATAGTTAGCTTCGTCGCCGATGATGTCACGCATGTAATGGGGAATGCCACACGTCAGGAGTGTGGCAGCGTCCCACACACTCGCCGCGTGGAACAGATCAGGATGGCGCAGGATCATCGCCAACGCGCCAAATCCCGATTTGCTGAAACCAACCAACAGGCGTTTGCCACTATCCGGCACGAGACGATCCACCAGCGGGACGACCGCTTGCAGAAAATACGTCTCCTGCCGGATTGTCGGGTCGGTCGGATGATCTACATACCAGGGTGCATGGCTGAAAGTCGGTGCGACGACCAGCAAGCCATGTGTGTTATGCAAATCAAGTTGCTGGACTTCGTGCAGGCCGTCGCCGTATTCGTGCTGCAAGTCCGGTTCGACGGGCAGCACGAACAGGGTGTTTTTGACCGGAACCGGCTCCTCCGGCAACAGCATCCGCACTATCGTGGAATGCGCCTGATGCGGAGAATCGATCTTGTGTGTTACGCATTCGCTCATTCCATCGTCGTATCAATCTTGATGTCGCCGTTGTTGATGAGCCATTGCACACTTTCCTGCACAGCCTGGAGTGACGTATAGCGTGGTGCGTATCCAAGCAGACGGCGGGCCTTGTCGATGCTGGCATTGGGGCTATGCGCGATGTGATCCCATGTGGTGTTGGCAGATCGCTCGCTGACGGTCTGCTTCCACTCGTCCCATGCGAGGAACGTGAGATTGGCTTCCTGACCGAACCACGCCGCCATCGACTCCGCGAAACCACGCAAGG
>DAOTXA010000553.1:0-14866 GCA_034435595.1 Anaerolineae bacterium | reverse complement strand
ATACAATGTCCATGACGGCGGCACGCTGGAACGTGAACTAGCACCGCCAACCATTCTGCGAGAAATTTATCTAGGGCGTATTCTTGAGTATGTCGACCGCGTTTTCGGCTTCCTGAACCGAAACGAGCTATATGACACTGGAGAAGTCGAAAGTTCACGTAAAATCCAGTACGATTTATTTGAGTGCATCGGCAAAATCATCCAGTATCAGCACGTTTTGGAGAGTTTCCCGGCTGCTGTGATGCATGGCGACCTGCACATGCGCAATATCATGGTTTACGGACTCGAAAACGGACGGTCCAGCGACTTGAAATTCAAATTGATTGATCTGGAATTTCTACATCCAAAGGGTGATGCAGCCTTTGACGCAGGCCAGTTGCTCATCGACATTGAATTAGTCTCACGCGAAGAACGGCAATTCAACGGGCGCGAAGAATTGCAGAAGCTCAAGGACAAACTGGAAGCTAATTATAAGTGGTACAGTCACCAGCGAGAGGACGAGCATTTCGAAATCCGCATGGAACTGGCTAAAGCACGTGCTCTGCTGCGGATTGCGAAAGGCAAAACCAAGCGCGGACAGCAACACATCAATGACAATCAATCTGCACAGGCGACCCGTCTGGCACAGGATTTGATCGGTCATGCGCACGAAGCGCTTGAATACCTGCGCTACGTTTCCAGCAAGATTTCGCCCTAAAACCAATGTCACCGAATTTTCTTTCAGACAGGCGTTTTCCCGCCTGTTTTTATTTTGCATATAACAACATTTATCTGACTTAATGATATTTCGCGTTGCAATTTATGATATTCAGCACTTACTCTTGAGGCACTTTGCACAATAATATATAGGCAATTCAAATAGACATAACTTTATAGGAAATCACTTATGGCTAAGGGAACTGTCATCATCGATCAGGCGCGTTGCAAGGGATGTACATTGTGCGTCACAGCCTGCCCGCAAAACGTGCTGATCATGGAAGAAACCGTCCTCAACGCAAAAGGGTATCATCCCGCCGTCCTTAACGAAGCGGAAAGCGAATGTACCGGATGTGGCATCTGTGCAGTGATCTGCCCAGACGTGTGCTTCACCGTTTACCGTGAGCCAGTCAAGCGTCGTAAACCGGTAACGGAATAGAGAGGGATATCATGGCGAAAGAAATGCTCAAAGGCAATGTCGCTATTGCCGAGGCCTCGATCCGCGCAGGATGCGAAGCCTACTTTGGATATCCAATCACCCCACAAACCGAACTGCTGGAACACATGGCGAAGCGCATGGTCGAGTTGGATCGTGTTTTTTTGCAGGCGGAAAGCGAAGTAGCAGCAATCAACATGGTCTATGGTGCAGCCTGCACCGGAGCAAAAGTGATGACCTCATCATCTAGCCCCGGCGTTAGCTTGATGCAAGAAGGACTTTCGTATATCGCGGGGTCTAATGTACCCTGTGTGATCGTGGATGTGATGCGTGGTGGTCCCGGCCTCGGCAATATTCAACCTTCGCAGAGCGATTATTTCCAGGTGACAAGATCCGCTGGACACGGTGACTATCGCCCCATCGTACTCGCACCGGCATCGGTTCAGGAAGCGATTGACTTCACAATGCTGGCCTTCGATCTAGCCGAGAAATACCGTCATATGGTGCTTATCGCCGCTGACGGACAGATCGGACAGATGATGGAACCGGCAGAATTACCGCCCATGCGCGACCTGATGGCAGAACGCCCCGACTGGGCACTCACAGGTGCAAAGGAGCGCGAAAAGAATATCGTTTCATCGCTTTATATCAACGCCCCTGATCTGGAAAAATTTAACGACCATCTGCAAGCGCGGATCGCACAAATCCGCGAGGCAGAGCAACGCTCGGTCGAGTTCGCTACAGATGACGCCGAACTGCTTGTGGTCGGTTACGGAACTGCCGGACGCATTGCCTACACTGCCGTCGAAAACTGCCGCGCACGTGGGTACAAAGTCGGGTTATTCCGCCCGCAATCCCTGTGGCCCTTCCCTGAGAAGCGCCTTGCCGAACTTGGAGAACAGGTGCAAAACTGCCTCGTCGTTGAAATGAATGCAGGCCAGATGGTTGAGGATGTGCGCCTCGCAGTGAACGGAAGAATCCCGGTTGCCTTCTACGGGCGGACGGGCGGCATGGTCCCCATGCCAGATGAAATCGAAACCGCAATTGAAGAACAATTCACCCGTGTTGCAGAGCGGGTTTAAGGAGAAAATATTATGGCAGAACTTATTTTAGATCCTCCGGTGGAAATGCAGCGGATCTATAATCGCCCGGAAACTTTGTCAGATGTCCATACACATTACTGCCCCGGTTGCACGCATAGCGTAGCACACCGGCTTGTCGCGGAAGTGTTGGATGAACTCGGCCTGCGTGAAGAAACGATCCTGGTCGCGCCGGTCGGTTGCGCCGTATTCGCCTACAATTACTTCGAGGTAGACGGCTGCGAAGCGGCACACGGACGCGCCCCGGCAATGGCGACCGGTGTTAAGCGTGTGTATCCTGACAAAACTGTCCTTACCTATCAGGGTGACGGAGATCTCGCTGCTATCGGTACAGCAGAAATTGTCCATGCAGCAGCACGCGGCGAACACATCACCACGATTTTCGTCAATAATGCCATCTATGGCATGACCGGGGGACAAATGGCCCCCACCACCCTGCCAGGGCAAAAAACGACCTCGTCCCCGTTTGGTCGCAGCGCCGACCTCGCCGGGTATCCGATGCGCGTAAGCGAAATGCTGGCAACGCTTGACGGTGCCGCCTATATCGTGCGCCGCTCGCTGCACGATGTCGCCAATATCCGCAAGGCGAAGAAGGCTATCAAGACCGCCATCCAAGTCCAAAAAGCAGGACTGGGCTTCAGCATGGTCGAACTACTCTCAAGTTGCCCGACCAACTGGGGCATGACCCCAACCGAGGCCCTTGACTGGGTCCGCGACAACATGGTCCCGTACTATCCGTTAGGTGACTACAAAATCACCGACGAGGTCAAGGCGCTGTAGGAGGCGAAATCATGCACGAATCATTTGTATTTGCAGGTTTCGGCGGACAGGGCGTGATGTTCGCCGGACAGTTGCTCGCATACGCGGGCATGGATGTCGGTAGAGAAGTCACCTGGATTCCATCCTATGGACCAGAGATGCGCGGCGGCACAGCGCACTGCTTCGTCGTTGTCAGCGATAAGCCTATCGGTTCGCCAATTGTCCGGCATCCCAACGTGGGAATCGTGTTTAACAATCCATCGTTTGAAAAATACATTAACGAAGTCGCCACAGGCGGATTGCTGGTCGTCAACGACTCGCTGATTGAATATCCGCCCCAGCGCGATGACATCACGGAGCTACGCGTCAAAGCGACCGACATCGCCTATGAGATTGGCGACGCCCGCCTAACCAACATGATCTTGTTGTCAGCAACACTGGCAGCACATCCGGTCATTCCTGTTGATGATTTACGGGCCGCGGTCGAGGCACACATTCCTGCCCACCGGCGCAATCTATTGCCCAAGAACTTCGAGGCCATTGATCGTGGCGTCGCAGCGGCAATCAAGGCACTCGATATACAAACCGCCTAATGACATCCAATAACCTACGCAAGATGCACTCGCTCTCCCTCGGAAGCGGGTGTTTTCTTTTGGTAGACTGGTCGGTAACTACTACCTGCCATCAGGAGGAGATTTATGTCCGTTACACTCCACGAACCCATAGAGCGAATCGTCGGCGAACGCCCGACGCGTATTCAACCCCTTCATGGCGGGATGATCGGCGAAGTCTACCAAATCGATTTTGCGGTACACGAACCGTTGGTCGCCAAAGTCGCCAATCCGCCTTTTGGTCAACTGGATATTGAAGGTTACATGCTACGCTATCTAAGAGGGCACTCTACGCTACCCGTGCCGACCGTGATCCACAGCGAAAACACCCTATTGCTAATGACGCACATTCCTGGCAACAGTCAAATCAGTGCCAGCGTACAGCGTCACGCCGCCGAAATACTGGCGGAATTGCATCAGGTGCGCGGGGATCAGTTCGGCCTCGAACGCGATACGCTGATTGGCAGTTTGCCACAACCAAATCCACCCACAGACTCATGGATCGATTTTTTCCGCGATCAACGATTGCTATTCATGGCACGCGGCGCACTGGGCGATGGTCGCCTGAACGTATCTCTGTACACGCGCATCGAACAACTGGCGGAAAGACTGGAAGATTATCTCGAAGAGCCGCCACACCCATCACTCATTCACGGGGATCTATGGACGACAAACATCCTGGCCCATGATGGCAAAATCACCGGATTCATTGATCCTGCCCTATACTACGGTCATCCGGAAATTGAACTGGCCTACACAACATTATTCGGCACATTTGGTGAGCCATTTTTTAAGCGTTACACGCAACTTCGCCCCATCACACCGGGATTCTTCGAGGTCCGCCGGGAAATCTATAATCTGTACCCGTTATTGGTGCATGTACGTATCTTTGGGGGCGGCTATACCAACTCGGTAGCAGGCAGCTTGAGCCGCATCGGGTTCTAATCCTGTTACTTCACGATTAATTTATGTTTTATAGTGTGCCAATCGTGTAATATAGATATAGACAACTATTCCTTAACGATAATGGAGTGTTAGCGATGTCTACACCCTATGAAATCTCGATCGATGGTCACAACATTGCAGCATTGGGATTTAACCAGCATATGCCCGGACCGGCTGTGTTCTTCATACACGGCATCACATCATCGCTGAATTTCTGGGTACCGTCGCAAACACCAATATTCAATAACGCATTTCGCTGGTATTCGTTGACCTTACCCGGTCACTATCCGGCAACATTTCCGATTGGTTTGCAAGCATCAGACTTACGTGCAGATATGATGGCTTCAGTCTTGATGCGGTCAATTGACGCACTTGCGCCCGACGTTCCGGTGATATTGGTTGGTCATTCGACTGGCGGATTCTCTGCATTGAATATCGCGGCACGCTGGCCCGAACGTGTGGCAGGGGTCATCAGCATTTCCGGGTTCGCCCACGGACGTTGGACCGGTGCACTAGCATGGCTTCAATGGCTCGCAAGGCTCGGTCTGCCGGGTTCGCTCATATTTCAGACGCAATTCAAGCTCATTACGTCCACACGGTCAATCTACCGGGCCTCATTCCGCGCATACGCCAAAGACTGGGAAGCCATGTACGCACATCCGGGTTTAGACGCAACACTGGATTTGATCTACCCTGATGCAACGCGCCTGGATTTGGCAGCGATGCGCATGTACTTCGAAGCCATGCCCGATATCGACATCACCAGTCTGCTGCATAGAATCACATCGCCTACCCTTGTTATCGCAGGCGATGCTGATCCCATCGTGCCTCACTCACAAGCCAGGGTCATCGCAAGAGAGATCCAGAACGCACAGTTAGAGATATTACCCGGCGTCGGTCATTTACCAATGAGCGAACGTGGGAACGAATACAATCGACTTGTGAGCGAATTTGTCAAACGTTGTCAGGAGAAAACCGCAAATCCTACGGTCGAAGCCACTACAGAGATGCAAGCAATTGCCGTATAACTGTGTCCATATCGGCTGTTTTACCACGTTCCCAAACAGTCTGCGCTGCCTCTGCATCAAAGTGCCCTTGAATCTCAAATGCCAGGCGTTCGACATCATCTTCGATATTCGTCTCTTCAATTGCAGGGTGATGCAGTAGCATTGCCAGCAATTCGAGCGCACCCGACATTTTATCGAGCGAGATGTTCAAACGCGCAATACGAAATAGCGTGTGCAGTGTCAGAAGCATTTCCTGATGATCGACGGAAACCCTTAGCGCTTGACGTAAGTACTTCATCGCAGACTTGAGTTCCTGTTGCGCTGTAGACGTTCGGGCCAATCGGCTGTAAACTTTAATAATATCAGCAGGAATCTCTAAACCCTGACATAATTCCAGGCATTTTGTATAGAACTCCATCGCCTGATCGTAGTCTATGAGTGTATGAACGACATCGCCTAACGCCAGATAAGACGCCGCTACCTCGGATAAGTCTCCGGCAGACTGCGCCTGAGCCAACCTGCGCATCAACGCGTTGATTTCGCCTTTGTCTTCACCTGCCTGTGACTCGCGTTCCTCGCTGCGAGAAATCGCTCCAGCCATCCCCCACTGCCCGCCAATCTCACGTGTGATATCCATACTTTGTTGGTATAGTTGGCGTGCAATCTCGTCATCACCCAGATCATATGCAACGTTCCCCAGATTATGTAGGGTTCGCGAAACCCCAGCCTTGTCATCTACTACACGATAATTAGCTAGTGCCGCCTGATAGTGCTTGCGTGCCTGTGAAGGATTGTTACGGGTATGTTCGATGCTACCGAGGGCATTCAGTGCGGCACCGATTTCATGTGGAGCGTTCAATTCACGTGCGATTTCGAGGCACTGCGTAAAGATTTTTTCCGCCACATCGTATGCACCCAGCCCCAGATTCGCCTCACCTTGAATCTGCTTCAGGCGAATACGCTCTCTCTGCAAATTGGAATGCCCACCAAAATGTTCTAGCAGCATCATCGCCCGATCAAGGCATGTGATTGCCTCTTTATACACACCAGAGTACAGTGCTTGCTGCCCCGCCAATGTCAGGTAATGGCACTCTTTAGCATAGTTACCGGCAAGATTCCAATGGTGTGCAAGGATGCTCGCATGGTTCGCTACACTATAATGCTGCTCGATCACCTCGGCAATCCTGCGGTGCATTTGCTGGCGATCGTTCGTTTCCAGCGTCTCGATGAGTGCATCACGCAAGCGATCATGAGCAAAACGCCACTGCTCATCAACGATATCGATTACGCTTGCTTCAGAACAAACCAGGAGCCAGCGCTCAATGTCAATATCAGGATACAACAGGCGCAATATCTCTAAATCGAGTTGCCGCCCATAAACCGCAGCCGCCTGCAACATTTCATGCGACCAAACGGGAATATGATCCAGACGCCGCTGTATAATGCGTTGAATACCCCCCGCGAAAACGCTTTCGGGTAGAGTCATCTTTCCAATCTCATCAAGGGTTCCCGCTTCTTCTGCAAGGGCACGAACGACCTCAATGAGAAATAGAACATTGCCTTCGGTTTCACGCTGAAGCAGGCTCAAAACCTGTGGTTGTCGCCCTACCGCACCCAGCATTGCGGCGCTAAGATCAGCGATGCCGTCTGAGTCAAAGCGTTGCAGACGAATTACCGGAACACCCGGCAGTTTATTCAGTAAATTAAAACGTTCCTCATCCCGGTAGCTCGCAATTACGAAGAGCGGAACCTCTGCTACAAAGCGAACGACTTCCGCCAGCAGCAAGATGCTTTCGCTGCCTGCCCACTGAATATCTTCAAAAATCAAGACAATAGGTTGATCAATCTCGTGTAACATCCTTCGCAGAAGGGAAAGTAACTGCGACAATATCTTTGAGGGGTCAATCTCATGCTGTATAGTCGCATCCCCTGTATTCGATGAATGAGCACCATTGGCTGATATTGCATCAGGTAATAGGGCGTTAATCAAATTAGAGTCTTGCGGTGACAATTCGAGCAAAAGACGCATCCAACGCAGGACAATACGCCACAAGTAATATGGAGTGTTGCCTTCACTCACGGCTTGACCGCGCATCACTAACATGCCACGTACCAAAGCCAGCGTCCGCAATTCATCCAGCATACGCGATTTACCGACGCCACTCTCCCCAGTAATCAACCAGGTACTTCCGCGTGATTTTTTTAGTTGATCTAATGACGATGACAGCCGTTTTAGCTCAGATTCGCGCCCCACCAACTGCGCGGCCTGCAAGAAACTCTCGCGAGTGGCGGCAGTTTCACTCTTAATCGATTGGTTCGTCACATTTTCTAGCGCAGCAATCACTTCAGGCGCACTTTGATAGCGATCTTCCGGTTCCTTTTGCACAAGACGGCTCAATACAACGGCAATTTCTGCACCAATGCCAACATCGGTCAAATCAGGGGCTGTATAGAGGATATCGTTGATGAGCACACCAACATCCGCACTTGAAAATGGATGCTTGCCGCCGATAATCTCAATCGCCAACATCCCAAAAGCATACAAGTCAGATGTGATATTCGCCGGGTTACCCACCAAAATTTCCGGTGCCATATAGGCGAGTGTACCAGCAGTTGTATCAGCAGGTTCATCAACCTCCACACGGTCACGCATGATCGACAAGCCAAAATCCAGCAGCTTGACGTGACCATCAACGACCATAACATTGCCTGGTTTGAGATCGCGGTGCAGGATGCCGCGCCGGTGAAGATATGTTAATGCACGCAGCATCTGACCCAACAAACGCAACTGTTCGAACATCGATTCCCGTTTCCCGGCCTCCAGGATCGTTTCTGCCGAGTCGAGCAATTCCATTGTATAGTAGGGATGTTTATTAGTATCAAAGCCGTAGTCTAGCACTTCAATAATGTTGGGGTGACGAAGCGAGGCCAGAAACTTGAATTCACGAGCCAGTGCCAGCCGGAAGTCGGCCCCATCATAGGTATTGGAAAATGAGTTTTCGCCAGTATGCTGAGTAACCTGTTTAAGCGCAACGTAATGACCGGTCAGCTGGTCCCACGCACGATAAACCGACCCCATACCGCCACGACCCATCAAGTCCTCTAGACGATAGCGCCGTCCGATGATATTGGCGTCGGAATCCGACTCCATAAGTTACGTACTCCGGTATTGTCGCAATTCTCTGTTCAGTCATTATACGTGAGCAGAAGACTGAGGGCCAAGTTTAACCATCTGTCTGGACAAACAGGGCAATTTTCTCTAGTAATTGCCCAAACTTAACTGGCTTCGTCTCGTATTCGTTGGCCCCAGCAGCAAGGCACTTCTCACGATCCCCGGCAAGAGCATGGGCAGTTAGGGCGATAATCGGGGTTTGAGCAGTTTCGGCAGTTGCACGAATTTGCCTCGTCGCAGACCAACCGTCCAATACTGGCAAGCTCATGTCCATCAAGATTAAATCCGGGCTTTCGCTACGAGCAAGTGCTACGCCCTGTGCGCCGTCCACGGCTACCACGACTACAAACCCTCGTCGCTCTAGACGGCGGACAAGCATATCCAGATTCATCTCATTGTCTTCAACAACGAGTATCTTCGCCATTTCGCAGCACCCTGTATCAATCTATCTTATCTTGATCATCCCGCTTTGTTTGCGCACGAACCATCGCGCTAATCTCTTGCAGCAATTTATCGCGGTCGTATGCGTGTTTTGCAAGCACATCCTCAACATATCCGCTTAAACGACGGCGATCCTCAGTCGTCAGATCTTTTGCGGTAATCACAATGATCGGGATCGCTCGCCATGCCGGTACGTTCTGCAATTCTCGTACAAACTGAAAACCGTCCATTTCTGGCATCATCAGATCAAGGAGGATCAAATCAGGTTGATGATCGGCGATTCGTTGCAAGCCGACAACGCCGTTTTCAGCATCTACTGTGCGCCAACCATCCTTGCGCAGCGTCCGAGCGATCATTTCACGAATAGTTTTGTCATCCTCGACGATCAAAATATCTCCACGGTCTTCTACCGACTCAGACCGCGCAAATCGATTAAGCACACGCAGCAGTTTCTTACGATCAATCGGTTTCGTCAGGTATCCTGCTGCACCTAAAGCAAAGCCCCGGCTCCGATCATCCACAATCGTAATCATGATAACCGGAATATCAACGAGATCAGGATCGTTCTTTATCATGGACAATACAGACCATCCATCCATGCCCTGCATCATCACATCCAGCGTAATCGCGGCAGGCCGCATGACTCGCGCCTTATGAAGCCCTTCTTCGCCATCGCTTGCTACTTCAACAGCATACCCTTCACGCGATAGCGTTCGCGCAAGCAGATCTCTTACAGCAGAATCATCATCAATAATTAGCACGCTGTTCACATCTTCTGATGTTACCGACTTCAAAGATATGCCGGATAGGTCGCTAGCGAACCACATATCTTCCTCGACAGATGCATTGACTGGGAGTACAACCGAGAACGTTGTACCTTCATCAAGCACACTTTCTACTGTGATGTCACCGCCCATCATCTGACAAAAGCGACGGCTGATCGTCAAACCTAATCCGGTACCACCAAAACGTCGCGTTGTAGATACATCAGCCTGTATGAATTCTTGAAAAACCGCTTCGACTTGTTCGGATGCCATACCAATACCTGTGTCGGCGACCTTGAACACGAACCAGTCTTGTCCATTTTCTGTTATTCGTTCTGCGCTGAGGGTAATCGTCCCATTTTCCGTGAATTTCGACGCATTGCTCAAGAGATTAAAAAGCGTCTGCCGCAACTTGGTAATATCAGCACGCCCTGTCGCCAGGTCATCCATGAACTTATATTCAAGGGTATTGTGGTTCTTCTGCACCAATGGCTGAATCGTCATCAGCACACCTTCAAGTAATTCCTCGACATCGTAGAGTTCGATGAAGAGATCCATGCGTCCGGCTTCGATTTTGGACAAGTCAAGAATATTGTTGATGAGATCAAGCAAGTGGTTGCCTGCTGACTGAATCTTCTTCAGGTCAGGAACAGCATCATCATAACCGAAATCCTCGGCCTCTTCTTCGAGCATTTCACTATAGCCGATAATCGCGTTCAGCGGCGTGCGAAGCTCATGACTCATATTGGCTAAAAACGCACTCTTGGCACGATTCGCAGATTCTGCGATCTCTTTTGCGGCTTGTAGATCACGCTCCGCTTGTTTGCGCTCGCTGATATCCCTCGCCATACAAGACACGCCATTCACATTGCCGTCACTATCAATGATCGGATTAAATGCGATTTCAATATCAGCACTCATGTTCGGGAAGTCAAAATGATCCTCAACAGTGAAGCGCTCACCATTTAAAGCACGATCATACCGTTCGCGCCAGTAGGTGCGCTCACCTAAACTCAGGCCCTCAAGTAAGAACTTGCCCGGTACAAGGTCTGTTTTATATGCCTGACGAAAAACCAGCTTTGCGCTCAGGTTTGCAGTGATGACCTGATACGCTGTATCCACCGACCAGATCATATCCTGTGTGTTTTCAATCAATGCAGTCAGATTAGCTTCACTGGATCGCAAGCGTGCTTCAGATTGTTTGCGCTCGGTCATGTCGCGTACATGGAAAAGCAAGGCGTTTTGCCCCGCGTATTCAATATGCGAAGCACGAATTTCGACCGGGATGACTAATCCTTCTCTGGTATAACTATAACTCTCAAAGATTTTGCTCTGGTCGGTATTCAGTAATTCATCAAAGTTGACAGCGACATTACCGCGTTGTGAAGGCGGAACCAGGTCTTCAACGTTACGCCCGACAATTTCCTCACGTTGCATCCGATGCAAGGAACAAGCCGCCGGATTCACATCAAGCACAGTTCCTTTATAATCCTCAACGAATATCGCGTCAGGAGAAGCTTCAAATAAATCGCGGAATCGATTTTCCGTCTCGATGACCGCTCGTTCTGCCGATTTCTGTTCGGTGATGTCTCTGGAGTTCAGTACAATACCACCGATGGTGGGTTCATGGAGCAAATTCGCCCCACTCGATTGCAACACAATCCAGGTGCCGTCTTTCTTACGGAAGCGAAATTCAAGCAGAATTTCCTGGCTGGGATGCCTCAGAATTTCCGTTAGACTCGCAATCACATGCGGGTAATCGTCCGTATGTATGTAGTCGAACAAACTCGCATCAATTAACTCTTCAACTTCATAACCCAATATCCGCCGCGCCGAGGGGCTTAGATAATGGATAATGCCATCTGCCGAAATCGTCGTAATGACATCGGTTGCATTCTCGATCAAACGCCGAAAATGCTCCTCACTGCGCCGGAGCGTATCTTCACTTTGCTTCCGTTCGGTAATATCGCGAAAGGTCGCCAGATAAAATCCTTCGTCTTCCGTTCCCGCCTCAGAGACAACAAATTCAACCGGAAACAATGATCCATCCGAGCGCCGCCCCGTGATTTGTTGGTGACCACCAACCGAAACCCAATCGGATAACATTTCTCTCAAGCCATCAAGCGTAGCAACCGACCCCGCGGCTTCAGGACCGGATAGTAGCAAATTGATGGGTTTACCCGATACCTGCGCAGCCTGGTAACCGAATATATCCTCGGCAGCAGGGTTAAAGCTACTCACCTCTAGCGCATCTCGCGTAAATGTGACAATGCCATCTAACGCACTGCGAACAACGACTTCGGTACGATGAACCGCATCCTCAAGCGCTTGCATCACGGCATTATACCGGCCTGCAATCTGACCAACCTCTGTAAAAGGTTCGACGGGGAGTCGCACAGACAGATCACCGGTCTGAGATTGTTCTTCCATCACCTGAAACAAATCGTATAAGTCGGTTGATGCGCCATGCTCGGAAATGTTAAGGCCAATCGCCTCATCCTCTGCCGACACACGCATCGGGAACATACGATTGATAATACTCAAAATGATGTACACCATCACGAATGTCCAAACAGCACATACCATGATGCCGATGACTTGTGCCCCAATTTGGTCAATGCGCGACAAACCAGACCCTAAAAATTCCGCTTGCCCGAAGATTCCAACAGCGAGCGTACCCCAAATGCCACCGCCCAGATGAACCGGAATCGCCCCAACTGCGTCATCGATGCGAAACCGTACCAGCAAACTATCTACAATCAGCATCACCACGCCGCCAATACCACCTATAAGCGCGGCATCTATGCTGGTCACTGCATGACAATTCGCTGTAATCGACACCAGGCCCGCCAGGATACCGTTCACAACCAGATCGATTTCGGCACGTCCACGCAATGCCCAACCAACAATCATTGAAACGCACATCCCGGCTGATCCGGCGATCACCGTGTTAGTGACGATCACAATAACCCGATCATTGAAGGCAAGCACGCTACCGCCGTTGAATCCAAACCAACCCACCCACAACAGAATCACGCCGAGTGCGGAGAGCGGGATATTTGCACCTTGTATCTTTTGAGGGTGACCACCTTCGGGGAAACGCCCACTTCGCGGTCCAATAATCAGTAGAATTGCGAGTGCAGCCCAGCCCCCAACGCTATGCACAACCGTTGATCCAGCAAAATCAACGAACCCGCGTTCTCCCAGAAAACCAAAGAACTCGCCGGTATCAAGACCTGCCCACGCCCAATGCCCAAACACCGGGTAGACCAAACCCGAAATTAGTGCAGTGATAATGATATAGCTAGAAAATGTCATTCGCTCTGCGACAGCACCGGAGACAATAGTAACGGCTGTTCCGCAAAACATGATCTGAAAAACGAGAAAAACCAGCGTAGACGTAGAAGTCGGGTCTTGTGGATCAAAAGATACGGCAAAACGACCGAACTCTGCACCACCGATTAACCCGTTTATCGTTGGACCAAACATCAACGCAAAACCAAACAACCAGAACAACATTGTCGTGACGCCAAAATCAACGAGATTCTTGACCGCTACATTGATATTATTCTTAGTGCGCGTCAATCCTGTTTCCAGACAAAGAAAACCTGCCTGCATCAAAAACACGAGTGCTGCACTGACCAATACCCACAAACTGTCAATCACGAGAAATCCTAATTGTATTTGATCCGTCACATTTTGATGGAGCAAGTCATGCTAAAAACATATCAATGTCATTGAGGATGGCCTCAATTTCCAATTGCTGGTCAGCGTTGAACGCGCCAACATCGTCCACAATCATCGCAGAAAGTCGCTCATGGATCGCGATAAGAAGTTCACGCCCTATTCCATTTGAACTGGTCATATGATTGCGTTGTCGGCTCGCGCTACGCTCCAGGCTGGCACTGATCCGAGCTTTTAGTAAAACAGGATTAAATGGCTTAAACAAATAGTCTTCTGCGCCGAGTTCAATGCATTTAACGACGCTATCAAGGTCGTCCACAGCAGAAATCATGATGACGGGAATATCACGCCAGCGGTCGTCGTTCTTAACCCTTTCCAGCACTTCATAACCATTGAGAATCGGCATCATCACATCAAGTAAAATCAGGTCAAACTGCTGCGCCGCCAATTGTCGGAGCGCAACTTCACCATTTTCCGCAGTAGTCACGGCATAGCCCTGCCGTTCCATACGCCGTGATAACATATCACGATTCATTTCATTGTCATCAACCACAAGAATGTGGAAGTCACTCTTATCCTGCATGACACTGTTTCCTGAACTATTCGTTAAGTGTATCAACGTTACGTTATGAATCCTCATTATCGTATCACAATTCTGAGATGTCGCTTGCGCAGACGGTTGAGATTTACAGACTATACATTGGGAAAGCCTTAAGTCAGACTGTATACAAAGCACAACGTCACAGACTATACTTTAGGAAGAAATAGTGTCATATATTGCGACTAATCATTCTTAGCAAGACATTTATATTTAATGGCAAAAAACCGAATTGGAGTCTTATGCTTGCCATCGCCCATGCCTGTGCCGTAATTGGTATCGACGGCGTCCTGGTCGAAGTTCAGGTCGATTTCAACCCCCGTGCGGGCTTGCCCTCGTTCTCAATCGTGGGATTGCCCGACTCTGCGGTGCGCGAAAGCCGCGAGCGCGTTCGCGCCGCCATCAAAAATAGCCGCCTACAATTCCCAAATAAGGGCTACGTGGTTAATCTTTCTCCGGCAGATTTGCCCAAGCATAGTACAGCATATGATCTCGCGATCGCTGTTGGCGTGCTCGCAGCTACCGATCAAATCCCGTTGCAAGCACTAGATGAGGCGATGTACATCGGCGAACTATCACTTGATGGTAGAATTCGACATGTCAATGGCGTGATGCCGATGGCATTGTCAGCGCAACAGGCCGGATTCCACACG
>DAOTXA010000552.1:0-13996 GCA_034435595.1 Anaerolineae bacterium | reverse complement strand
GGATACCGCGAACGAAGTGCTGGCGATGCTGGCAAGCGGTGAACTGGACACGGGCATTGACCCGCTGACCGGTGAACTGGTCACGGCGACCTGCGAGTAAGCAAACGGCAGTAATTGCCACTCAAACACGAGCAAACGAGCGAGGTCTAATAGACCTCGCTCGTTTTTGATGCTCTATCTATACAATATTTATATTGTGCAGTTATCATCCACATGATTCATGTATTTCATGATTGTATACGTTTAAGCGAGGAATTTACCTATGCGTAATACCCGGTTCTTTATCCTGTTGATTTTAATGGCGCTGGTTCTGCCATTTGGAGCAGTCACGGCGCAGGATGGCAGTTTTGTCCAGAGCGTTTGCCTGATTACCGATATCGGACGCGTGAACGATGGCACGTTTAACGAATTTGCCTATGACGGTATGTTGCGTGCTGTCGAAGAGTTCGGCCTTGAAGACACGTTCATTGAAACCGCCTCTGTGTCAGATTATGCCAATAACATCAATGTGTGTCTTGAGGGCGAATACGACGTGATTATTACGGTCGGTTTTGCGCTGGCAGATGCGGCATATGCGGCGGCTGAGGCCAACCCTGATGTATTCTTCATTGGCGTTGATCAAGACTTCACGGCGTCGGAGCCGCTGCCGAATATCGTAGGTATCCAGTTCCGTGAGGATCAAGCCGGATTCCTGGCAGGTTCAATAGCCGCATTGATGACGGAAAGCGGCATTGTAGCAGGTGTGTATGGAGATGCAATTTTCCCGGTGGTGAAGTTCCGTCACGGGTTTGAAACGGGCGCTGTATACATTGATCCTGAAATTCGCACGCTGGGCATCTATATCCCCGATTTTCAGGCTCCCGATCAGGGGCAAGAGGCTGCACGCCAGTTTATCGGTGATGGCGCAGACGTGATCTTCGGCGCGGGCGGCCCCACCGGTTCGGGTGGTATCAGCTACGCGGCATCTGAAGGCATTTTAGTGATTGGTGTCGATCAGGACGAGTACTTTACGACTTTCGGCGGTGGTGAGTCTCCAGGTGCCGAGAATCTGCTGACAAGCGCACTCAAGCGTGTGGACGTTGGCGTGTATGAGATGGTCGCGCTGGCAGTGGAAGAAGGTGCATTCCCGGAAAACAGTACCTTCGTGCTAGAAATCGCCAATGACGGCATCGACTTTGGCCCCACACATGATGCGTCGGTTCCTGAAGAAGTGATCGACACACTGGTCGAAATCCGCGAGGGAATGCGTGACGGCACCATCTGGACCGGCATTGACCCGGTCACGGGCGATTATCTGCCGACATTGGCAGAAGCGGCTGAAAGCGCGGGCGTATTCGATACGCTGCTGGCAGCGGCAGATGCAGCGGGGTTGACCGGCGAACTGCTGGATGGCGGTCCATACACGATCTTCGCGCCGACGGACGAGGCGTTCGGGGGGTTTTTGAGTGAAGCTGATCTGACGGCGGAAGAACTGCTGGCAGATACCGAAACACTGACAGCAGTGCTGAGCTATCATGTGGTAGACCGGGCGCTGGTGGCGCGAGCGGTTGTTGAAGCAGATGGCACGTCGGTCGCCACGCTAAACGGCGCAGAAGTGGCAGTCAGTGTGAATGACGGTGTCGTGTTCGTAAACGAGTCGGCAGTTGTGCAGGCGGATGTGCTGATCGCAAATGGCGTGGTCCATGCGATTGACACGGTACTGGTTCCGCCGAGCGAATAAAGATCATCTTTTGGGGGCACACTCCAACAAGCATCCGCCCCCCTACCCCCCACCAGAGAATTGACTTCTCCGGTACTTGCGCTTGATATAAGAAAACGGGATGCCTGTAAAAATGGGCATCCCGTTTTTTATTTGTCTTACGATGATGACTTGCTACTACTTCGCGTAATCGACAGCACGGGTTTCGCGGATGACGTGGACCTTGATCTGACCAGGATATTGCATGGTTTCTTCGATCTGGCGGGCGATGTCACGGGCGAGGCGCAGCGCGGATAGGTCGTCCACCGTTTCCGGGCGGACGATGATACGCACTTCGCGTCCGGCTTGCAGGGCGTAGCTTTGTTCCACGCCGTCGAAGCTAGTGGCAATCTCTTCAAGCGTTTTGACGCGCTTGATGTAGTTTTCGAGGCTCTCACGACGTGCGCCGGGTCGCGCACCGGAAATAGCGTCGGCGGCTTCGACGATATAGGCTTCGACGCACTCGTGTTCGACTTCATGGTGATGGGCCGCGACACAGTTGATGATACGCTTGTCTTTCATACCATGACGCTTGATGAAATCAGCGCCGATAAGGGCGTGTGTGCCTTCGACTTCGTGGTCAATGGCCTTGCCCAGGTCATGCAGCAGACCACCGGCTTTTGCGATATCGACATCTGCGCCGAGTTCAGCGGCGATCATCCCGGCGACGTGGGCGGTTTCGATGGCGTGGGAGTGCTGGTTCTGTCCGTAGCTGGTGCGGAACCTGAGGCGTCCTAATAGCTTGATGACTTCAGGATGCAGGCCGTGTACGCCAGTTTCATAGGCGGCACGCTCGCCTTCCTCGCGGATGGTGTTTTCTACCTCGACCTTGGCGTCGCTGACGAGCTTTTCGATCCGGGCCGGGTGGATGCGTCCATCGGCGACAAGCTTGGACATAGCGCGTTTGGCGACTTCGCGGCGCACCGGGTCGAAGCTGCTAATCGTGACGGCTTCAGGGGTGTCGTCTACGATGACATCAACCCCGGTCGCCAGTTCAAAGGCGCGGATGTTGCGCCCGTTGCGCCCGATAATGCGGCCTTTCATCTCGTCTGCTGGCAAGGGCACAACGCTAATCGAAATTTCGCTGACGTGTTCGGACGCGAGGCGTTGCACAGCAAGCGAGATGACATCACGGGCGCGTTTGTCGGCCTCCTCACGGGCTTCGGCCTCGACCTGCCGGATGATGCGGGCAATGTCGTTACGCGCCTCGTTTTCGGCAAGAGCCATCAGTTCATTGCGAGCCTCTTCGATGGTCATCTGGCTGATACGCTCGAATTCCACCTGATATTGCTCCTCGGTCCGCTTCAGTTCGTTCTCTTTGCGATCAAGCGAACTCTGCCGCTTGTTTTGCGTTTGCTCACGTTTTTCCAGCCGTTCGTAGCGTTCGTCAAGATCGTCGCGGCGGCGTTGAAGTCGTTCTTCCTCTTTGTCGAGGTCGCGGCGACGGCGGGCGAGCACTTTGTCCGTTTCCTCTTGCAGAGATTTGACTTTGTCTTCGCCCACGCGTGTGATTTCGGCGGCTGTATTCCTTGCATCGTTGACAATTTGCTGTGCTTCTTCTTCAGCCTGTAGTCGGCGGTTTTTGCCACGAGAGTTCTGCCAGAACAGCAGCCCCATCGCGCCAATCGCTACACCGACCAAAAGATCGATGAATAGGACGAGAATGGTTTCCATGAGCAGTAGCGGTGGTCGCCTGAATTGGGCAGCGCAATCCGCTTGCCTCCTTTCATATGGGTCGATTGGTTGTTCGGGTAGGGAGACGGCTCATTCCGGGTATTCGTCTTCGTCAGGGGTGAAGAACGTGTCGTCTTCTTCGACCAGTTCGTCAATCAGCCGGTCGATCACCTCGCGGCTGACACCATAGTTGAACCCTCTGCGTTGCAGAAACCCGTTGAGCTTATGCCGGAAGGCCGCCTGTGTTGCCCCGCGCAATCGTCGTGCGCGGTCGTGGGCGGCGGCGTATGCCGTTTCCTGCGGGTCTACGGGTTCGATAGCGGTAGCGATCACCGCATCGGACACCCCCTTTTGCCGGAGTTCGTAACGCAGTGCGCGGGGACTCATCGGTTTAAAGGTGGTGCGATTTTCGACCCAGAAACGTGCAAATGCTTGATCGTCCAGATAGCCCAGCGTGATGAGGCGCTCGACAGCAAGGTCGATAACCTCGTCAGGTGTGTCATGTTTTGCCAGATTAGTGCGGACTTCGTGCGTGCTGCGCGGTCGATACGAGAGAAACCGTACCGCACGATCCACCGCTTTGTGGATCGCATCCGCGTGCTGCAATTCGGCGATTTCGGAAGGGGCGAGTTGCTGCCCTTTGCGCAGACGCGCCGCGTCAATGAGGGCGAGACTAAAGGCGTACTCGCCGTCAATATAGATGTTGGCGCGTTCTTTGTCGCGCTTCTGGACTTCGATTGCGGTAACCTGCCCACCTTGCATCGCGCCATACCTGAAATGAAAAAGCCGTAATCCTGATGGATCGCGGCGTGCCTTCGACGTGATGCGGTTTGATGCTGTGCCCATGCACACCGGTTTTTGGACGATCACGCCGTTGCGCATTGGTATATCACTTGAATCATTCTCCAATTCTGCGCAAATCGGGCAGATACAGAGAAAGATAGAGCCACGAGTAATCCAGAATAACCAGGGCAACACAAACCCCGGATCGCTTTTTCGCTTTATTCGAGCCTAATGGCTAACCAGGCACATTCATCAAACTACCCGCAGCCGGGTAGATCATTTCATTACATCGTGTCGAAAGACAGCCGTAATCGACTGGCAATTTATGCGACAAAACCGTCTAAACCTACTCAATACACTTTAAACAAAAACTAATGAATTAGCAAGTATTCACAGTGCGCGATATTTCACAAAGTGCGAGGTGTCCCGCTTATGTTTTAGCAGGGCGGATGAGTCGCAGGTATTTGATGTAATCGTCGGGCAGCCCGCGCTGTTTTGCGCCTTCCAGCATAGTGTCAAAATAGTGTTGTGAGGGCGGGATTTCTTCACTGGCTTTGTCAATGACCGTATAGGTAAAGGCATGGACGGTTTGTCCGGCTTCGGGCAGGCTAACTTCGACGTTCATAGACGTGTAGCCAGTGCCAAACTGCTCTTTACTATCCAGCGCGTTGTGGCAACTGTTGCCAATGGCATACAAAACGCCCCACACGGCATCACCAGCCGAATACACGATGTCAGCGACACCGCCCTGCCAGCCGCGTGATTTACGCAGGAAGGCGACGCGATAGTCATCAAGGCGTACAGGGCCGACGACCTTGTGTTCGCCGCAGATTTCTGACATTACCCAGACAGACATGTTGCTGCCATAGGCGAAAAAGTAGCGATCCATAGCCATGCTTATCCTCCTCGACGCTTAACGAGAGTGTCGCGCCTGTGTACAATCACACGCAGCCTCCATTGTAAGCGATTGTTATTGAATCGGAGATTAAGACATGCCTGAGCGTGTGTTGTTGGTACAACTGGCGGATATCGGCAATCTGGTGCTGGCGACCCCGGCAATTGCGGCGATTCGTGCGGCATTGCCGGATGCGCATCTGGCGCTGTTGACTTCGACACACGCGGCGGCGATCCTTGAACCGGGGCTTGTGGATGAGGTGATCGCGTTTGACCGTAAAGACATGGACGGCACACGGGCACTGTTCAAACCAGCAAATTTGCGGCGGATTTTCGCATTGCGCAACGGGAACTATGATGCGGTAGTGTTCTTCCATCACTTCACCCTGTTGGGTGGGACGGTCAAATTTGGGTTGATCGCGTTCGCATCTGGGGCGGAGCGGCGCATTGGCTTGCAGAACGGCAAGGGCTGGTTTTTGAATGAGAGCATCCCCGATAGCGGTTTCGGGGCGCGGCATCAGGCGCAGTACTGGCTTGATCTGGCGGGGATATTGGGCGCGGATTCGTCGCCGCGTGGTGCGCGGGTTCATATCGCCAAAAACGCTCCGTTGGAAGTAGATAATACATGTAAAACGGTGGTCATCCACGCCGGAAGCGGGGGCTATAGTCGGGCGCGGCGCTGGGGACCGGAACGATTCGCGGCAGTGGCAGATCAATTGGTGAATGAACGCGACGTGCGGGTGGTGCTGGTGGGTGGTCACGGGGATGATACAGAGGCAGTCAAGGCAGCGCTGGCAGTCGATGCAGTGGATGTAAGCCATCAAACCACCCTGCCGGAATTGGCGCGAGTCATCGCTGACGCCGATCTGTTCATCGGTGCGGATAGCGGGGTGACGCATATCGCAGCGGCAACCGGTACGCCTGTAATCGCCGTATTCGGGCCGAGCAATCACGAAGCCTGGGGTCCGTGGACGCCGGAGAGCCAATCGATAATTGTGCGGAGCGCACCGCTATGCAGTCCATGTATGTACGTCGGGCACGAGATCGGTCTGCGTGAGGGGTGCGAGGCGTTGACATGTATGCGGTTGGTCACGGTCGAGCGCGTGATAGATGTTGCAAAAGCACTATTAGACGGTCGAGAATATATACAGACAGAAATATCAACTGCACGCAAGCACAAACACTTGCGTATGCTCGGTTTGCCGGTGGATGCGATCACATATGACGATTTGCTGGCGACAATTGGCGAGTGGATCGACTCACCGGGGCGGGCGCGGCAAATCTGCACGACAAACCCGGAATTTATGATCATGGCACAGGACGACTCGCATTTTCGCGGGATTTTGCGGCAAGCTGATTTATGCGTAGCGGATGGTGTTGGTCTGCTGTGGGCGGCGAAGCGACAGGGAAATCCGCTGCCGGGGCGTGTGACGGGGTCTGACGGCGTTCCAATCATCGCGCAGGAAGCGGCGAAACGTGGCTGGAAGCTGTTTTTGCTGGGGGCCGGTCCCGGCATCGCGGAGCAAACGGCAGAAATTCTCGTTGAACGGTATCCCGGCTTGCAGATCGTGGGCACGCATGGCGGAAGTCCAGCGGCGAGCGAAGAGGATGCGATTGTCAGGCGCGTCAACGCCAGTGGCGCAGATATACTGTTTGTGGCGTATGGCGCACCGAATCAAGACAAGTGGATCGCACGCAATGTGCCGCGTTTGCATGTCAGCGTGGCGATGGGTGTGGGTGGCACATTTGACTTTATCGCGGGGGTGGTCCCGCGTGCGCCGGAATGGATGCGCCACATGGGGATTGAGTGGTTGTTCCGGTTAATTCGTCAACCGTGGCGAATTCGTCGGATGCTGCGTCTGCCGGTGTTTGTGTGGCGTGTCATACGTCAACGCTAACGGGGCAGCCCCATGTGGCTCCGTGTGGCTGCCCTTCGCAACGTCAATATGCTGATTTAGCGGTTGCGCCCGTATTGCTCGTGGCTGGAAACCCAGTCCGACGATGAAATAGCGGAACCGAGCGAGATTTCTCCGGCGAGGACAACACCCGCGATAATTTCGGCGAGCCGGTTGACTTTTTCGCGCCCATAGCAGTCCATAACTTCGAGGCATTCACGCTGGGTAGCAAGTCCGGTGCCGCCGCCGTAGGTTGCCACGATAAGCGAGGGAATGGTGATCGAGCTATAGAGGTCACCTTCCGGGGTCATTTCGGTATACAGGATGCCGGCTGATGATTCTGAGACGTTGGCGACATCCTGCCCGGTGGCGATAAACATGGCAGTGATGGCGTTGGGCGAGTGGCAGCCGTTGTTGTTCGCACCACTGATGAAAGCGCCCACGTTGGCGACCATCGAATGATAATGCAGGCTTTCCGGCTCTACGCGCATGACGTTTTGCAACACTTCGCGCTTGATGGTGCACTCAGCGGTAACGCGTTTGCCGCGTGTGCGCATCACGTTGACCTGCGAGGCCTTCTTATCAGTGGCAAAGTTTGACTCTAGGTAAAAATGCTGCACGCCGTCGATTTGTTCCAGAATCCAGCTACACGCGGCAAAGGTTGCGCGTCCGACCATGTTTTGTCCGGCAGCGTCTCCTGTCGAGTAGTTGAAGCGTAGGAACACAAATTTGTTCGACAGATAAGGGTCAATGTACTGGAGTTTGGCGATACTGGAGGTGGATTCTGCACGTTCACGGATTTCGTCTAGATTCGCGTCTACCCACTTGACGAATTCGCGGCCCTGGCGGGCGTCCTCAAAGACGAACACGGGCGCACGCTGCATGGCGTCACCGACAACCGAACACTTGACCCCGCCGGACAAGTTCAGTACCTTGATGCCGCGATTGTACGAGGCGACCAATGTACCTTCTGAGGTTGCCATTGGAATCAGATAATCACCGTCGGCGCTTTCCCCACGTACCCAGAGCGGGCCTGCGAAGCCGATAGGAATCTGGGCGACGCCGGTAAAATGCTCGATGTTGCCTTTAAGCATGTGCGGGTCAAACGAGTAATTTTTGATGTGATTGAGATTGGTTCCGGTGAGTTCTTCAACAAAAGACTGGCGCTCGGCAATAATGTCGTCGCCATAATCGTCGGCGATATTACGCGGGATACGGGTAGTATGCTCCATCTCCGACGTGATAGAATCTTCGACCTTAATGTTCAGAATGCCGAACATGTCTGCGTCAAATTCAATTTCGATGTCGTGCTTTCCTTCAAACAGCGGGTGCATGTTGATTTTGATGGTGACGATTTTAGCAAGCGGTAGTTCGAAAGACGGGTGCGGTGCATCCGAGGTTGCGGAAATCAGTGTACCGTCGTCCAGTTCGAGTTTGATGTCAGTACGTGGAATTGTTTTGCCGTTGATGCTGATGCGGCGCAGTTCTTTAACCGTCGTATCGCTAAGGCGGTTCTTCAACGCGAATTGCACCCCGCCCCCGGCATTTTCGAGGCTGCCGAATGTGTAAAGTTGCTTTAGGATGAGACTGGGTATTGTCACGGGTTCGGCGGACATTCTTACTCCTTAAAAAGATCAGTTTTACTTGCATGGGCGACAAAGGTCTACAATCGAAGTAAGGTCTTTTGCAGAGTCGCCAGATGTTAAGCATACCGTAATGAATACATAGAGGCTACTTTGTGCGATTTATCACACAGCGACGTGCAATTGCTGAATTCACCATCTCGAAAGGCTGAGTCAATATGCCGCAACGCCTCATGCATCATGTAGACGCACTGGCGAATCGTCGTGTACTGGTGGTAGGCGACATCATTCTAGACGAGTATTTATACGGGACGGCAACGCGCATGAGTCGAGAAGCGCCGATCCCGGTGTTAGAGTTTGAGTCACGGAAGTTGATTCCCGGAGGGGCGGCGAATCCGGCGGCGAACATTGTAGCCATGGGCAGTCAGGTGGTTCAAATCGGGCTAACCGGGAGTGATGCAAACGCAGAGCATTTACGGGCAGTGTTGGCGGAAAAAGGCATCGACGCCGGGGGCTTGATTACGGATGACTCGCGGCCTACCACAGTCAAAACACGGGTTATGGCGCAGATGGGGCTGCGTTTCCCGCAACAAGTAGCACGCATGGACACGCTGTCACGGACGGCGATTGACGGCAAAATTGAGGCACAGATTGTCACGTTCATATCAGAGCAGATCAAGCAGGCGGATGCGATTCTGGTGTCAGATTATCACGCGGGTTTGTTAACGCCGTCCCTGGTAGAGTCGTTGCGGACACAGGGCGAGGGCGCTGGCATAGTACTGGCAGCAGACGCGCAGGGCGAACTGGCGAAATATAGCGAGTTTACGCTGGTCAAGTGCAACGCAGACGAGGCACGAGCGTATCTGCGGCGTGAGATTAGCACCGGCGATGATTTCGCGGCAGCAGCAAGAGAATTATTCGAGACGCTGAAATTGACTGGCAGTATGGTCATCACACGGGGGGCTGATGGGGCAACGCTGGCCTCTGCTGGCGGTGATGTCGCGCATTTGCCTGCCCCGGCGGTGACTGATGTGTTCGATACGGTCGGTGCAGGGGATACGGCAATTGCGATCATGACGCTGGCAGCGGTGGCAGGTGTTTCGTATGCCGATGGAGCAACGCTATCGAATTATGCGAGTGGCCTGGTGGTGCGACGGGTGGGGAACTACGCACCATCGCCGGATGAACTCAAACGCGCACTGGTGACATGGACCCCGAATATCAGTTGAATAGGCTGTTTGTCACTCGATGAAGGCAAACGCGATGCCGCCAACCAGCGGGATGAGACCAATGAGGAACGGGGGTATTTTTAGCAATGCACGCCCTGTATTGTCAGCGTCTGCGTTTGCCACCTGTGATGGCTTGACATTGCCGAGGAACCGAAAGACGATAATGGCGGCCCCGATAATCATCAGTGTAGTGCTAAACAACGCCCCGGTGAGCAGGGTCCATACGAAGGCGATGACAAAGATGATGGTCTCGGCAAGGAGCAGTTGTCCGCTGGCAGTATCGGATAGAAAACGCCAGAGTGCATTCGTCTGCATCATGAGGAAGCGCCTTAAAGTCATCTGTTTATTCAAGACATGGGATTATAGCGAAAACAAGATGTGGAACCCACCCGATCCTAAAGCATTCTTCCCAACGGTGTGGCTGATCGTTCAGCAGATTCCAGCGGGCAAAGTCAGTACCTACGGTCAAATTGCATCTATGATCCCGCCGCCAGATGGGGTCGCGCCACCGGATTATGCGCGATTGGGGTCACGCTGGGTCGGCACAGCGATGAACAACACGCCAGATGCAGACAAAATCCCCTGGCAGCGCGTCATCAACAGTCAGGGCAAAATCAGCCTGCCACCGGGGAGTCCGGGTGCGCACCGTCAGCGCACACTGCTGGAAGCGGAAGGCATTGTGTTTGACGAGAGCGACAGGGTCGATTTCAACGTATACGGCTGGGACGGTCCGCCGGAGGCATGGCGCAATCAGCACGGGTTGTTCACACCCAGGGCACTGCGTAAACCCGATGGCCCCACGCAGCCGAAGCTATTTTAACGCGCATATCGGATAAGCAAACTCGCTGAAAGCTAAAAGCGTGTATGTAAATTCATTTATTACACTGATTTGTCGCCGGATGCTGAAGCAATCCGGCTACCCAAAAAACAAGCCCACTGGAAGGGGCTGGAAAATCTGGCGACGCGCCGGTCAGAGCGCCCTTCGGTGCGCTTCCGGCGCAATTTGGAGCCGTCGGCTTTAGCCGGTGGCGGCAAATCAGGTCATAGACATTTTTACAAACACCCTCTGAAAGCTAACGGCTACGAGCTATACGAGACACAGACGTATAAACAATATTGGCGTTATTTTAGATACGCAATCAGAATATCAAAACCCGCCATAAGAACATGGCGGGGATATTTTTCATTGAAGTTGCTTAGACTTCGACGTGGCTTTTCATGCCCAGAACAAGGCGACGCGCATAGGCGTCTTTCGCTCCGGTCACAGTCGAATTATCAGCGATGAGGCAGTCTTGCAAGCGAGCCTTAACATCGGTAATCACGCAATCGTGCATAACGATGCTGGAGTCAATCTGCGCGTTTTCGATGGTGACATTATCACCGATGGCGCTATTGGGTCCGACATAAGCGTTTTTAAGGGTGACGTTATCGCCGATGATAGTTGGTCCGCGCACAACACTATCAATGACTTTGCTGTTCTTGCCCAGCATGACATGATGTCCGACGTAGGAATCGCCTGTGATGCGGTCGTCCTCAATGGCGGGTGTATACGGCAGGTCGCCGAGCACAAGGCTTTGCGCTTCGATCATGGCGTCGGGCTTCCCCGCATCAATCCACCAGCCTTTAAGAACATAGGGTTCCACTTTTTGCGGGCCGCTAACAAGGACCTGAATCGCATCCGTGATTTCAAGTTCCCCGCGTGCAGATGGTTCGATCTGATCAATAGCGTCGAAAATAGATTTCTTGAACAGGTAAACGCCACAGATGGCGAGGTTCGAAGGCGGGTCTTTGGGTTTTTCGACCACACGGACGATTTGCTCGTTTTCTACGACCGCCAGACCAAAACGACTGGGGTCAGGCACTTCGTAAAGGGCGATGGCGGCGTCGGCGTCAGAATCAGGGAAGCCGCGCAGCAGCGATTCCATCTTATCGTGGAAGATATTGTCGCCCAGCATCACGCAGAAGGGTTCGTCGCCAACGAAGTCTTTGGTGATGCCGACAGCGTGCGCGAGTCCGAGTTGTTCTTCCTGAACCAGATATTCAAGGTTGACGCCGAGGTCTTCGCCGTCGCCAAGTGCTTCGAGAATTGGTGATTCCAGACTGCTGACGACGATGCCAATATCAGTGAGTCCGGCATTTTTGAGAACGTCAATGGCATAAACGAGCAGGGGTTTATTGGCAACCGGCACGAGCGGTTTGGGCATGGTCAGCGTGACCGGGCGCAGGCGGGTGCCCTGTCCGGCAGCCAGAATAACTGCTTTCATGACGTTTTTGTCTCCCATCATCTTCGTAGATAAACAGTGATTGAAGGACAGTTACAGTGCAGATGCTGCATTGTCCGGGTTCGCAGGCACGGGGATCAAGGCGCGTTAGGTCCTGGCGTGTGTGACAGCGTTCACAACATCAGCTACACGCATGGTACTGGAAAGACGCGGGGCAGGCAAACGAATTTTTCTTCATGATGATTACGAAATGTTTCAGAATAAGCGGGGCACAACTCATTTTGCGCCCCGCTCAGATCATGCTGTTTAAACCCGCCTCCGGTTAAGAGGTGATAGAAGCGCCGCCACGGAGGTCAAAGCCGCGATTGGCGCGGCGCGTCCGGTTGGAAATGCGCGGCTGGTGAGCGTATTCCCAGACTTCGTCAGCGATATCCCAGACGGCATTGGGTCGGCTAAGACGACGCGCATTTTCGGAACGCATACGCAGCCCCGTTTCGCCTTCAGACAGCCAGTTTGCAGCAGTGGCGGCGACAGCGGCAAAATCAGGAGCATAGTGTCCGGCACGATTTTCGACCACGTAATCGACGTTGCCGGTTTCCTGACCGGGGATAGCATCGTTCAGAATCATGGGTAAACCGGCAATACAGGCTTCGCCAATAGTAGCGGGACCGGCCTTGGTCACAAGGATATCGGCCCCGGCCATCATCTGCGGCATGTTGTTGACAAAGCCATAGACATGTGTTGGCTGGTTCCACAAAGATGCATCAAGCTTTTGTTTGAGGGTTTTATTCTTGCCGGTGATGATCACCAACTGGCAGTTGAGGCGACGTTCGTCAATGGCGCGAGCAGTTTCGTACAGCGGACCCATACCTTCGCCGCCCGCGACCATCATGATAACGGGACGATCTGGCGCCCAACCGAGATCGAGACGGGCTTTGGCGTTGTCCATCTGCTGAAAACGTGGATGAACAGGCAGACCGGTTATGTGTAACTGGCTTGGTTTGAGGCCGAATTGCAGACCGCGATCATAGGCGATTTGTGTGGGAACAAGACAACGCTCTACACGCCGGTCGTACCAGAAGGCGTGCGTAGAGACGAGATCAGTGACGACAGTGATAAAAGGCGGGCGCTCTGGCAAAGCAGAAAAGGCGTGCATGGACGGGCGATTAATCACCGAATGCACGCTGACGACCACATCGGCAGGGTTGTCGCTAGCCATACGACGCAGGCGGTGTCCGCTGGTGAGATACATGCCATCGGTCAACATGGACGCACGACGGCGGCTATTGGTCCAGCGAAAGCTTGCTCCCCATGTCCCCGAACTGTTGTTGACCCAGACCGGGTAGAGTTCCGGCATATAGTTAAGCGGAAACAGCGAATGTTTAAAGACATCCACCATTTCGACACGGACAGCATGTTCGCCGTGTCTTAGGACAAGCGCATCGCGGATGGCTTCTGCCGCAGCACGATGCCCGCCACCGGTATCTGACATGAGAAAGAGGATTCTTTTCGCCACTGGTTTACTCCTCAGTGTGTTTCTGATCTTCTGGTGCTTCGCTTCCAATAAACGCAGATTCGCTATCTTGATTGCTATCAGGTGGGATAATACGCTTCACCCTCTTATTAAAAACACCGCGAGATAGCAAAACGGTGCGCTCGCAGCCAGAACAACGAAGTCCGATGTCGGCACCGACACGATACACTGTCCATTCGAAACTGCCGCAGGGATGCGATTTTCGTAGTTCTACGAGGTCCCCGATAGAAACCTTCACCATCTTAACGTTATTTTTCGTCATAGCAACTATCTAGCATGTTCCTCTAAGACTTCGTGTGATGAATTCCCGGTGAGGGAGTAGACAAAAGTGTACGAAGTTTAAGGCCAATATGCTATACTTTCAATGTTTCGCCTCGCTATACGACGATGGAGTCGTGACTTGCTCTTTTTTGGAAATCCTACACTTGAGACGATTATCGGCGT
>DAOTXA010000551.1:0-8108 GCA_034435595.1 Anaerolineae bacterium | reverse complement strand
CCAGCACCCCGCCGGTATCGTCCTCGCCAATGCGGACGTAACCACTGTCTACACGCATTTGCTACCAGATAACCCCGCAATTCAGCGACGCCGTGAGTCGCTGCAAAATTACCCGCCATCGTGTTCGGGATTCGTGCTGCTGCTCGGTGTAGATAAATCGTTTCCGCAGTTGGCGCATCACAACATCTTTTTTTCGGACGATTATCCAGCAGAATTTGACGCCATATTCAAGCGCGGACTGCCGCCGGATGACCCGACAATTTACGTCAGTATCACATCCAAAACGGACGCCGACCACGCACCGCCCAACAGCGAAAACTGGTTTGTGCTGGTCAATGCGCCGCCGACCGGGGACGCCTTCAACTGGGACGCGCAAAAGTACACATACCGGGATCGTATCCTCGACAAACTCGCCACATATGGTGTTGATGCCCGCGAATATATCACCAGTGAAACGCTGCTCACTCCGGCGGACCTTGAGCGCATGTCCGGCGCGTGGCGTGGCGCACTATATGGACCATCGCCCAACAGCAAGTGGACGGCTTTCCGTCGCCCGCATAATCGCTGCGCAGACGTGCGTGGACTCTACTTTGCCGGGGGAACCACGCATCCCGGCGGTGGCGTGCCGATGGTGACGCTATCAGGCAAGGTTGCTGCCGATATGATTCTGGCGGATACGAAATAACCACGCATGAAAGGCTTCTACAGCGATACGTTTGTGCTGCCCTTGCCGCCCGATCACCGCTTCCCAATGGCGAAGTACCGCCGTCTGCGCGAGGGTGTCATCGCAGAAGCGCTAATTCAGCCGGACGATTTACGTATCCCCGACGCGGCAACCGATGCACAGATTTTGCGCTGCCATGACCGCGAATATCTGGAAAAAGTCAAATCCGGCAGGTTGACCCGGCAGGAAATCCGGCGGATTGGCTTTCCCTGGTCACCGGGGATGGTTGAGCGTTCGCGCCGTTCGACCGGGGCGACCATCGCTGCATGTCATGCCGCGCTGAAAGATGGCGTATCCGCCAATCTCGCCGGGGGGACGCATCACGCCTGCACCGATCATGGCGAGGGTTATTGTGTGTTCAACGACGCCGCCGTCGCTGCCCGCGATTTACAGGCGAAAGAATTGGTGCAGCGCGTCGTGGTTATAGACTGCGACGTGCATCAGGGCAACGGAACCGCCCAGATCACCGACGGCGACCCCACGATTTTCACGCTATCCATTCACGGCGAGCGCAACTTTCCATTTCGCAAGTTTCCCAGCGATCTCGATATCGGTCTGCCGGATGGCGTGGCGGATGACGAATATCTGTATTATGTCGAAGAAGGGATTACGCGGGCGCTCTTCCTTGCCAATGCCGATATCGCCATTTATATCTCCGGTGCGGACCCGTTCGCGGGGGATCGACTGGGCAAGTTATGTATCAGCAAAGACGGGTTGCGCCAGCGTGACGAACTGGTATTTTCGCTTTTGAGACAGGCAAATTTGCCATTCGCGGTTGTGATGGGCGGTGGTTATGCTGATAATATAGGCGATATTGTCGAAATACATCTGGGCACACTGCGCGCCGCCGCAGCGTCCGCCGGAACTTAATAGTATGTCAGAAATCTTCAAGAAGTGGTTGAAACCACAAGTCGATCACCTCGTTACAGTTCAAACCAGCGGCTACAGCAATGCGGCTGATCTCGTCGTGCAATTATGGAGTGGGGTGAAAGTCCACATTCATCTGGTCGAATCCATCCCCAAATTGCGCCAGATCAAGCGGACATTGCAGGCCGCGACCGGGGCCGGGATTGGAACGCTATTCGTCGTGGCGGCGCATCTGCTGCCACGAAACGGGAACAGGTTGGAACTCCCCGATTGGCTGCTGGCATTGCATGAACTTACCAGTGAGCGCATCTACGCCTACGCGCTGGACAAAGACGCGCAGCCGACCATCTTTCAGGTTCACTTTGAGCCGATTAGCGGCGTCAACAAGCACGAAACCGCTTATGGGCCTGCGATCAACATTGAGCGCATCCGCTTCTTCAAGATTGGTGCACGCACACGCGCCATCAAAGGCGATTGGCTGGTAGCGGATTTCATCAACCCCGCTTTCTGGAAAACCCACGCCTACCGAGAAGCGAAGGCACGCAATGATAACGCTCGCCGCAATGCCCGTGCCCATACCAATCGTCAATGGACCGAATGGAGTGCGTATCAGCAGACATGGAGCAACACGAGTGATGAGTCACCCGGAAATCGGGACTCTACCAATGGCACGCAAAGCGTCCGAGCCTATTTGGATATTTGCTGCGAGCGACTCGGCGTTGAAGTCGATGACGATCACCAGACGGTCAAACGTGCCTTCCGCAAGCTGGCGCTGGAGTTGCACCCCGATGTCAGCAGTTTGCCGAAAGAAGAGGCCGAAAGCCGGTTCAAGGCACTTACAGAAGCATATGAGTACATCAAGGCGGCCCATCACTGGTCGTGAACCTGCTAGGACACCGCTTAACTCTGACATCAAATGTTCAAATTCATTTAAATTGTTGTAGAAACGCCGAACATTCGCTATTGTTCCTCTAGCATCAGACGAATTGTGTACGGTATCGTGGTGTGTATCGCACAAACGTTATGTGCAGAAGTATCCAAGGACTAAGGAGAAATAGTAATATCATGAAGAAGCTCACCAATATTTTGGTATTGGGCTTGGTCGTGCTGCTCATTGGCATGGTCTTTGTCCCAGCAGCAGCCCAGGAAGACGTGCCTGGACCGGGTGAAGGTGAACCGATCATCTACCCGAATCTCGGCGACGATATTAAGACACTCAACCCAATTGTTTCCAGCGATGGCTCCTCTAATGATGTCATTGCCCAGATTTTCCCGACTTTCATCGGTGTGGACTACACGACCTACAGCTACGAGCCGGACCAGCCCGGTGCGCTGGCAACTGGTTGGGAAGTCAGCGAAGATGGTTTGGCGTACACCGTCACGCTGCGCGATGATGTATTCTGGTCAGACGGCACCCCGGTGACCGCTAACGACATCGTCTACAGCTTTGACGCCATTGCCAGTGGTGAAACTGATACCACCCTGGGCTATGTCCTCACCGACATCGCCTCAGTTACCGCCGTTGACGACTACACACTGGAAATCACGCTTAACAACGCGTCCTGCGATGCGTTCGGTAACGTGGTTGCGCTTCCGGTTGTGCCGGCGCACGTTTACAGCAGCGTTTTCGCAGAATTCGGTGACATGAACGAATCCGACTTCAACCTGTCTGACCCCGGTGCGAGTGCAGAAGCCTGGACCTTCGGCAACTTCCGCCCCGGCGAACAGGTGACCCTGCTTGCTGACCCCACTTACACCGACGCACCGAACACCGGCTACACTGTCCCGGCAGGTTGGGTGTACAAGAACGTTGCCAACCAGGACCTCATCGTCGAGCAATTCCTCAGCGGTGACCTCAGCCTGATCGCCTCGGTCCCCGGTTCGCGTGAAGAAGAAATCATCTCTCTCGGTGACGAAGGTGAAATCAACGTTGGTTTTGCCCCGGCCTCTACGGTTCGCTTCATCGCCCTTAACGGCGGTAACCCGGAGAATCCGCAGGCTGCATGGGAAGACCTGGACGAAGATGGCATCTATGATCCCGATGAAGAAGAACTCATCGAGCAGGAACCGCATCCGATCCTCAGTGACGTTCGTGTACGTCAGGCCCTGATGTTCGGTATGGACTGGGAAGCCCTCGACATCGGCGCATTTGGTGGTGGTGACGTTCAGCTCGCCTCGCACTGGCTGCCCACTCACTGGTCCTACGACGAAGAAACCGTTCCGTTCTACCCCTTCGATCTGGAACAGGCCCGTACCCTGTTGACCGAAGCCGGTTGGATCGACGATGATGGCGACGAAGGTACTGCCGCCAGCCCGACCCCGCGTGTTGCCCAGGGTGTGGAAACCGTTGAAGATGGTACGACGCTGGCCTTTGAACTGATCACCAACGCCGGTAACGTCGAAAACGAATCAACCGGTATTCTGCTGACCGACCAGTGGGCGCAGATTGGTGTGGACCTGGACTTCCAGCCCGTTGACTTCAACATCCTCGTTGACGAACTGCTGGCCCAGACCTATGACGCAGTGATGGTCTTCTGGGGTATTGGTAACATCGCCTTCCCCGACCAGGACATCCGCGTGACCTTCGGCCCTGAAAACGATAACCCCGGTGGAGGCTTCAACACCAGCTCCTTCTACAGCGAGCGCATGATGGAACTGCTGGTTCAGGCGAATGATCCTGCACAGACCGATGGTTGCAACATCGACGCACGTATCCCGCTGTACCAGGAAGCCTATCAGATTTTGCGTGACGAAGTTGCCTGGATCTGGCTGGGAACCTCGACCGTATACTCGGCAATCTCCAATAACATCGAAAACTTCACGACAGTCACTGGCCCCGGCTACCGCCGTATCACCGACCAATCGGCTGGCTGGGTGATCTTCGAAGACTAAATCAAACATGCTCTATCTGTAACAACATACCGGCCCGCCCATGTTGGCGGGTCGGTTTCTCAAAAGACTTCTTACAAGGCCAAAAATACTTTTACGATTCGCGCTCTTTCTGGCAATTGATAAACGTTCAGGATATCCGCAATGTACAAATTCATCCTTAGACGAATCATTCAGTCTATCCCCACCTTTTTTGGGATCACGATGCTGGCCTACCTGCTGATGGCCTCGACGCCTGGTGGTCCCCTCTCTGCGTTATACTTTAGCAATCCGCGCCTCTCTCAGGAGCGCAAGCTGGCGCTGGAACTGGAACTGGGCGTCAACGATCCGCTGCCGGTTCAGTATTTGCGCTGGCTGGCGGGCGATGATTTTATGCGCTGGGACAGCGACGGTGATGGCGTATGTGATGGTTCATTCATCGTAGAATGTGACACTGATGGCGATGGCGAAGGTGATCTTCCGCCTGGGGACCGTTACGGTATTTTGCGCGGGGACTTTGGAGATTCGTTCTTCAATAATCGTCCAGTCATTGACATTCTCATCGAACGTTTCCCGGCAACGATTGAGTTAAACATCGCCTCGCTGCTGCTCGGTATCACATTTGGTATTCTGATCGGTGTGCTAGCAGCGCTAAATCGCGGGGGGGCCTTTGACAATGCCAGTCGAATAGGCGCAGTGGTGGTTAACGCGATCCCTGCATTCTGGCTAGGTCTTATCATGCTCTACTATCTTTCCTACCAATTGGATATCTTCCCTTTAGGCGGGCGGTGTAAGACCACACTGGACGACTCGTGTCCACCGATCTGGAATCGCCTTGAATATATGGTGCTGCCGGTGATCTTGCTTTCTGCGGGGGCGATTGCGGGCTACTCTCGTTTCATGAGAGCATCCTTGCTTGACGTGACCGGACAGGACTACATCCGCACCGCACGTTCAAAGGGTCTGACGGATCGTCGCGTGTGGATGCGTCACGGTTTGCGTAACGCAATGATCCCGATTGCAACCTTCCTCGGTCCGGCTCTGACCAGTCTGCTTGGTGGATCGGTCATCATTGAGCAAGTTTTCAGCTATCCTGGAGTTGGTCGTACTGTCCTATCCGCTCTTTCACAGCGAGATTTCCCCGTTGTGATGGCAGTCACCATTTATGGAGCAATCCTGACTATTTTAGGGTATCTCATCTCAGACATTCTGTACGGTATTATCGACCCGCGCATCCGGTACTAAGGTGGTGATGTATGGCTACACAATCGCAAACAGTTTCTGAAGTAACCAGCCTCGCACAGGACGGGATGGCACGTCGCAGCGAGTCCTTGTTCAGCAAAGCGCTGCGCCGTCTGCGCCAAGACCGCCTGACCATGATCGCAATATTTACCCTGCTCTTGCTGATCATCACTGTGGCGTTGGCCCCTGTCATCACGAACGCGCTGAACGTTGACCACCTGCGTACTGAACCGCGCAACCGCTTCGAGCCAATCGGCGCAGAAGGACACCTGCTTGGCACTGATGACCTCGGTCGTGACCATCTGGCCCGCTTGCTGTACGGCGGTCGCATTTCGCTGACAATTGCGTTCTCGGCGACAATGGTGACCATCGCCATTGGTCTGAGTGTCGGCGTTTTTGCAGGTTATTTCGGCGGCGTGGTTGACGACTTCATTATGTGGTTCATCACTACGCTAAACTCTCTGCCGCAGTTATATTTGCTGATTGCTGTGTCTGCGTTGTTCCGACCATCGCCAGAAGCGCTAATCCTCGTGATCGCGCTCACAGGATGGACGGGCGATACACGGCTCATGCGCGGGCAGACGATCTCTATGCGTGACCTTGACTATGTGACAGCAGCTCGCGCACTGGGTGCGTCCCCAATCCGCGTGATGTACTCACACATCATGCCGAATCTGATCTCGATTCTGGCAATCAATATGGCGCTGTCTATCGGTGGCATCATCCTCGCAGAAGCGGCCCTGAGCTTCCTGAACTTCGGTGTACAGCCGCCCACGCCAACATGGGGCAACATGCTCACCGACAGCCAGACCTACTTCCGCGAGTCGGGCCATCTCGTCGTGCTTCCGGGTTTGTTAATCTCGGTCACGGTGCTGTGTCTGTATATCATCGGTGACGGCGTGCGTGATGCCTTCGACCCGACGGTCAACGACTAGCTGCAATTCCGCTATAAAACACTCAGGGTAGCCAAACGGTTACCCTGTTTTGATTCAATCCGCGCAATGACATCCCCGCACTTGTGACTGCCACGCTCATAAACAGAAACGACACGATCCTCATGGACCGTGTCGTTAGAAGTTCTACGTTATTGGGCTACAATGCTACCCGTCACTACCTGATCCGCCGTCTTCGGCAGCCTCTTCGGTGGCTTCGGCATCCGCTTCATTGCTCTCGCCAGCGGATTCACCTGCTTCTTCAGCGGCTTCGGCTTCTGCACCTGCGCCGCCATCTTCGTCAGCCACTTCCTCTTCACCGACGACTTCTTCAATCGCAGGAGCCGGGGAACCGTCGATGGTCGCGGCATCCGTCTCAATCGCAGAGGCGATCAAAGGTGCGATCACCAGCGAGACAATCGCCAGCAGCTTAAGCAGGATATTCAAAGAGGGACCGGACGTATCCTTGAAGGGGTCACCAACGGTGTCACCGACAACAGCAGCCTTATGCGCTTCTGAACCCTTGCCGCCATAGTGACCGGCTTCGATGTACTTCTTGGCATTATCCCACGCACCACCGGCATTCGCCATCATCACGGCGAGCATAAACGCGGATACCAGCGAACCGAGCAGCACGCCGACCAGCGTTTCCGAACCAATATAGTCGCCGATCACATTGCCCTGACCAATCGCGGTCAAAACAGCAATCAACACCGGGACGGCAACGGCGATGATACCGGGTGCAAGCATCTCACGAATGGCGCTATCAGTGCTGATGCCGACGCAACGCTCGTAATCCGGCTCACTCGTGCCTTCCATGATGCCGGGAATTTCTTTGAACTGGCGACGCACTTCTTCGACGATTTCCTGCGCCGCACGACCAACTGCCAGCATGGTCAACGCACTGAAGACGTAAGGCAGCAGCGCACCGAGGAACAGACCGGTAATCAGCTTCGGTTCAACAATCACTTCCGCAAACGTAAACGTCGCGGCAGCATCACCACCCTTGACCGCCGTGATAAACGCAGCCGTCAGTGCCAGCGCCGTCATCGCCGCCGAGCCGATGGCAAAGCCCTTACCTGTCGCCGCAGTAGTGTTACCCAGGCTGTCGAGCGCGTCGGTGCGCTCACGCACAGATTCATCAAGGTCGCTCATCTCTGCGATACCGCCTGCGTTGTCTGCCACAGGTCCATAGGCGTCTGTCGCCAGTGTGATGCCAAGCGTAGATAGCATACCAACCGCTGCGACCGCGACCCCATAGAGGCCGGTCGCTTCAATGGCAACCAGCGTCACCACAATAACGACCAACACCGGAGCCAGAGTACTGAACATACCCAGAGCCAGACCTTGAATGATGACGATACCGGCACCACCCGTTGCGCTTTCGGACAGGCGCTGCGTCGGCGAATATGTATCTGCCGTGAAGTATTCGGTGAAATAGCCAATCGCCACACCACCAACCAGGCCAGCCAGCG
>DAOTXA010000550.1:0-1600 GCA_034435595.1 Anaerolineae bacterium | reverse complement strand
CGACCTCAAATACATTGCTGCCGATGACGACACCCGCCGCGATCATCACCGCGACCAGCAGTGCTGACAAAAACACCCGCAAATAGGGCGTTCGTTTTTCACCGTCGCGGACATTCAACGACTGGCGCAGCACCGGGTTTTCCAGCCGCGCCCAGTACGGTAATTGACGTTGCAGCATGTCCTCATCCTGTCCATATGCCAGACACATTGGACAGACTATACCAGTGTCAGACCATGCAGCAAGTGACCGTTTAATGAGCGTAGGCTAAACGACCGCCTCAATCCGTTCGAACAGGCTGCGATCCAGCACCGGACGCCAATCACTTTCGGGGATGGTGACCGTCTCTGTATAACGAACATAGTGAATCTGTGTTTCTGGCATCACACCAACCTGCGCAGCTACCGCCTCGGCATAAATGCCCAGTTGCAGTGCATAATGCCGCGCATGAACAGCAAATGCCGCCGGGTCGCGGTCGCCGCCGGGAACATAGCTCGTTTTATAGTCCATCACCACCCACGAGCCATCCGCACGCCGGAACAGCGTGTCGATGATGCCATGCACGATGCGACCATCCCGCGTGTAGACGAAAGGCAGTTCGCGGTAGCACTCCGGCGCATCATACACCGCCTGATACGCCGGACTGCCGATAAAGCGCCGCAGCAGATCAAAGGACCGCCGCGCCGCCGCCTTGCAGATCGCGTCTTCGGTGATACCCTGTCGCCATGCATAACTTTCCAGTACTTGCATGTACTCATCGTCAGAGATCGCCGGGTCACCGGGGAAGCGCCACCAGCGCAGCGCCTCATGCACGATCTCACCGATTTGTCGCGCCGTCGCCCGGTTATACGGCAAACTCACCGTATCCACGGTCGCGGGCGCATCTTGCAATACCTGCCGCCGGAAGCGATCACGATAGAACTGTCGTTGTGATTCAGGGGTCGCCGTTTCCGCGCTACCCAGATCGGCGATATGGGTCGCCGACAAATGCCGGATGCGATCTGCCCTGTTAACCACGATTTCACGCAGATTCGGCGGATGCACAGGCGCGTTGTACAATGCATTCCCCGCCGCGACGGACGGATGTTCCCACGCGGAACCCGCTTCGTCGCGGATCGCCAGCACTTCATCTGGCGGCATCTTTGCGGGGATGGTCAGTTCGACCGCCCCCCACTCAAAAGAGGCGCGATCATTCTGCCCGACCGAGAAGAAGTCGTGCAGGCCCAGCACATCGACCAGCAGGCCGAGCCAGCCCTTCACAGACCAGCCATTTTTCTTACTTTCACTAACGCCACCGCTCACCAGCAGATAGTCCTGTGCGCGGGTCGCCGCTACATACAGCAAACGCAGGCTCTCCGCGTCCTCGCGCAAGCCCTGTATAAAGCTCACCCGGCGATAGGCGAAACCATCCAAATATGTCTTTTTGTTTTCTTTTTGCTCTATGTTGAAGACTTTACAGCCAAAACCAAGTTCGGCATCGTAAATCAGATTTTTGGGAAACCCGCCACCCCGCGCCGACCCTGCATCCCCAATGGCAATCACCGGATATTCCAGCCCCTTACTCGCGTGGACAGACATCAGCGTCACCGCGCCCGCCACTTC
>DAOTXA010000549.1:0-6922 GCA_034435595.1 Anaerolineae bacterium | reverse complement strand
AAAAACCGACAGCACACAGCCGTCGGTTTTATCTACTGAGGAGGTAGGATTCGAACCTACGATCTCCTGATCCAAAGTCAGGCGCCTTACCGCTTGGCTACTCCTCAAAACCTGTTGACATCGATTATAGCATAATCAACCTGCCGGACAACCCCGCGCCGCAGCGCAATCCCGACGATCTTCGCATTGTGCGACTTCGCGTGCTTCGTGGTTCGCTTTGCTTTTGATCTTTACCCTGTCGCTTTTTCCCGCGCTACGACGACCGCCGACGCGTACTCCTTCGTATGCGTCAGGCTGATATCCCACTCATCAAGGCCCAGTTCCCCCGCGATCCGCGCCGCAGTTCCGTGTAGATGCAGCACCGGGCGCTTGCGCGGATTGTTCACCCGCACCTCAATCTCCACCCACTTCACGTCACCAATCCCGGTGCCAAGTGCTTTGGAAACCGCTTCCTTTGCCGCGATACGTGCCGCCAGACGATGCGCCTGCCCGCCGCAGTCCTCGCGCTCGCCTTCGGTGAAGAAGCGGGTCAAAAAGCGCTCGCCGGAACGTTCAATTCCGTCCGCGACACGCCCGCATTCAATCATGTCAATTCCGCAGCGGATCATGTGCCTGTCCTTTGTTGGTGATGACCCTCACAGGCGTATTCACCGATTTTAACCAGCACCTGACTTCCTTCGATATACTCTTGCTTCGACAGACACATCCTGCTGGAGTTCACGCTTCATCCCTCTCAATTATACTGCAAGCAAATCAACCGGGCTGTGTTGACATTTCACAGACCTGGGCCGATTGTGTACTTCGGTCGGCAATAAAACAGTGATCGTGGCGTTGCCAGCGAGAAGCCGAATATTTCTAATATAACGTAAGAAACGGGCAAGACTCCCGTAATGAGTACAGGGGATACTGAAATCAGTGGAATAAGTGACATCAGAAACGCGTAACAGCATCTTCTGACTGTCCCATGCATTCCTCCCTCCCCTCTCTCTGAAGTCCCGCACCCGAAGGCATCCGGGTGCGGGGCGCTTTCGTCACTACGACTCTGTCTTTCTGCCTGCTTGCAGGTGTTCTTCAGGCGTCAAACTACTGAATTCCCACCAGTGTATACAGCGTAACCGGGCCTTCTTCTTCGTTGCTGCACGACGAGGGGATGTGATAGTCGGATTCTTCCTCGCGGATAGTGACGGCGAACGTTTGCGCGTCAGCATCTTCAAAGGTGAAGGTATGCGTGCCGTCGTCGTTGGTGACGGTTTCCAGCAGTCGATAGGCGTCAATGGTTTCCACACCCGTGTGTTGGCGCAGATGATAATCCGCCGCCTGCACGATTTTGCGGTAGGCGGCGCGTCCGCGATAGCGCGGCAGAAAGACCCGTCCGCCTTCGGTGTATTCAGCGATGACGGGGGCTTCATTATCCCCTACGAAACCATAGTAGATGCCATCAGGCAGGGTAAGCACGGTCGCTGCGTAGCGATGTCCGCCGATATGCGAAGTCTGCCAGACGCAGGGCTTGCCGACAAAACGGGCAAGTGCGTTGTAAACGGGCAAGCCGCGCCGCGCACAGCAGGGGTCACGGCGTCCGTGGGTGCAGACAAGATACACGGGGTCCTCGCGCAGGTTGGCGCGGTATTCAAGTTCACCTGCAAGCAGGGCCGCCATGTTGATGTCGAGTAGTTCGGGGTAGCCGGTAATGCGAAATTCATAGAGCAACGAGTTCGCCTCACGCGGGACAGCGACATAGACAGTCACCCCGTCCTGATCGGTGGAAAAACCGCGCTGTTTAACCAGTTGCAAGCGTGGATCGGGCAGCGAGGCCAGTAGATCGCGCCAGCGCTGGCGGTCGTCGGCATCAGGGAATGCCTGAAATTCAAATTGCGGTTCGACCTTCCCTTCCATCTGACGATTCCACTCCACGATGATGTAGATACCGTAAGTCCCCGCCGTTCCGTACAGAGGCGTATTGACCTCAACGGCGCGGCTGGAACAAAACGAGCTTTGTGCGTTCGGCAGGGTCATGACCTGAGCTTTCTATCTGGTAGATGGTTCATTAGCCTTGATTGTACCGCCGCCTATGTTGCGGGAAAAGCTTAAAGCAAGCAGGCCGCCCGTTTGACAGTGATTGATCAGAATGTTACGATCGCAGACATTGACTAACAACTACATTTACCACCATCGGGGGAACCCAAAAATGGAAGACTTCGACGAAGCCGTTGCACGTTTTCGCCGTGTATACGAGACTTTGTTCGATTTGCTCGGCAATTATCCGGTTGACCTGCGCGAAACCAGCGGCGCGTGCGGGGTGTGGTCCCCACGAGAAACCGTCGCCCACCTCAGCGGCTGGTTGGCAGAAGCGCAGCGCCGTTACTCTCAATTCGATGATCACATCTCTGGAAATATGGACTATGACCTCGACGCCTTCAACGCTGAAAGCGTCGCTGCACGCAGTTACTACGGCTGGAACTCGACCATCGCCGAGTTGCGCGGATTGGTACAGGATTTAATCCACCGCGCCGAGGCCATCCCTCACGAGCGCCGCGCCGCTGATCTACGCTACCGTGAATGGTTGGTCGCCCTCGCGCAGGACTGCACATTGCACGAGGGGCAACTCACCACATTTGCGCAGACCTACACAGGTTAGTCGCGCCGCGTGTTTAAGTCGATAAATCGACATCATCCATGCTGGTCTGCGCGGCGACGAATTGGACGATGAGGTATCGTCCATCATAATTTGACTCTACAACCTGATTATAACCCGCGAGAAAGCCCACGACGCTAATCAATCATCTGCCAGTTGTGCGGCGAGATCGGCATCAATAAACGCGCCGAAGCGCTCCCACTCGCAGCCCGGACCCCACAGCGAACCGTCGGGCAGGGTCGTCTCGTCACTGCATTCGACCCCGGTCAGGTCGGCGCGGCGGATGTCGGTCGGGTCTTTCGGGTTGATATACGCCAGCTTTGCGCCCTTCAGGTTGGCTCCCCGCAAATCGGCCCCGGTTAAATCTGCGCCAACGAGATCGGCCCTTTCCAGATCGGCTTTTCGCAAATCGGTGCGCCGCAAATTGGCGTAATACAGGTTCGCGCCGCGCAGGTCAGAGTAGTGTAGTCGCTGTCCACCGAGGATGCCGTCTTCGCCACTAAGCCAGCCGCGTGCATAAATGTCGGAAATAGCCGCTTTCGCCACGCTGTTAGACGCGCTGCCTGCCTCGCGGATGAGGCGTTCTTTCGTATCTTCAATGCGGCGCTGGGCCTCGCGCAGTTCGTTGAGGCGATCCAAGAACAACACGGTAAACAGGATGCCGACGCCTTCCGGCACCAAATCCCCCAGAAAACCGACGATTCCGGCATCGTTCAACTGTTGCAGTGTGGTATTGGTCAGCAGCCCCAGTGCGAACCCGGCGATCACATAGGCCAATGATCCCTCGTTCCACATGCGGCGCATTGCGCGAAACGGGTTGATTCTTGTCGTTTCTTTGTCTGACGAAGAAGAAGTAGCCATGCGCGAGTGCATCCTCCCGGCAATCGTTTGTGTGACGCTTCCCGCATACGATACCACACGCCGCACGCCCGCGCACCACCCACAAATGGGGTGACATCGCGGGAACTGAACTACCCCGTCGCCGTGACCTTTTGGACTTTCGCGCCGATTGTGATACAGATATCATACAATAGCGTGAACAGAGTCAAAGGGGCGTCGCGTGCAAATCGGAGAATTCTTGAGTGTTGGTCTGCTGGTAGCCGGTATTTTGTCAGCCATCGGAGCCTACATCAATACACGGCGCAAACGCGCCCAGAAAGCCGGGCGTGCCATGGAACGTACCGCCGAACGCCGCACATCAGCGCCGTCTGCGCCGTCTGCGCCAGAACCTGTAATGCCGCAAGACGCCCCCGCAGATTTGCTTTCTGACCTGCGCTCGAAAGAATGGCGGATACGGCTGGCGGCAGTCGAAGAACTTCTCAAGGACGCATCGGATGACACCGCACAGCGGCTCATCTTTGCGCTGCTGCCCCTGCTCAACGATCCTGACAGCGATGTACGCGAGGCGGTTATTGCCGGGTTGGTGCGTGGGGGGCAGGCAGCCATTCACGGGCTGGTGGATACACTGGAACACGGCGATGTCAACGCCCGTGAGGGGGCGGCCCGCGCTCTGGGGCAAATTGGCGGCAAAATAGCGACCGACGCCCTGATCGCCGCGCTCGCCGACGATAGCGCATGGGTGCGCATCCCCGCCGCGCAGGGACTCGGTGCGATGTCCGCTCAGAAGGCGGTTGATCCGCTCATCGCCTGTCTGGAAGACGAGGACGCGGGCGTTCGTTCGGCGGCGGTTGAGGCGCTGACCGCCATCGGCACGCGCAAGGCACTGATGGCGGTATCGAATCGTTGATGCTTGCTGTATCTCCGTTTATTGGCTAACCACTTGAACCAGATTATGCGTTCACGACTTGACCCCTCCCCGGCCCTCCCCGTAGACAGGGCGGGAGAAACACCCTATTTAAAGCGTCGCGGCGAGGTGACCCCATGAACCAATTTTCCCGTTCGCCTCGCGTTCTTCGCCTTTATTCTTTCGTCTTTATCCTTTTCACCTGTGTTTTGATCTTCTGGCGGTTGGCCCTGACCGATCAAATCCTCGCCCGTGGGGATGCTTTCGCCTACTTCTACCCGTACTGGGATGCGCGGGACGCAGCGCTATCCAACGGGACACTGCCGCTGTGGACGGATGACATCTTCATGGGTGCGCCGCTGCTGGCGAATCCGCAGTTGGGCACCTTCTACCCGCTCAACTGGCTGACGGTTGGCGTGTCTGCACCACACGCGGTCAAAATCAGTATTTTGATGCACACGGTCTGGGCGGCGCTGGGGGCGATGCTGCTGGCGCGTAAATCACTGGCGGTGGATGCCGTCCCGGCGCTGGCCGGCGGCCTGTTGTACGGGTTCGGCGGCTATCTGCTGGCGCATGTCGAGCAGATCAACCAGCTACAGGGCCTCTCGTGGATGCCCTGGTTGTTTCTGTTATTCGCCTATGTGCGAGAGCGTCCCGCACGTTATCTGCCGCTGATGGCGATGGCGTGGGCAATGCAACTGTTCACCGGGCATACGCAGACGGTGTTCGTCACGGGGGTAGGGTTGGGGGTGGTGGCGGTGTTGGGTGTCCTTCGTGCCCGCCTCCTGGCCTCCCCCGTAGGCAGGAGAGGTAAAGCCACAACAACGCCTCTACTGCGCCGATTGTTACCTGTTCTATGGGTCGCCCTTGCCGCGATTTTCGCTGCCATACTTGCCGCGCCGCAGTTGATCCCCGCACAGGAACTAAGTTCGCTGTCAAATCGTGCTGATGGCCTTAACGTGCAGGAGGCGACCGCTTTTTCACTGGAACCGTTCATGGTCGGGCGCGGATTACTGCCGTCCTACGATGCGCAGTTGTTCGGGGAATATATCGGTTATGTCGGGATCACCGGCCTCGGTTTGGCGCTGCTCGGTCTGCTGCGATCGGGGCGTGTGCGCTGGCCTTTTTTCGCGCTGGCGATTATAGGCGTTTTGCTGGCGTTGGGGCGATTCAATCCGCTGTATTTGCTGCTGGCAGAACTGCCCGGTTTTAATTTGTTTCGGGTTCCGGCGCGGTGGCTGGCGCTGTATGCGCTTGGCATGGCAATGCTGGCGGCATGGGGGGCCGCCGGAGTGCTGGCGCGTGACATCCGGCGGCGCGATGTTGTGCTGATGATGGGCGGATTGGCGATATTTGCAGGTGTGTCGCTGCTGGCAACCCGCGCCGACCCACTGTATATCGACAGTTTCGCATCGCCGACCGCGCAAACATGGATCGGGTGGGTGGTCGCGGCGGCGGGGCTGGTCGCGGTGTGGGTGGTAGGGACACGGTATACCGTGTCCGGTCGGGTGATCATCATCGTATTCATCGCCTTAGAATTGTTTGCTGCGTCCATGATTTTGCCGCTCAACGACACGCAGGAACCCGCCGCCTATACTGACATGCGCTTCGGCGGTCGCACGCTGGCGGTCTATACTGAAGATGAAACACCGCCGGGACGCTTCCTCGCAATCAGTGATTTACGCTTTGATCCCGGTGACCGGGATTTCTATGCCGAACGCTGGCGCAACCTCGGCTATACCGATCGCGCTGCCGACATCGGCTTTACCGCCTTCAAAATGCAGGAGATTCTCGCGCCCAATCTACCGCTGACATGGGATGTACCCACGATTGACGGCGCGGGCGGTGGTCTGCTGGCGACACAATACTACACCGCCTTTACCTCGCTGATGCTGCCCGATGGCATTCTACGCACCGTAGATGGTCGCCTGCGCGAGGTGCTGGCGCGGCCTGAATGTCGCGGCGCGTGTCTGCCGGATGATCGCTGGTTGGATTTAACCAACACACGCTATCTGGTGATGGATAAGGTGTTTGACCTCGTACACGAAGGCGTATTCTTCGATACCGGATTGCCCGTGGTGCTGACGGATGGTGAATCCACCACCTACGCCAACCCGCGTGCATTTGTCTCGACGAGCGTGCAGGTGATTTACGCATGTTTCGATGAGAATTCAGGCGCGACATGTCGTGCCCCTACGATGGACGGCCTTGCATCCACAAACACGCCTGTTGACCTCAACGGCCTGTTACTGGCACGATATAACTTTGAGGCCGCCCCCTTCTCCCCGGAAGAACTCGATATTGCAGGTGAAAATGTCGTCATTCATGCGGTTTCGCTGGTCGATGACCGCACCGGGAACTTTATCCAACTGACGCCTGATGGGTGGAACCGGGTCTACAGCGCCGACATCAAAATCTATGAAAATCTGGATGTAATGCCGCGTGCCTTCATCGTGCATGATGCGCAGATTTTCCCCGATGATTGGGCGGGCACAGAGGCAGCGCTTTCGGCAATGCGCGAACCGGGTTTTGACCCGCGACAGTCG
>DAOTXA010000548.1:0-10282 GCA_034435595.1 Anaerolineae bacterium | reverse complement strand
CCTTGATGTCAGTGCTGCGGAATTGGATACCTGGACACAAGAGCTACGCGCCGATGCAGAAGCCATTTTCGGCGAAGAAAATGTAATTGTGTCAGCTGCATCTGTTTCCGATGGTGGCTTTGGTGGGTTCGCTTTGGTTGTTTCCGGCCCACAGGAAATCTTATCTGAATACGATGCTCGGATCATCGAAGCTTTAAACGACATTGAAGGCATTACGAATGTCTCTAGCAATCTGACAGACAGTGCAACTTCAGAAGATGGACCAATCACGTATATCCGCGTGAATCAGCAGTCAGCAATCTCATATTCTGCCGAACTGGAAACCCAGGACACTCTTGGAGTCACCGCTCTAGCAATTACCACAATCGAAGACTTACCAGATTTGCCGGAAGAGATCACAGTTAGCCAGGGGTTTGAAAGCGAGATTCAAACTGAAGGATTCCAAAGCCTGGGGATTGCGATGGCAATTGCCTTAATGATCGTCATTGCCATACTATTCGTTACGTTTGGCTCACCAGTCTATTGGCTAGCAATTATCTTTAGTGTAGTCACGGCACCCGTAGGTGCAGCAATCGCACTGACATTGACAGATCGCGTCCTTGGTATATCGGCGATGATTGGTCTTTTGATGTTGTTAGGCCTTGTCATCACGAATGCGGTTGTGTTGCTTGATCGTGTCCGTTCAAATATGTCTGAGCGAGGTATGGAACTCTACGATGCTTTAATGGAGGCTGGTGCACGCCGCCTGCGTCCGATTCTTATGACCTCTCTGGCAACAATCATTGCATTGATGCCACTCACTGTGGGTTTGTCTGAAGGCGCTATTATCGCAAAGGAACTTGGTACGGTTGTTGTTGGCGGTGTGTTCAGCAGCACTTTGTTAACATTGATCGTGGTCCAAGTGATGTATTATACGCTTACACCAATACATCGTTTTCTGGTTCGATGGATTCCTCTTGTAGGCACCCTGAACCGTGGAACCAGTTCAAAGGAAACACAGTAGCAGAAAACGCATAACTTTGTATACAACAAGGTATCAGGATAACATCCTGGTATCTTTTATATTCTCTTTTAGTGAGGGTATGAACTATGATGTCTCGTCAAAATCGAGAGCATGCATTTCTTCAGTTACTTGCACAACAGTATCCGTCAATACGAGCAGTCACGACTGAATTAATCCATCTCCGTTCACGGTTAGTTCTTCCAAAAGGTACAGAGCACTTTGTATCCGACATCCATGGAGCACATGAGGCATTCCATCATGTACTGAAAAATGGATCAGGGTCTATTCGGCGAAAGATTGATGAATTGTTTGATACTCTCCCTGAGAATGATAAAGGGCAATTAGCCACTCTAATCTATTATCCAATGGAATGGCTATATACAGCATCTCGATCAATTGCGGATATTGATGAGTGGAATCGAATGACTATTCTGCGTCTAATTCGCCTGACGAGGCACGTATCGGCGAAGTATACCCGTTCGGAAGTGTTACAACATGTACCTCCCGAAGTGAGTGATATTGTAGAAACGCTAATTTTCGAAAATCGTGATGTTGAAGAACGAACTAGTTATTATCAATCTGTGGTGAATTCGATAATTAGTACCCGATCTGCAAAAGATTTTATAGTCATTCTTTGCGAACTTATACAAAAGCTCACGGTTGCTCATCTTCATGTAATCGGTGATATATACGACCGGGGACCTGGCGCAGAACATATTATGGATATGTTGATGGAATACCATAGCGTGGATATTCAATGGGGGAACCACGATATCCTGTGGATGGGAGCTGCTTCTGGTAGTTTGGCTTGTATCGCTAATGTCCTTCGCGTTAGTCTTCGCTATGCGAATACAGATACCCTCGAAACTGGGTATGGTATTAGTCTTCTTCCCCTCGCATCTTTTGCAATTAATATGTATGACCAAGATTCTTGTGAACAATTTAGGCCAAGGGAGGTTAACGACCCCGAGTTTACAGAACAAGAGATTCGTTTGCTCGCACAAATGCATAAAGCAATAACAATCATACAGCTTAAACTTGAAGGTCAACTTATCCAACGGCGGAAGCATTACCAAATGGATAGTCGTCTACTTCTGGATAAAATTGACTATGCGAAGCACACTATTGAAATTGACGACACTACATACCCTTTACTAGATCACAATTTTCCAACTTTATACGCTGAAGACCCTTACACACTCACCGAAGAAGAGAAGATTGTGATGGAACGGTTACGGCTTTCCTTTAGTAAGAGCCACAGATTACAGCAACATGCTCGTTTTCTGTTCGCTAACGGCAGTATGTATCTGGTTAATAATGAAAATCTCTTGTACCACGGGTGCATTGCATTTAATGATAATGGGTCATTTCAAAAGTTTATTGTAGACGATGAGGAGTACACCGCTAAGGCATTCATGGATCGATTAGACCAATTGGCACGCCAGGGGTACTTTGGCAAAGAAGGATCGGACGAGAAACAATACGGCCTTGATGCCATGTGGTATCTGTGGAGCGGTGCGCAATCGCCACTATTTGGTAAAGACAAGATGGCGACATTTGAACGTTACTTCATAGCCGATAAATCTACTCATATAGAAAGACGAAACGCATATTATCGACTTCGCAACAGCGAAGAAATCGCACGCAAGATTCTTGTCGAGTTTGGCCTAAACCCGCAAACGGGTCATATTATTAATGGTCACGTTCCAGTCAAGGTAAAGCAAGGTGAGAGTCCTATCAAGGCAAATGGACGCCTGCTGGTCATAGATGGTGGATTTGCCAAGGCTTATCAATCGGTTACCGGGATCGCAGGCTATACATTAATCTTCAACTCTCATGGATTGCTACTGGCTTCACACCAACCGTTTGAGTCGTCAGACAAAGCTATTGAAGACGGCGTTGATCTCATCTCGAAACTGGAAATCTTAGAAACCAAACCGGAGCGCCTACTTATTCAAGATACGGACGAAGGAAAACGAATTCTAGACCAAATCCACGACCTTGAACGACTATTAGATGCGTTCCGCGCAGGCATCATCAAAGTCAATTAGCACGTATTCTATTCTTTCTCGACTAAGATTTGACTATTCTCAGAAACCGGTCGGGATCCAGATATTTTTCACTTGAACGGACTCACGTAGAAATTCCTCTCCTGCCCCCTGTTCGTCATCCAGCCAATTTCGCACTTCGCCGTAATTCACCATGGTCCGCTTCAAATTCACGGCAGATTTCTTTTCCACAAAATAGCTACCCAAGGCAGACCCTAAATACCACATTGCATCCACGTCCTCATGCTCAACAAGGGTTTTTGTCAGATGATCACGTGACCCGGTGACAATATTTATCACTCCGGCTGGCACGTCGGAGGTCTCAAGCACCTGGTAGAATTGAATAGCACACAGCGGATATCGTTCTGAAGGAATCACGACAACAGAGTTGCCACGTGCGATTGCAGGCGAGATAAGTGAAACAAGTGCAAGCAAAGGGTACTCATCAGGACAGGCTATACCGATTACTCCAAGATAATCATTCGCAGCAACGACAATGCCATCCAGGGTGGTTTCTTGAACAGTACCCCCATATTTGTCTGCCCATGCCGCATATAGGAACAACCGCTCAATAGACTTCGTTACTTCCACATGTGCCTCATCTTCAGAGCAGTTCATCACTTCGATCAAACAATTTTCAAATTCGCTCTGCCGACTCTCCAGATTCTCGGCGATATAGTAAAGAATCTGAGCACGATTATGTGCAGTTCGATCTGCCCACCCTCGCGTAGCATGAGCAGCTTCAACAGCGTCGCGAATATCTTTGCGATTTCCGTCACCCACTTGACCAATCTCAATACCGTTAGGATTCAGAATCACCCTACTGTAATTCCCATCCGGGCGTTTCTGTTTTCCACCAATATACAGTTTGGCAGTATGATCAATTTTCGGAAACCCATTGGCTGTCGCTGGGCGAGTTGCAAGCCCAGAAAATACCGTAGCATTGCTTGCCCAGTCCGAAAACGTGTCATTTTCCTCATCTTCATTCAATTCGAATGCCGGTCTGGGTCGCAACTGCCACTCTGGACGGACATACTCAAATAGACCTTCTTTACCTCCTTCTCGTCCGTAGCCACTCTCTCGATATCCCCCAAAGCCGGAAGCAGCATCGAATAGATTCGTTGAATTCACCCAGATCGTGCCCGCCTTAATTCTATGAGAAACCTCAAGTGCTAAACCAATGTTTTCACTCCAGATGCTCGCTGCCAGGCCATATCGCGTATTATTTGCAAGCTGTATTGCCTCTGCAGGCGTTCTAAATGTCATAGCAACTAGCACAGGACCAAAAATTTCCTCCTGAGCCACAGTGGATGACGGTGACACATCGGTAATGAGTGTTGGTGGATAATAGCAACCCTTAGCCGGGAGTGGTGAGTCGGGTTGGAAAATCGTTGCCCCTTCGTCTCGACTAATTTGCACCCAACGATCAATTGTTTCGTATTGTACCGGATCAACCACTGCCCCAAGATCAACTGCTTTATCCAACGAATCCCCCGTCCTAAGTTGTTGCATTCGACGACGAAGACGCCCAAGAAACTCATCTGCTATGTTTTCTTGAATTAGCAGGCGTGACCCAGCGCAGCAGACTTCCCCCTGATTGAACCAGATTGCGTCAACCAGACCCTCAACTGCACCATCTTGATCAGCATTATCAAAAACCAAAAACGGCGATTTTCCGCCCAACTCGAGAGATAAACGCTTGCCCGTTCCAGCAGTGACGCGCCGCAGGATACGTCCTACATTCGTCGACCCTGTAAATGCAATTTTGTCTACATCAGGATGTGCGACAATCGCGGCACCGGTTTCATCATCGCCAGGCACAATATTAACAACGCCCGCAGGCAATCCAGATTCGACAATAATCTCTGCAAACAATAAGGCCGAAAGTGGCGTATACGGAGCTGGCTTGAGAACCACAGTGTTACCCATTGCTAAAGCCGGAGCAATCTTCCATGCGAGCATCAGAAGCGGGAAATTCCACGGTATGATCTGCCCAACAACACCCAAAGGGGTATACCCTGCCAGTTGTGAAGACATGAGTTGCGCCCAACCAGCGTGATGGTAAAAATGGCGAGCCACGAGCGGAATGTCGATATCTCTGGACTCTCGAATTGGCTTTCCGTTATCCATAGATTCAAGCACTGCAAACAATCGAGCATGTTTCTGAATGTTGCGTGCGATTGCATACAAATATCGCGCTCGAACGTGACCAGTCAGACCACTCCATTTAGGAAACGCCTGACGAGCAGCCTTTACCGCACGATCCACATCTTCAGAAGACCCATTGGCAACATCTGCAAGTTTCTCACCACTCGCGGGATTGCTTACTTCAAGATATTCTGACGTGTTCCCATCTACCCATTCATTGCCAATAAATAACGTAAGTTTACGCTCATTTGATTCGAGCCAAGCATCCACAAAAGCCGATGACTCTGGTGCTGGCCCATATTCCATTGATTTGAAGAGTTCAGTGATCTCCATCGGTTTCGTCTCCTACCCTATCCCATTGGCATGTGATGTTTAGCCGCGTAATTCCCAGTGACATGATGAGACAATTGCCGTTCGATATCTGCCAGAAGGCTACTCGCACCAAAGCGAAACAGAGAAGCGCTCAACCATTTGTCGCCTAACTCCTCTTTCATCAGGATGAGCCACTCCAATGCTTGCTTGGCCTTACGGATACCACCAGCAGGCTTGAAGCCAACCTCATAGCCAGAGAACATCTGATATTCGCGAATCATACGCGTCATCACCAAGCTAACTTCCAAAGTAGCATTAACTGATTCCTTACCGGTGGAAGTTTTGATAAAATCTGCCCCCGCAAGCATACACACCTTACTAGCCCTGGCAACGTTCCATAAAGGGCCTAATTCCCCTGTCGCCAGAATAGTTTTCATATGAGCTTCGCCACATGCCTGACGCATTTCGCACACTTCATCGTAAAGCGCCTGCCAGCTTCCACGAAGAACATGCTCGCGAGAAATAACGATATCAATCTCGGCTGCTCCCGCTTCGACCGATTCCCTAATCTCTGCGATCCGTTGGCGAAAAGGACTTTGCCCTGCGGGAAAACCTGTGGACACTGCCGCCACGGGAATCGAGGTCCCAGCTAACGCCGCAAGCGCATCTTTAATCCTCGCATGGTAAACACACACAGCCGCAGTTGTAATGCCCATTTCTGCAACGCCAAGTGCCTCTAGAATATCCTTACGGACGGGTTGCCGCGCTTTTGCTGCTAATCGTTGCACATTTCCCGGCGTATCATCCCCGGATAGCGTCGTCAGATCAATACAAGTAATGGCTCTAAGCAACCATGCAGCTTGCCAATCCTTCTTGACGGATCGACGTTTTCCCAAAGTCTTCGCCCGCCGACGCACGGCATTTGTGTTGACATAAGTGTCTCGCACAAAATGCATATCCAAATCTTGAGGCTGGTTTCGTCTCACCTCACTAGATGCCATAAGCAGAATCTCCAAATCTTGCATTCAAATGGAAAACTAATTATACAGATGATCTACGAATCCAACGAGAATTGACCTGCTGGACACGATGAATGGAACAGTACATTCTAGTAAAAATTATAGTCACTAAATCAATAACTGACGTTACACAGTCGAGCGCAAATTCGTGATTTCGTTGCCCAGAATCGAGTTTTCAAGGTTCAAAAAGTTCATTCTGCAGCCAAACAGTCAAAATCATGGCAAGTGCATAACGTCAGTCAATAAGACGGAAACTTGATAACCAGTTACCACCCTGAGGATTCTAGTACATAAACCCGAAGTAAATGCAAAATCGGCACATACCCGGCTATCCGCAGCCACCGCTGGTCGGGCCACGCTTGATCTGCATTTCGACTACAGGCGAGTACTCACCCGTGAACACATCCGGGTTCGGATTGGATGCCGGATAGCGCGAACCGAGTACCGCGTCAAATTGATAGGCGAGCGTATCTGGTATGTAATCCACCAGACGGAATTCGCTCTGAAATTCGGTGCCACTGAAGGTATCAAGCCAGTTGTTCATGCCGCCTTCGAGGACGTAGACGTTAGGCACGCTTTCCGCCATCAGGATACGCCATGCTTCGGTTGCTGATGTTTCGTCGTTACTTGATACCACAAACAATGTGTTGGGTGGTTCGGCGAGGGCGATGCTCGCATAGTCCAATACTTCGTCCAGCGGCACATGAACCGCGTCTATCGTATGGAAAAGGTTGAAATCGGTTTCGCTGCGCACATCGATCATCTGCACCGTGATTGCCGTATCTTCCATGAGATCGAGAATCTCCGTAGGTGAGGCATAGATGGCACGCTCTTCGATGCGTGGTTGTTGCTCACCCGCGATGGCATTCCATTTGTCGGCGTTCGTCGGTTGACCGATGACTAGCACCGCAGCCGCGACGAACACGGTAACACCAGCAGTGGCATAACGCCACTGACCGAACACACTGGGATTGATGCCACCCAGATATTTTTCGGCCTGTTCGGAGAGCGCAAAGGCTATTAACGCCATGACTGTAATGCCGACGACCAGCACACCCGCACTGACCCCGAACAACTCCATGAGGGTGAAGCGTCCCATGAATGAGGAGAACCAGAAGTCCTCGAAATGGATGACTGTCTCACCAAACAGGAAGATGCCGAAGAATACACCTGCCACAAAGAAGATGCCGTCAAGTTTGCCCGTAACTGCGCTGACCAGCGAGGTACCGGGGCAGAATCCACCGATGATGAAGCCCGCTCCCATAATCAGCCCGCCGACGATACCGGGCCATAGGTAGGTCGGATTGACCCAAATCAGGTTATAGTCGAGCAGGCCAAGGCCGCTTGCCATGAAGACGCCGATCATCGCCACGACAATGGCGGTGAACATAACTTTGAACACGGTCATTTCTTTGAAGTAGAACTGTGCTGCCAGCTTGGTCGACTTGCCGAAACCGGAGATTTCCAGCACGTAGCCGAAGGCAAAGCCAATGACGACATACACGATATATGAAGGCCAGTGGCCCAGCAGATCACTAAGTGCTAAAGGGAAAGGTGCCATCGTTGCCTCCTACAGCCACAACTTACGAACGAAGAATGCCAGTGCATAGGCCCCGGCGAAGACCGCCAACATGAAGGCCCAACTGCCTACTGAGAGGACCGCCCCGCCAGAAAGCGCCTGCCCAGATGTGCATCCGCGTGCCATGCGTGCGCCAAAGCCCATTGCCGTGCCACCGATGAAGGCCATTGCCCAACGCGTTTCTTTGGAGATGCTTGGCCCTTTATGTGTCTCGAACTTCAGGCGACCGTTACGCCATCCGGCGACGAACCCACCGGCAAGCGTGCCGATGGTCATGAACACGACCCAACTATCCAGAGGATTGCGGTCGCCACCTGCCATGTCGATCAGGTAAGGAACGCGGTCCACATGACCCGGCGCGACGGCGTCTTCAACGACGACCAGCAAGCGGTTCAACCCTCCGGATGCACCCAATCCGCTGCCCGTGAAGAAAAAAGCACCAAACAGCACCAGTCCAAGCAGAATGCCACCGAAATACGGGTTGACGAAGGGCTTTGCACGATCCACTGTTTCTTTAACAACAGATTCATCTGTTACCGCCATTCCATTTTTGTCGAATGCTGAGTTCCCTACAGCCATGAGAGTATCCTTTCGCAACCATTAAGCTCATTTCGTATTCGTAGTTTCTCTGTGAGGCGCAAGAATGCACCCACTACGATGATTATTTTCTTATTAGTCCCCCGTCACAGGTGCATGGACCTCGACTTCATCCCAGCCGAAGATCATGGCACGTAGATTCGCCAGCGGTGCGTGCCCGGTAGTAGTCATGTACACGTGGACGACGATGAAGGTCGCCAGCAGCCACGATCCGAGGGTATGAACGGGTCCAAGCAGAGGCAGGCCACCCACAAAATTGGTGATTTCGGGGAAGCGCTGCGCCCCCCACATCAGCGCCCCGGTGATGACCTGTAAAGGTAGAAGCACGTTTAGCAGACCGAAATAGGTCACCTGTTGGATGGGGTTCATCTTGCGGTGGCGCGTCTTTTCAAAGGGATGTGGTTCGTCCCGAAAGATGCCATAGGCGTAGTAGCGGACCTGCGCGAACATCTGTCCAAAAAAGCCACGCGGTTCCGGTAAGAACTGACGAATCTCCCCACTGACCAGGTGGTAAAAGGCCGCTAGTGCCGCATTAATCACAAGGATTAGCGCCAGCGCATTATGGACTAGCACCACGCCCCGAAAGCTGAACATCGTAAAGGAGTCAGGCCTGTGAATAACCAACCCGGTGAAGATCAACCCAAAGATGGCAACGGTTTGCAGCCAATGCCATTGCCGCTCATAGATGCTGTACATGTACAGGTCTTTTAGTTCCGGCTCAGTTGGTTCCGGCATCCGGCGTGTAGAGAGTAAACGCAGCCCCGCATGGATACTGACCCCTAACACCGACCCGATGAAGATCAGTGTGCCGAGGATATCGACCAGTGGCGTACCATGATGACCAAGTACGTATAACCCGGTTTCACCCACATTCAGCGACGCTGTGAAGGACAAACCGCTGTCACCATTGGCGTCAATTGTGCCGTTGAGGTTGGCGCTGATGAGGTCCGGTTGCACGCCACCGGGTGTTTGCCCGGAAATCAGTAAAGTCCGATTAAGGCGCGATTCGCCCGTATGACAATCCGCGCAGTTGCGGGTGGCCCATTCGCCCTGCGTGACGTTGTGATGCAGCGGATATGCTTCAGAATCGGCGGCGATGCGCACATTATTCAGGCCGAGATCGGTCAGGCGTCCGGCGATGAAGGCAGTCTTTTCGTCGCTGTCGATAATAAGTTCTGTGTCGTTGAGTTCGCCGTCACTATTGGTGTCGAAAGCGTTGATGATGGCGTTTGCGTATACGCTGTTTCCGCCATCTTCAAAGTAGATGGCTTCCAGCATCTCACGGGGGACGGGCTGCGCGGGGTCGCCGTATATCCAATACCATCCGCTGACGATATTGTACGGCGCGAGACGATCGTCAGCATCTGCCAAGAGAATGGGTTCGTACCCGGTAATCAGTGCGGGTTGTACCGACTCCTGTATGCCGCGATAGGTCATGCGCGGTTCACCATTCGTCGTGAGAACCGTCCAGTCAACAGTTTGCAGCGCAGGCGCGTACACGGTCGGGATATGGCAGGTTTCGCAGGCTAAGGCGTCCAGATGGCGCTGCGTGTATTCCAGCCATTCATGCGAGGAC
>DAOTXA010000547.1:0-2497 GCA_034435595.1 Anaerolineae bacterium | reverse complement strand
TAATGATCGGTCATCTAAATAGCTCCTGAGATAAGTGCGCTAATTGAATGGTGAAGAAGTCACTACTTACCTGGGTGAATACGTGCGGCAGTATTGCATGTGTCCGGCTGATTTTGCAAGCCCCTTCAATTCTAATAGGGTCAACGTACTGGTTACCTCTGCGGTTGATAGACCAGAAAGCCGCACCAGATCATCTACATGAATGGGTTCAGTATCCAGCAAAGCCAGAATCTTGTCTTCAACAACATCTGTGGCAACAATTTCTTCAGCAACATCACGAATCCGAGTATGCTCGTAGGCAATATCGAGTTCTTCCAGCACATCTTTTTCCGACATCACAAGTTTCGCACCATCTTGCAGCAGACGATTGCAACCTTGTCCGGTTTGATTATAGATGTTTGCCGGAACCGCGAATACTTCACGACCCTGCTCGGCAGCTTGTGAAGCAGTGATCAATGCGCCACTGCTTTCCGGCGCTTCTACCACCAGTACGCCTAAAGCCAAGCCACTCAAAATACGATTCCTACGAGGGAAATTGCCCGCCAGAGGGCGTGTGCCCAACGAAAACTCGCTTAATACTGCCCCACATGTGCTGACTTGCTGCGCCAGCGCATAATTTTCTCGCGGATACACCATATCAATCCCACATCCCAAGACCGCAATCGTTCGCCCCCCACCCTCAATTGCACCGCGATGGGCTGCACTATCAATCCCCAGCGCAAGTCCACTAATGATCGTGACGCCTTGAGAAGCCAGACGATACGATAGATCATGTGCCGCATCATGCCCGTAGCGCGTCGGTTTACGTGTTCCAACCACCGCGAGCGATCTACGATCCTGTTCTACCATGCTTCCACGAACGTATAAAACTGGTGGTGGATCGTCAATCTCACGTAACGATGCGGGATATTTGTCATCACCCAGTGTAATCAACGACACATTCATCCGAGTGACTTTTTCAACTTCCTGGGCCAGATTGAGCCGTTGACGGTGATCAAGAAATGTGTGACACAATCGCTCGGAAAATCCAAACTGACGCAAGTCAGATTCTGATGCAAGCCACGCCGAGGCAATATCCCCGAAATAATCACGCAGTTGTATGATGCGCTTTGGTCCAATGCCCGGTATCAGGCTGAATCCCAGCCAATATCCATTATCGCTCAATTGAGGTAACGTTTCTGCAGAACGGATGCCTTAATCGAAACACAGCATAACAAGCGTTTTATTTGCTTGTCAAGCAGGCTGGTTACGAGATCAAAGCAAAAAGCCCCACAAATCAGTTTGAAAATCGAGCTAAATTCGCGTAGATTTGGCGAGCGTACTACCAGAATTAGCAAAACGACCACGAATCGAACACAATAGAGATTAGACACATCAATATATGAATTCATAGCCAACATGAAAAGAGGTGACATGAGATTATCCAAGTCTTCTTCCTTCTTATGGGCGTTTGCGCTGATGCTACTGCTTTCCCTTGGAGGAATTTTGCAGGCGCAAAGCCAACCCGTTTTCCGCATCGGCGTGTTGGATACGCCACTTGGTCCAATCGCAAACGGAGCGCGGCTCGCAGTCGCGCAAATCAATGAAGGCGGCGGCATCGTTGACTCAAACGGTGCGAGCTTTCGATTAGAACTCATCGTAGAGACAATTGAAAATGACAGCACATTGTCTGAACCAATTACTGCGTTGCAACAGGCAGGCGTCGTCGCAGTTCTCGGGCCAGAAACCAGCGAAATGGTTTTAAGCAGCCTCCCACAATTGCAGGGATTACGCGTTCCCGTGTTGACACCGGCAATTGGCGATACGATCATTGCATCAGACTCGACTGGATTTCTGTTCCGCACACGTGCTGCAGAACGCTGGCAGGGAGCCGCCCTTGCAGATTACCTGGTTTCCGAACTCGATATCAGTCAAATTATGACTGTACAACTCGACCGAAACAGCACCGCCAGCCGGGTAGGCTTCTCAATTGCGCTAGGACAGCTACCCACACGACCGCAGGAGCAAACACTTCTTCTGGATGAGAACAACACCATCAATGACCTTGTCACACAAGTAATTAACTCTGGTGCTCCAGTTGTAGTGACATATGGCCCCCCTGAGCTTGCAGCCACCTTTTACACAGGCCTGAGGAACGCGGGTTTTGTCGGTTCATTCGCCTACAATCAAGCGCTTGATCCGCGATTCAACGACAATATCGCTTTTGAAGAGTTACGCGGCATCCTCGGTACAACAACATGGGCGTTCAGTTCTACCAATCCCTTTAGCAACACGTTCTTGAATAATTTTGTGCGTGGATACGGCACCGTACCCGGACCGATTGAGGCAGCAAGCTATGACAGCGTATTCCTGCTGGCAGAAGCGCTGAGTCAATCGGGCGAACTCATCACCAACCTCGCGGGCGTTTCTGGAATTGATGGGGTACAAGGGGCACTTGATCCAGTCACCATGACACGTGGCGAAATCACCAACAACGTTACAATCTATCAGCTAGATG
>DAOTXA010000546.1:0-2508 GCA_034435595.1 Anaerolineae bacterium | reverse complement strand
GTAAATCATCCGCCGGGAGCAGTGCGCCCGGTTTGACGACCACCACCGCACAGCCGACCTCGCCCCATTTTTCGTCGGGGATGCCAATCAGTGCCGCTTCGGATACGGCGTCATGGGCGTGTATGACGCTTTCGACTTCTGCCGGATAGATGTTCTCGCCACCGCTGATAATCATATCTTTCAGACGTCCGACAATTGTATAGTAGCCTTCGTCATCGCGGACGGCGAGATCGCCCGTATGCAGCCAGCCGTCGCGGATGGCTTTCTGTGTCGCCTGTGAATTGTTCCAGTAACCGGGCGTCACATGTCCACCGCGAATGACCAGTTCGCCCGCTTGATCAGGTGGGCACTCGGCCCCGTCCGCGTCGATCACACGCACGTCAATGTGAATCAGCGGCTTGCCGACCGCGCCCGGTTTGCGCCGCACATCCGCCGGGGGCAGCCAGAACGTGTTCGGTCCCGCTTCGGTGAGGCCGTAGCCGGTCTTGAAATCCACCTCCTTCGCCCAAAACTTCTCGAACACAGGCAGCGGACACGGCGCACCGCCGCTGATGACAATCTTCAGGCGCGAGAAGTCGGCTTCTTCCCAGCGGGCGTGACCCTGCATCATAATAAACATCGTCGGCACGCCGAAGAACACGGTTACGCCGCCGGATTTCACGAGGTCGAATACCTGATCGGTGTCAAAGCCTTTACAGACGATACTGCGTCCCCCGGCGTGGATTAGCGGCAACGTGAACACGTTCAAGCCGCCGGTATGAAATAGCGGCGCGTTCAAAATCGCCACGTCGTTCTGGTCGAGTCCCCAACTGGTGATCGTGTTGACTGCGTTCCACGTCATGTTGGCGTGCGTCAGAATCGCGCCTTTAGGGAGTCCGGTGGTTCCGCCCGTGTAGCAGATCACCCATGCGTCGTCCGGGTGCAGATCGGGTTGTGCGTGCAGATGCGTATGCTGTTCGTCGCGCAGACTAAACGCCTTGTCGCCCGGTTGTGCGGGATCGTCAAAGGCGACGTAGTGGCGCACGCTGGGTAGATGCGGGCGCATGGCATCGACTTCGGCGGCGAAATCTGCCGAGTAGATCAACACCTTCGGCGCGGCATCCAGCACGAGCGTTTGCAGTTCGCTCGCGGTCAGCCGCCAGTTGAGATTTTGCAGGATCGCGCCGATCTTGCCGCAGGCCATCCACACGTCCAGATACTCGACGCTGTTCGCCGCATAGACCGCCACACGGTCGCCTTTGCCAATACCAAGCGCGTGCAGGAAATTCGCCGTTTGAATCGCCTGCGTGTTCCACTGCGCGTAGGTGATTTCCCGCCCGGTGATGGTACACGACAGCGCGACTCGTTCCGGCGAGAGTTCGGCGCGGCGCTGAAGAATGTCGGTGACATAAAATGATTTTTGTGTGTGCATAAAAAGAGTGCTTTCTCAAATTGAATATTCTATCTGTCCGGTAGGGGCGACCTAATAGGTCGCCCCTACAACCCGCTATAGTTCTGTACGATTCTTTGCGTCTCTGCGCCTGTATCTACTTCTGGCGGACGTGCTGTAGCACGTCCCTACACCACATGGGTTTTGTCGTAGTTTGGGCGTCCGTTGTAGATCAATTTCACGACAAGGTGAATAAATACCTGCGCCTTGGCGTTGAATCTTTAACTTTTCTCCCCCCACTGGACCGCGACAGCGCTCCATGTGTAGCCGACCCCCGCGCCGACCAGCAGCAGTAAGTCGCCGTCTTTGATCTTGCCCTGTTGCAGTCCCAACTGAATCGCCATGCCCTGATCGACGCTTTGCATATGCCCGTGATCTTGCAGATAGACGGCTTGATCTTCGTTGAGGCCGATTTCGTGCAAAATCTGCATGAAGAACGAGCGCTTCATGTGCGTCAAGCCGAGGAAGTTTACGTCCGCCAGCGTATGCCCGGATTTTTCGACCGCTTCCCGCATTACGCGCAGGAAGTTGGGCAGCGAGCTTTCTCCGAGACGCTCGGACATAAACGCGGGGTCGGTCACGTCCAGGCGTCCGTGCACATCGCCCACAGTCGGCGATTCGCCAGCGGGTACGGAATCGTCGGTCAAGATCACTGTTTCGCTGAGTGCGCCATCCGTGATACCGGACATCCCCAGAATGCGATTCCTGGTCGCGCCGCGCTTGAGGACAAACGCCGACGCCCCCGCGCCGAAGTTGAACATGAAGCGCGTGCGCTCATTCGCCATGTTGACGAGATCGTTCTCACGGCTGGCAGCGGCGAGTAGCACATATTCCAGCGTGGGATCGCCCAGCATCAGCCCGCGTGCGACGTTGAGGGCAATCGGCGCACCCGCGCACAGCGCATACACTTCAAAGCCGTAGGCGTTGATCGCGCCGACATTGTGCTGAATTTTGCCTGCCGCGTTCCAGACCACGTGATCCTTGTGTTCGCTACCGTGAGAGATAACGACGCCGATTTGCGCCGGGTCAATGCCGGCATCGGCGATGGCGCGTTTGGCGGCCTCGCTTGCCATCATGCT
>DAOTXA010000545.1:0-2136 GCA_034435595.1 Anaerolineae bacterium | reverse complement strand
GCCGGTGTCTTTACCCGATATGGACGCCGCTAACGACCTGCTGGAACGCTATCTGCGCGAGCCGGATATGCCCCCCGGCTGGATTGATGCGCTGGAACGACTCAAGATGGATTATAATGCAGTCTTATCCGTCCCGGTACGAGCGCGGGAAAGTATCTTCGGCGCGATCACGCTGTACTATGTCGATAGCCATAACTTCAGCGATGATGTAATCGCCCTGGCTGTCGCATTCGCCGGTCAGGCAGCGCTGGTGATCGAGAACGCACGTCTGCGTGAACGTATCCGTGAGGCGGCGGTTGTTGAGGAACGTAATCGCCTGGCGCGTGATCTGCACGATGCCGTGACGCAAACCCTGTTCTCTGCCAGTATGATCGCCGACACCCTACCTGATTTGTGGGACATTGACCGGGCTGATGCACAGCAGCAGCTCGACCGCCTGGGCCAGTTGACTCGTGGCGCACTGGCGGAAATGCGCTCGTTGCTTATCGAACTGCGACCGGCGCGGCTGATCGAAACCGATATGAGGACGCTGCTGCGGCAGTTGATCGATGCGGCCCAGGGACGCAGTAAGGTCAAAATTGATCTCAGGGTGCCGGTCGCCTGTGAATTGCCCGACGACGTGAAAATCGTTGTCTATCGCGTGGCGCAGGAATCGCTGAACAACATCATAAAACATGCCGGTGCCGAGAACGCCTTCATCAGTTTGCGCTGCGATGAACGCACGATTACGCTGCAAGTATTGGATGACGGTTGCGGCTTCAATCCTGCAACGGTCAAGGTCGGGCATTTCGGTATGCAGATTATGCAAGAACGGGCGGCGTCAATCGGCGCGACCTTCTTCCTGGATACGCATCCCGGTGAAGGCACGGATATACAGATCATTTGGAGGCGACATGAGCGAAACAATTAGCGTCCTGGTGGTAGACGATCATGAAATGGTACGCGAGGGATTGACGGCGATGTTGAAAACCGCGCCTGATATGGAACTCATCGGGCAGGCGTCCGATGGCGATTATGCCGTCACGTTCTGCACGGAGACCTGCCCGGATGTGGTGTTGATGGACCTGGAAATGCCGAAGATGGACGGCATTTCCGCGACGAAACGCATCCGCGAACACTGCCCACAGACGCAGATCATCGCCCTGACGAGCTTCAGCGAAGACGAGCGCATCCAGGCCGCGCTGGCAGCCGGTATGATCGGCTATCTCCTGAAGAGCATCCCGGCGAACCAACTTCAAGAGGCGATTCGTAACGCTCATGTTGGCAAATCGACGCTGGCCCCGGAAGCGGCACAATCTCTGATCCAGGCCAGCGTGCGCCCGCCCAAACTCGGTGCCGATTTGACCGAGCGCGAGCTAGAAGTGCTGGCTCTGCTAGTCGAAGGGCAGACGAACCAGCAGATCGCGCAATCGCTGGAAATCAGCCTATCGACCGCCAAGTTTCACGTCAGCACGATTCTATCCAAGCTCAACGCAGCCAGCCGTACCGAAGCCGTCTCACTGGCGCTCAAGCACGGGTTGGTCGAGCAGTAGGGATACGCACTGCTGCACGTATTCCGGTCGAAAGTGTGCGTGTTATGTGGCGAACCAGAGCAGCAGCGCGATACCGAACCCGGCTAGCATGATTGTCAGCGCGACATTCGCGCCGCGTTTGTGTTGCATGCGTTCACGGATCAGGGTGTAGATCATACCAATTCCCATGCCCAGCCCCATACCCATGCTGAAGTCCCCGACGATGTTGCCGAACCCCGCACCAAAGGTGATACTGAGCGCCAGCACTAAGCCCATATCAATGTCGAATTGTTCCTGTTGATCGTGGGATTTGTGGTTGTTATTTGCCATTTGTGAAGAGACCTCCTTGTTTTTTGTTCAAAGCAGGGTTGAGGTATGTCTCAACCCTACGTTACATTTGCTGAAGTTCCTGACGCTGCGCTAAAGTTCCTGCCGCCGGAACCGCCAGAACATCACGCCCAGGCAGAGCAGCGTCAGCGCAGGAACCGCGATGAGTGTGGTCTGCATCATGCCCGGCAGCGGATTTCCCGCCAGCGTCAGGCTAATGGCATCCGGCAGCGTCCAGGGCGTCAGGAAGATCAGATCACCCAAGACCCGCGCCAGCATATCCTTGAGCACCATTCCG
>DAOTXA010000544.1:0-3499 GCA_034435595.1 Anaerolineae bacterium | reverse complement strand
CCGCCAACCCTTCGGGAATGTTGTGCATGGTGATCGCGGTGACGAGCAGCACCGAACGCTGCCACGTCGTTTTGATGCCCTCGGCTTCTTCGATGGGGGCACGCAGGTGCAAATGCGGCAAGACCATGTCGACACCGCGCAGGGCGAGGCCGCCCAGTAAAAATCCCACCAGTGGTGGAACCCAGGGCGTGACCCCCTGTTGTTCAGCCAATTCGATGGCTGGATTCAACAAGGACCAGAAGCTGGCGGCAATCATCACGCCCCCGGCAAAGCCCAGCAACCAGTCCAGCATCTTCTGGCTGATGGTACGTGTCGTGAACACCGTCGCCGCGCCCAGCGCCGTGACGCCCCATGTGAACAAGGTCGCCAGCAACGCCTGCACAATCGGTGAAAGGTCTGCCAGTGCGTCAACCATTCCCATCTTTCCTTTTGTAGCGTGCGGATCAATATTTATTATCTACAAATAAATTTTTTAGCCTGGTCAAAATTTAATGTGAATTATAACGCAAATAGGGTTCACTGTCAGCGGTTTACACCGGATAAAATGACAAACGTCATACCGAAATAGGACAGGTTAGACGGAAGATATACGCCGACTCTGTCGTCTAATAGAAAGTAAATGACACCGAACCTTTCCAACAGTATCTTTAAGAGAGGATTTTCGTATGTTTGAACAGATCAAAATGGGGATGAAGGTGCGGTTGAGCCTGCCTTTCAATGAGGCCGTTGAAGTCACCGCTGCCGCACTCAAGGAAGAGGGCTTTGGCATTCTGACACAAATTGATGTGCAGGGTACGCTCAAGCAAAAATTGGGCGCAGAAATTGATCAGTACGTCATTCTGGGCGCGTGCAATCCGCCGCTGGCGCATCAGGCGATTCAGGCCGAGCCGGATATCGGGCTGCTGCTGCCGTGTAACGTCATCGTCTACGAAGATCGGGAACCGCCCGGAACCGTCGTTAGCATTGTGGACCCGCTATCTATGCTTGACTACGCCGACAATAAACCCGCGCTCAACGAGGTCGGCACGCAGGCCCGTCAGCGCCTGGAACGCGTGATCGCCGCACTAGCGCCGCACAAGGCGTAACGCGACACCATCGAACCCGGCCCTCTTCGCAAGAAGAGGGTTTTGCTTTATCGCGTGACTACGACTCCAATTGTGAAATGTTTGGATAAGCGGGCGGCAAGAATGGCGCGAATGCGCCGGACGCTGCTCATCTTCCCCTTGCAACCCGTTCCGCCTTGCGGTCTACTTGCCCCCAATGCGTTTACCAGATAACAGCAATGGGTGACACACATCCGCATGTACAATATTCTGATCGCCACTGATCTGACCGAAGAAGCTACGGACCTGCTGGACGCCGCCGAAGATGTGCAGGTGACCACCATCGCGCCGACCGTCAGCGCCATTCGCAAACATATCGCAGACACACACGCACTTATCGTCCGCGACGACGTACCCATCGACGCCGATCTGCTGGACGCCGCCCCCGGCATCAAGCTAATCGCCCGACCGACTGCCGGACTGAGTGGCGTAGACGTAGATGCGGCAACCTCACGCGGCGTCATTGTCATGAATACGCCGGGGACAACTGCCGTCGCTGCCGGAGAACTCACCCTCGCGCTGATGCTGGTGCTCAGTCGGCGCATCGTGCAGGCACACAACGGCATGAAGGACGGCTTCTGGTTGATGGATCGCCGCCGTCAGGCCGGGACGCAGTTGGACGGTAAGACACTGGGTCTTATCGGACTCGGTCGCGTGGGGCAGGCCGTCGCACAACGGGCCTTCGCCTTCGGCATGACTGTCCTGGCGTATGATCCTTATATGCGTGAGGACGCCATCGGCAATGAGCGCTTGTTCCTGGTGGGTCTGCGCGAACTGCTCGAACGCAGCGATTTCGTCAGCCTGCACGCGCCCGCTACTGCTGAATCCGCCGACTTATTAAACGCAGAGCGTATCGCGCAGATGAAACCGGGAGCGCGTATCATCAATACCGGGGACCCGGCGACAATCGATGAGGCGGCACTGGCAGAGGCGATTAAGTCCGGGCATCTGGGCGGGGCCGGTATCGATGTCTTTGCCGAGGAACCACCGTATCACAGTCCGCTGGTCGGCCTTGATAACGTGATCCATACGCCGCACATCGGCGACAACACCGTTGAAGCCTCGCAAGACCTCAGCATTCAGATCGTGCAGCAGGTGCTTGACGCGCTGCGTGGGACCGATTATCGCAATGCGGTGAATATGCCCTTCGTGCCGGGGGTGGATTTTGAGACGGTGCAGCCCTATCTGGCGCTGGGCGAGCGCATGGGGTCGCTATTGCATGTGCTGGCGCGGACCGCTATCACCCGCGTGGCGGTCGAATTGCGCGGTGAAGATATGCAGGGCATGATCAAGCCGGTGACGGTGGCTTTGCTTAAGGGGATTTTGACGCCCATCCTCGGAGACACGGTCAGCTATATCAATGCGCCGCTGCTGGCTGCGGAGCGCGGGATGCAAATTGCACAGGTCAAGCATTTGCCTACCGCGGATAGTTACGCCAATTTGCTCTCTGTACAGGTGACGCTGGCAGATGGCGAGGACATCGTCATGGCGGGCACGCTGTTAGATCGCAAGACACCGCATGTCGTGCAGATCAACCAGTACCAGATGAACTTCGTCCCGCAGGGGCACTTGCTCGTTATGGGCAGCTATGACCAGCCGGGTGTCATCGGGCGCATCGGCACGCTAATGGCGGAAAACGCGGTCAATATTGCCTCGTGGCACACCGGACGCGCCGAACCGGGCGGGCAGACGCTTACAGTCCTCACGCTTGACGCGCCGATGCCGGAACCGGTGCTGTCACATCTGCTCAATCTGGATTTCGTCCGTCACGCGCATCAGGTCGCACTAACATAAGCGAGTGTCAAGCATGACGCCCGCTACGAGTCGCGCACATTTGCTAAGACGGCGTCCCCGGCGGCGGTACGGCGTTGCGAATATCCGGCCCGTTCGGACGTGGATTGGCGGGTGACTGGTAGGCAGAGCGGCTGCTCTCGTAAAATGCCCGGTTCGCCATGTACAGCCGGAAGACTTCGGGCGTGATATGCAGTGACCCCTGCGCATCTACGCGGGATAGCAAGCCTTTGTCGAACAGCGTCCGCGCCGAGATGTCGGTCTGTTCTGCCGGATATAAACCCTGCGTGCGGTCGGCAATCGACGCCAGTGTATCCTGTTCGTCGGGGGTGCAACTGCGCAGCATGATGGCGCATTCATGCTGGATGTCGCGGTTTTGCAGCAAGCGCTGTGGAAAACGTTCGCCCAGTTGCCGCGCCGGTTGTTGCTGCTGCTCACGCAGGAGGTCGTCCAGCACCAGCAGCCCGGTCCGCAGCAGACCGGCGTGCCCACCCAGCAGGCGCGTTAGCAGTTCGTAATGCGACCAATCGAGACGTTGGCCCTGCCGGACGCGGGCGTTGAGGTTGCGCACGAGTTCGATCTTATCGCCCTCATAGAACACCGGA
>DAOTXA010000543.1:0-10452 GCA_034435595.1 Anaerolineae bacterium | reverse complement strand
TTAAATAACCACTTGATTATATGCCGCGATGCCGCGCTCCGCCACTTTTAGAACAAACAGGCGAAATAAAAAACTATAATGCAAGATCACTTCGCGTCTTTGCATTTTACCTTTATCCTTTTTCTTTCGTATTTCTTTCGTATTCTGGGCCTTTATCCTCATCACCTGCACAATCGGCGCGGTAGTGTTAAAATACCTGTGCAATGCCCTTATCAGTTCAGTATGCAAGATGAACCGGCGCAACTTATGAATCGCCGGACATTCAGGGAGAGAAGAAGATGCCCCAGTGGGAAACCTTCGAGGCGTTTTTGGGTGATACGCTGGAAAAACCGGCGGAGCAGCGTCAGGGCATGGTTGACCAACTCTTGCGCGAACACCCCGATTGGCCCTGGGCCGAGGGCAAAAAGGCAACCTTCATCCACACTGCGATGGGGACGGAGAATGTCGCCGTCAACCTCGACACCCTGCCGGGAGATCCACCCTTCGCGCCCATGACCAAATTGGACGGTACGAATCTGTGGTATGTGACACTCGATTTCGAGTCGGATGACCTGCTCGACTATCTGATCGCCGTCAATGACCCCATGACACCCATTGCAGAGGAGACGGACATCGTCGCCCGCGTAGCCAATCACTGGCGACCGGACCCGCACAATCCGCGCCGGATGCACACCGCACAGACCAGTGTCAGCGTGTTGCGCATGGATGCTGCCCGTCCCTTCCCCGACTGGTCGAAGATGCAAAAAGTCCAGCGCGGGCGTGTGTTTGAGCACAACACCAACAGCGCCCTGCTCAAATTTGTCGGGCGCAAGTTGTGGGTGTATACGCCCCCCGGCTACGAAGAGTCGAACCAGACTTACCCGCTTATGATCTTGCAAGACGGACAGTGGTGTGTGGGTCCGTTGCAGGTGCCGTTTATCGCAGATACGCTCATCAAGCATGACCAGATGGAACCGGTCGTTATCGCCATGCAGCAAAGCGGCGACCAGCGCGACCGCATCAAAGCGTATGTTAGCAACGACACGCATTACCAGTCGATTTTGACCGAACTACTGCCCTTCGTGCAGACGCACTACCGCATCGACAGTGCGAATCTCGGCATCGGTGGCGTTGGTGTCGGCGCGATTGCCGCCGCCCATGCCGCGCTGATGAATCCGGCGGTGTTCAGCCACCTGATTATGATCTCGCCACCGTTGGGACGCGGTCCCGCACAGGACAAATTGCGCGAGTATGTGCGTCGTTTTCAAGATACAAAACAGTTGCCCAAACGGATATTCCAGTCGGTTGGGCGCTATGAGGCAAAATCGCGCTTCTATACACCGGGGCAGGTGTTACGCAGCGTGTTGACCAGCCGCATTGACGAATTGTTTTACCAGTACGTCGAAACTGGCAGCGGACACGGCCTCGTCGGGTTCCGCAGTGTGCTGCCAGAAGCACTCAACTGGACCTTCCCCAGTCTGGAAACGACAGGGTAAACAATCGCGCCATGATGAACTTCGCAGGGGCGGCCTACGGGTCGCCCCGGAGCGCATATTATCCCCCCAAAAACATGAAAACCCGATAATAAACTCAAGCGAAACAATCCGTAATTTGTTATCTTTGATTTCATCTGTTAATCTCGTTCAACAGATACTTAGTGTTTTGTCGGCGCTTTTGCAACCGCGCCGGTAAAAAAATAATCAATTTGTTTATTTGCGGCACACACATTTATGGACAAACTGCACGTTCAGAGTATTTCGCTGAGTTTTGGCGGCATTCGCGCCTGTATCGGTGTTGACTTCGGCATCCGCACAGGGGAAATCCTCGCCGTCATCGGCCCTAACGGAGCCGGAAAAACCAGCCTCATCAACAGTATCAACGGCTTCTATCGCCCGCAGGAAGGGCGCATCCTCTTTGAAGGACGCGATATTTCCGACCTGCCACCTGCCACCCTACAAACGCGCCCAAATGGGCATCTCGCGGACGTTTCAGAACATCGCCCTCTACACCAACATGACCGCCCTCGATAACCTGATGGCGGCGCGGCACATCCACATGAAAAGCAACATGCTGACCGGCATGATGTTCTGGGGGCCAGCCCGCCGCGAGGAGATCGAACACCGCCACCGCGTCGAAGAGATCATCGACTTCCTTGAGATGGAGCGCGTGCGCAACGAGATCGTCGGTAATCTAAGCTACGGTCTGCGCAAGCGCGTGGAACTCGGTCGCGCTCTGGCGCTGGAACCTTCCATGCTGCTACTGGACGAACCGATGGCAGGCATGAACGTCGAGGAAAAAGAGGATATGGCCCGCTTCATCCTCGATATTCACGAACAGCAAAAGATGACAATTATGCTGGTCGAGCACGATATTGGCCTGGTGATGGATATCTCGCACCGCATCGTCGCGCTGGATTTCGGGCGCAAGATTGCAGAAGGCACGCCCGATCAAATTGCCCGTGACGAGGCTGTAATTAACGCCTATCTGGGCCAGGAAGCGCACTGATAATGGCAGTAAGTGAACAACCCCCGAAAACGAATACTCACACCCCCACCGCAAAAATCCATTCCAGCACACCCTATGACGCAATCCCGCCGCTAGACCCGGCATGGGATACCATCCCCAAAGCTTTCATACAGACAGCGGTGAAGTTCAACGACCGTGTCGCCATGCGCAAGAAGCGCTTTGGCATCTGGCAGGAATACACATGGGCGGAATCGTTGCAGCGCGTCAAGCACATCAGCCTCGGCCTCATCAGCCTCGGTCTGGAGCACGGGCAGCGCGTCGCCATCATCGGTGAAAACGACCCTGAATTCTACTGGGCAGAGATCGCCGCACACGCCGCCGGAGCGACCAGCGTCGCTATTTTCACCGACGCAGGGCCGGAAGAACTGTTCTATCTGGTAGATGACTCGCAGGCGGTGTTTCTGTTCGCACACGATCAAGAACAGGTGGATAAGGCGCTTTATCTGCGCGATAAATTGCCCAACGTGCATAAGGTCATCTACTGGGATGATCGCGGCATGTGGGGCTATGACGACGACTGGTTGATGTGCATTGACGTGCTAGAACCGCTGGGGCGCGAGTACGCAAAACAGCATCCGGGCGCATTTGAGCAAAACGTCAACGCCGGGGACCGCGAGGATTTCGCTATCTTTAGCTACACATCAGGCACTTCTGGCGCACCGAAAGGGGCGATGATCCGCCATAGTAATCTGCTGTATGCGACCCAGCACGCGAAGCCGATTGCACCATCCTTCCCTACTGACGAATATGTCTCGTTTAGCCCGCTGGCGTGGATCACCGAACAAGCGCTGGGTGTGACCGCCCATGTCCGCTGGGGATTCACCGTCAACTTTCCCGAAGGGCCGGAGACGATTCAGACCGATATCCGCGAAATTGCACCGAATGCGCTGCTATTCCCCAGTCGCATCTGGGAAAATCTGGCGCGGCAGATGCAGGTCCGCATCAGCGACAGCACATGGATCAACCGGGCACTGTTCGCGGCCTTCATGCCCGTCGCCTATCGCATTATTGACCTGGAGGACGAGGGGAAACCCGTGCCGCCGCATCTGCGTTTTCTGCGCTGGATCGGCGAACAGGCGTTTATGGCTCCTTTGCGCGACAAAATCGGCATGTCGCGCATCCGCGACGCGTTTACATCCGGCGCGGTCCTCAGCCCGGATATTCTGCGCTTTTTCCGTGCTGCCGGCATCGAACTATATAACCTCTACGGCGCCAGCGAGATGCAGGGCGCGGCGACTCACTATCGCGGCAATACCAAATTGGAAAGCGTCGGCGTGCCCAACCCCGGCGTACAGATCAAAATCGCCGAAGATGGCGAAATCCGCGTCAAGAGTCGCGCCGTGTTTGCCGGATACCATCAGATGCCGGATAAAACTGCTGAAGCCTTCGACGAGGGTGGCGTATTTCGCCCGACAAGGTTCCCGAAGCAAAATTCAGCCACACATCAGGCGGGCTAAATCCCACGAGAAACCCGCCTAACCACTGCCAATAAATTGGCGTGGCTTGCGGCGGGTTCAAAATCTGTCATATGATTGAGATGAGACATGCATCGTATTTAACGTAAATTTGAGAAATCTTGCACAACCTCAATGCACGACAGCGCGTATATAACTTAGACTTACTGGTACAGGTGCGCAATCGCACCCGGAAGGAGGCCCGGAGATGTTAGGTCCATTTACAGGAAGAAACGCGTACATCCACCGGACTGCAACCATTCAAATTTCCCCACGCGTAACGCTTTTCGTGATATGGATGCTGGGATGGGCGGTCGGCCTGCTGATGTTCAATGCGCTTGCCGGAGATTCTCCCGTTCTACTGGCGTATATGCTGGTGATGCTAACTTCTGGTGTGTGGACCGTAAGTCTTTCGCTATTGCCCCACCTCCCGCGGATTCCCAAAAGTCAGCGCACAATGCCGAAACCGCAAAATGTGATTGACATGCAAGACATGATGCGCCGCAATCATCCAGAGCCGGAAGACGCGCTATCCGACCACTGTTAATCCATACGCACAAATAACACCCGCGTCTTGTAGCTGACGTGGGTGTCAATAGTATGCCAGTAGATTCACGGAATACGCGGGGTATTACTTGTTTTCGTCACGGAACAGACCGCCGAGACGGTCGATTTCCCCCGGCGGCGAGTAAGACAAATTACCGGACAGAATACCGCTGATGTTGCGGAATGCTCGCCCGATGTGCATCCCGTCGCTGTCGATGCTGAACTCACGAATTTGCTTGTCGTGGGCACTACCACGCATCTTGAGGACAGTCAGGCCGCGCCGCATCTCGCCGTACAGTTCGACATAACGCAGCAAAATAATTGAGTCGGTAATGGTCGAAATATGCGCCTCGGTGACGGATGTACCGCCCATTAATGTCGGCGTGGTAGACGTGAACAACCCGGTCACCTCGCGCTGCTTGATGAACGAGGTCAGGCTGATGACGAACTCGCGAAAGCCTGTCATCGTAGAAACACGCTCCAGGGCCGAAAGGCTATCGACCGCGACACGCTGCGGTTGAAAGGCGTCAATCTCGTTTTTCATGCGAATCAGGTGGTCTTCCATGCCACGCACTTCAGGGTACTCGCAGACGAGCTTAAGCAGGCCATCGGCTTCCATCTGCTCGAAGTCCACGCCCCATCCGGTCGCGTTGCGGATCAACTGTTCGCGGCTTTCCTCAAACGCGAACAACAAACAGCGTTCGTCGGCGTTCGCACCACCGGCAATGAACTCGGTCGTGGTCAATGTCTTGCCGGTCCCGGTTGCACCACTAACAAGGATAATCGAATCGCGGAAGAAACCACCCCCGCACATCGTATCCATTTCGGCATTGCCAGAGCTAATTCGCACGTTGCTTGATGTCTGCCCCAGTTCAATCGCAGACAGCGGAATGACAACAATGCCCTCGTTCGGCAAGATCGTAAACGGGAACTCACCCTTCTGGTGGATCGTCCCGCGAAACTTGAGGACTTCGACAGTGCGACGGCGCTTTTCCTGTTCAAGGATATTGCGCAAGATAATCACATTATCGGTGACGAACTCCTCAACCCCATAACGGGCGATTTGCCCGTATTCCTCGGTGCGCTCGGCAGTCATAACAGTAGTTACATCCATCTCGCGCAGCGCCCGCGCAATGCGGAATAACTCGCGGCGGACCGTCGCCATATCCGAGAATTGCGTAAAAATACTGCCGATACTATCCATCGACACTCGTTTCGCGCCGATCATATTCACCGCATGTTCGATGCGGGCCATCAACGCGCCGAGGTCATAGCCACCGACGACAATCGAGTTCTGCGAGGGTTGTGGAGAGGCATCAACGAAAAACCAGTTTCCCTCTTCTTCCCACTGGTCAATTTGCCAGCCGAAGCCGCGCATGTTGCGACGAATATCTGCCGGGGATTCCTCAAAGGTGACGAATACACCACGCTCGCCAGATTGCCGGATACCTTCAGAAAGAAATTGCGAGGCAAAAACCGTTTTAGCACTGCCCGCTGTACCGGAAACCAGCGTCGTGCGCTCCAACGGTAGGCCACCATTACATATCAAATCTAAACCGGAAATTCCGGTGCTGACTTTTTCCATGACGAAGTTTTTGAGTTCGGTCACTGGATCGACTCCTGCAATCAGCTATTTCTAGAGATCAAGCTCACGCATAACAAGCTCGGTTTCACTCAAATCGCCAATTAGCCTGCGAGTAGGTAAAGGCAAAGTCTTGATGAGAGTTGGCGTCGCCAGAATATGGTCCTCATTTGCCAGATGCGGACTCTCAAGTACGTCAATAATGATGAGTTCATAATCGACTTTGAGTTTCTCATCGCAAATCCGGCGTAAATTGTGAATGGCACGTTCCGATTTACCGTTGTGTCCTGTTACAAATAACTTCAAAGTCAGTTTATCCATTACGACGATCACTCTCTATTCCGAACCGCCACACCCACAGACATATTTCGATAATACTTAACCAGATCACCCATCAACTCAAGCACCAGCAACCGGCTCTCTTCAACGATGGCCTGCGCTCGTTCCGGGGTCGCAATTGTTAGTTTGTGTTTAAGCGCAGTGCTGTGGATTTCCACCACATCACGCGGACCAGCCTGTAGCCGACCCAACTGGTTTGCAATGCCCTTAAGCGCATTGGCAAGGTCATATTGTACACGATAAGCTTGCTGCTCAATCGCCAGATCAAGCAAACTGTCGTACTGATTGACCATCTGTTCAAATAACCCGGTGTCCAGCTTGGAAAGCGGTGTGTTTCCCATCATTTTCTGGCTGATCTCGCTGCTCGACTTTGCCAGTTGATCAAGCAAGTTGATTTCCTGTTCGCGCTCCTGGGCACGCAATCGCGCATTCAGATTTTGCAACACCAGATTTCGAGCGGCAGCATGACGAATCGCACGTTGCAGATTGTCGTGACTGAGGATGTCAATCACCAGAAACTGCTGTACGCCGCACTCAATCATCTCGACCGCGAACATATCATCCTCTCGTTCGCCAATCAAGATGAAGGGCATCATCGGTTTCAACTCATGAAGTTGGCACAAATACGAGGCGCGATCATCCAACGGAATACTGGTCAGATCAAGTACAATCACCTCAAATTCACGATTCTTGAGAAACGCGTAGATGTCGAGATAGTGATTGAATGCCGTATAATCAATTTCCTGGCATTGGCATTGATCGGCTCGCTCACGCGCATCACGAATCAGAGAGCTGTGTTGCGCGTTTGGCGATTCAAGGAGAAGTACACGCACCCCCATTTTATTTGACCTCGACGAGTTTCTTGGGCAGTTAGCGATGTTAGCGGCATGTGTTATGAGAGCATTTTAACATGCTTTTCTTCTAACTTGTCGATTCGTGGCATTTGGCTTTGGAATACGTTATAAACATCACATTTTTCTTGTATGTAATAAATTAATATTCCAGAATTATGAGTTCATGGTGAGTAAATTCTGGCGTTGTATGAGCGCCGCTATGCGCTACACTGAAACCACTCGCTATCCACAGTATCTTGATGAGTTGAAAGAGTGAAACGTGACGGTTGAAAACGAACACGATGTCGTCGGTTTGATGAAAATCGGGCGCATTGTTGCTATGACACTGAACCACATGCTGGATCACGTGGAACCCGGCATCAGCACCAAAGAATTGGACGCCATTGGCGCGGCGTTCTTGCAAAAGCACGGCGCACGCTCCGCCCCCATTCTGGCCTACAAGTATCCCGGCTTCACTTGCATCAGCATCAACGATGAAGCCGCCCACGGCATTCCCGGCGACCGCATCGTCAAAGAAGGCGATCTCGTCAATGTAGATGTATCTGCCGAATTAGATGGTTACTGGGGCGATACAGGCCGCAGCATCGCCGTACCGCCTGTGCCAGCCAGTCACCAACACTTGCTGGATACGACAAAGCACGCGCTCGACATCGCGCTGGACGCAGCAAAGGCCGGTGTCGCCGTCAACGAAGTCGGCAAGGCCGTACACAAATACGTCCGCAAGCAGGGGTTCGAAACCATCCGCGAATTGGGCGGTCACGGGGTCGGACGCCATATCCATGAGAAGCCATCGGTCCCCAATTTCTTCCGCCGCAATGCCCGCCAGAAACTCAAAGAGGGGATGGTGGTCACGCTGGAACCCTTCGTAACGACCGGGGCCATTCATGTCGATACCGATCCTGATGGCTGGACACTGCGCACACCCGATGGCAGCCTCGTCGCCCAGATGGAACACACCGTCATCATCACGAAGGACAAACCAATTATTGTCACACAGGCAGGGTAAATCAGGCGAAAGTGGTGAGCGATGAGGCCAGAGGCCAAACGTTTCTATACGCTCACCACTCGCCGCTCAATCCACATCACTTTTTTCTCTCGCCTTTGATCCTTCGCCGTTATCCTCACGCTTTTCTTCTACCGGTTCCAGATACAAATGCCCGTCTGGACCTTCGACGACTTTGGGGACTGGCTGGCGTTTATCCAGCAGTTCCACCACATAAAGTTCGCGCACGAGGATGATGACAATCGCCAGAATCGGCATCGCCAGCATAATCCCGAAGAAGCCGAACAGCGACGCCGAGATAATCTGGAACGGTAGCACGACCCCTGCCGGAATCGAGAGCGTTGTCTGTACAATACGCGGCTGGATAATCTTGCCGTCTGTCTCGTTAATCACCACGTACAGCACGAAGGCCGGAATCACCAGAATCGGATCATGCGCGGCAGTAAACAGAACAATCGGAATCAGGCCGATATAATAGCCGAGATTGGGGATAAAGCTCGATAATCCTGCGATCACACCCAGTGCCACCGCATTCGGGATTTGCAGGATCACGCCCAACGCCAGCGTCGTCAACCCGCCAACGAACAAAATGCTGATGGTCAGCGCCCCCATCCATGCGACAATGGCATCACGAATCTGGTTGATGATATCGAGCACCCGCTGCTCACGCGAGTTGGGGACCAGCGCGATCATCGCACGATAGTAAATCATCGGGTCTGCCAGCAGATACAGCGTGATAAAGGTGACGAGGAACAGATTCGCCAGCAGACTGCCCACAAAACTCCCGATACCACCCAATAGCGGAACCGCCGAGCCGAGAATCGCATTCAGATCAATGCCGGAAAAGTCGCTGTCTTCAGGGATGACATCCTCAAATGAAGTGTCAATCAGGTTGTTATAGTCTTCAATCGTAAATTCCGGCAGCACCTCACCCAGAAGTTCATACCGGTTTCGCAGGTCATCATAGGTCTGTACGAGAGATTCGACCGCCGCAGGTAAACCCTCAACGAGATCGGTGATTTGCAGCACAAAAGCCGGGAGAATGATCGCAATCGCCAGCGCAAAGGCGATTAGCACGCACAGCAGCACCACCATAATCGCCATGCCGCGACCCATCCCACGCCGTTCCAGCAGACCGGCAGCGTAATCCAGCCCGACCGAGAACACCCAGCACGCAAACACCAGAATCAGCAGCGAGGCCAACTGTCCGACTACACTTGCAAGCATCAGCACAACAACGACAATCGCCACGAACGTCACCGCTCGCCGCAGAAATTCCCCGAAATCCATTTGCCTACCCCCTATTGCTTCCCGCACAACCTGCCGCTTATTGTAGCGACTTTGTGCGGCTTGCGAAAACCCGACGCCTGCGCACCGCTCGCCCTGTGCGGGCTTGCCCATGATCCCGCGACGCACTACGATCAAAGTAGCTTGACATCGAAAATCGGAGAATCACCCATGCGTCAACTGCTCCTTGTCTCGATCGCCGTATACAGCGTGATCTTCGCGTCTCTCGCCTTATACGTACAGGCCGACCAGCCCGACGCCGATCTATGCCCCGATCTCGCCGCACGCCTGAGCGCGGGCGAACGCGGGCGCGTCTCGGTCGAACATAGCATCAATCTACGCGGCGAACCGTCCACCATCAACGCCCGCCTCGGCTATCTGGAACCAGGCATGACCTTTGATGTGGTCAGCGGCCCGGTGTGCGCAGAGGGCTATCTATGGTGGGAGGTCATCGCGGATAAAGCCGTTACGCCCAACGGCGACCAAGAATCAATTGCCGGGTGGATGGCGGAGGGCGATGCATCAGACGGGACGTACTGGCTGGAACCACGCGGCGAACTGGTCATGGTGGACGATATCGCCTATGTGGAATTGGAAGATGGCACGCTCGAACGCGAGGGCTGTTTGCGTCCACCAGATGACTACACCCGCGAACAAATCGGCTGGGCGACACTCAACACGCGCACCCTGTTCATGCTCGACCACGCGCAGCGCCTGTTTGATGCCACAAACGACAGTCCCTATGTCGATTTTCGCACCATGATCACACAGGGTAGCTATAACGAAGGCGGCGTATCTGCCAGCTTTGGCACGCACGACGGCGGCGGCGCAGTCGATATTTCCGTGCGCTCACTGCTTGATTTCAGCGTATTGACCGACGAC
>DAOTXA010000542.1:0-1685 GCA_034435595.1 Anaerolineae bacterium | reverse complement strand
TCTCGCTCGCCAGTTCGATAAACCGGGCATTGTAATTCAGCGTCTTTAGTTTCCAGCTCAAATAGTGCGGGTCCACCGGAATGCAGTGACCACCCAACCCCGGTCCCGGATAAAACGGCATAAACCCGAACGGTTTCGTCGCCGCCGCCTGAATCACTTCCCATGCGTCCACGCCCAGCTTGTCGCACATCAGCGCAACTTCGTTGACCAAACCGATGTTCACAGCGCGAAACGTGTTCTCCAGCAGCTTGACCATCTCCGCCGTTGTCGGAGAAGAAACCGGGACCACCGTCTCCAGCGATGTATTGTACAACGCCGCCGCGACTTCACTACATGCCCGCGTCACACCACCCACCACTTTAGGCGTGTTATAGACCGTATAAGTCTTGTTGCCGGGATCAATCCGCTCCGGCGAAAATGCGATAAAAATATCCTCGCCGACCGTGAAACCCCGTTCCTCAAGGCGCGGGCGGATGATCTCGTGCGTCGTGCCCGGATACGTCGTACTTTCGAGGATAATCAACATCCCCTCATGTGCGATTTCCGCGACCGCGTTTACCGCCGCAATCACATACGACATATCAGGGTCGCGGTTTTTGCTCAACGGCGTCGGCACACAGATATTCACCGTATCCACCGTCCGAAAATCTTCATATGTTGTGGTCGCGCACAATTTCCCCTGCTCCACCAGCGGCTTCAAATACGCTGTCGGCACATCGGGAATGTAACTCTCCCCTGCATTTATCTGTTCGACTTTCGCAGCGTCCACATCGAGGCCAATGACATTCAATCCAGCGGCAGCAAATTCAGCAGCCAGCGGCAAACCAACATAGCCCAGGCCGATAATCCCGACACGCGCCTCACGGTCGGTCAACCGCTCGATGAGTTTCTCCTTATGCGACATGTGCATTCGTCCTTGTGTTGATCGTAAGCAGCGATTATAGAGGCCGTTGAACGCCCTATCAACGGCAATGAGCATCATTCACACCAACAGGACTTTAAGGACGCCAAATCGCGTGAAACAAGACAGCATATGCCCGCAAAAACCTAAGCAGATCGAATGGCTGTTGCTGCCCCCTCAATCTACTCCCATTGTGTTACCAGAGGCAAAACCTTCAACAAATCAGCCATACTGCCCGTGTTTGGCCCCTCTGGTGGGCCTGCCTTCTCTTCATAGCCTCACAGCTTCAACCAGAGGCGAAAACTATTTCTCGTCGCGGAGGTGCGGGTAAAGCAGCACATCACGGATAGAGCGCTGGTCAGTCAGCAGCATCACCAGACGATCCACACCCATACCGAAGCCGCCATTGGGGGGCATTCCGTAGCGCATGGCACGCAGATAGTCCTCGTCAAGCGGAGCGGCCTCGTCATCCTCATCGGCATAGAGACGCTTCATATCGAGGAAGCGCTGCTCCTGGTCACGCGGATCGTTAAGTTCGGTGAAGGCATTGCCCATTTCCATACCTGCGATGAAGAACTCGAAGCGCTCTACATGGAAGTCGTCGGTTTCAACCCGTTTGGCGAAGGGCGAGATGTCACGCGGGTAGTCAATCAAGAAGGTCGGCTGTATCAAACCCGGCTCGACATACTTGCTCAACAGATGATCGACCAGTTTGCCCCATGTCTGCCCTTTTTCGACCTGATCGCCCTTAGCGTGAAGCGCCTCTGTCAGCGACTCAGCAGTG
>DAOTXA010000541.1:0-11714 GCA_034435595.1 Anaerolineae bacterium | reverse complement strand
CCTGCGATGGCGCAGCCCGCCCTTCATGCCTGCTTTTTGCGCCCCGCCGACATCCGCACTCAGATTGTCGCCGATGAACACGATTTGTTCCGGCGGTTCCTGAATGCAATCCAGCGCCGTCTGGAAGATTTTGTCGTGCGGCTTCAAGCGCCCCACATCAGCGGCAGAGATGCGGCAGGTCGGGAAGTATTCGAGCAGGCCGAATTCCTTTAACTCGCGGTCGCGCATCCACATAGGCTGGAAAGCGTTGGTCACGATGCCGATTTTGATGTCGTTGGCGATGAGCGTTTTCAGCATGGGGACTACGTCGGGGAACACTTCTACACCCTCGGCACGCGTCCAGCTATAGGCACGCAAACATGTGTCTTCGTCCAGCACGCCCATCGGGACGCCGAGCGATTCGGCGGTTTCGACCAGCACCTTGCCGACATGCGGCGCTTCCAGCGTGCTGCGGGCGTTCACCCACGCCTGCCGCGCCCGCCGGATATATTCCTGCGTGAATTTGGTCACGCCACCCAGCATGTGCCCGGTATCGCGGATGTGCTGGTAGACGCCGCGCACATGACGCGATTCGATGCTTTCCCAGTCGTCGAAAAAGTCCCCCCAGTCAATGAGGGTGTCGTCCAGATCAAACAGGACGGCTTTGAGTTCAAAAGTCATAAAGGGTTGCCCCGGTCTATCGTTAACAGATTGAATATACCGCTGGTCTGACGTTTCCACATGCTGACCTGCCCCTCTCATCACAGAAAAGGGGCCGGGAGGAGTGAGGCGAATAAAAGCGTGTTGACGATTCACTTGATGCCTTTAACCTATCAGGTCGCGCCCCTACGCCAGCCTCTCACAAATGCCTGCCAGATTGCGTCAGGTTACGCCTCTGCCCGCCAGGTGAGCAAGGTCTGCGCCAGACCCGCCTCATGGTCGGGGTACCTGGGCTGCCAGCCGAGTGCTTCTTTGGCTTTGGCGTTGCTGGCCTGCGCGTCCAGATCAAGCAAGGTGGTTGCCATACCACCACTGAACAGGCGTCCCAGGCGCAGCAGAAAGCCCTCTGGCACTTGTATTCCCATCATGGACGCGAACTGTTCCATAAATGCCGCCGGAGACGCCGGTTTATCGTCCACCAGATTGAACACTTCGCCCGTGGGTTGCTGCTCGATGATGAGCGCCAGTGCGTTAGCGAGGTCCTCATTGTGAATCCAATTGGCGTGACCGTCCCCGGTGCTGATGGGGCGTCCGGCACGCAGCGTCTCGAACAGCGAGGTCATCGCCTCATCGTGCGGGCCATAGATATACCCGGCACGTAGCAGCGTATAGTTTAAGCCCGATGTGGTCACGGTACGCTCGGCATCCAGCGCGGCCTGTAGCAACGAGTTGCCATCGGCAGAGCGTAAAGACGCATCTTCAGCAACGGGGGCGTCACTTTCGCCATACAGAAAGGCGAAGCTCGGCACGACCACAAAGGGCGCGTCATCGCCCAGGGCCTGAACGCCTTCAACCAGTGCTTCGGCGGTCGCCCGCAGACGGTCGGCATCCCAGTTTTTCGCCTGGAAGGGCACACTGTCCGCCACCAGTGGATCAAGACTTACGATTACGTCGGCCTGCGACATCTTCAGCGCACTGGTGATCTCGCCTGCGCGTGTTTGATCCAGATAAGTCGGGAATCCGCCGATTTCGCGCAGGGTGGCGGCTCCGGCGGCGGTATCGGCGTCCGCGTAGACTTTGTGCCCGCGCTCAATGAGGGTTTTCGTCAATGCCAGCCCGATTCCGCTGGTTCCGGCGGTTACAAGGACGGTCAGCGCCTTATCTTCGGACGCTTCCTCGACTGCTTCAATCGCTTTTTCTTCGCTTGCTTCGCTCAACGGACGCCCCACTCTCGTTTAATCCACTAAAACGCCCTGATTATGCCACAATCCCGCCAGCGCAATCAACTGCGCAGCGTCAAGAGATATATTCGAAACAGAGTCAGGACGGTCGCCAAGAATGGCGACCCTACGAGAATTGGGGTGTAGGGGCGCGATTTTTCACGCTCGTGAGACGCAAAGCGAAAGTCCTGCTTATGACCTTTATTCTTCCTTCTCATCACTCCATATGATTAGACCTTTTGCGACGCTTCTGTGCATTCGTTAAGATTGCGCGGACGTTTATTGCCTGTGTGGGGGCGAAGCGCTTCTGCACAGGGGACAACTATGGATTCAGGAGAAAATTGTGTCCGACGAAATTATCCGTTTTGATTTACCGCAAACCGAGATTCCCACGCACTGGTACAACATTCAGGCCGATCTACCGCGCCCGTTGCCGCCTGTATTGCATCCCGGCACGCACCAGCCCGTTGGCCCGGATGACCTCGCGCCTTTGTTTCCGATGGGATTAATCGGGCAGGAAGTCAGCCAGGACCGCTACATCGAAATCCCCGACGAAGTGCGCGAAATCTACAAGCTGTGGCGTCCTACCCCGCTGCTACGCGCCCGCCGTCTGGAAAAAATGCTCGATACCCCGGCGCACATCTACTATAAGTACGAGGGCGTCAGTCCCAGCGGCAGCCATAAGCTCAACACAGCGACCGCGCAGGCTTACTACAACAAAGAAGAAGGTGTCACCGGGCTGACCACCGAAACCGGGGCGGGCCAATGGGGGACGGCGCTATCGCAGGCGTGTAACTTCTTCGGCATGGAATGTGTCGTGTATATGGTGAAGGTCAGCTACCAGCAGAAACCGTATCGCCGCGCCATCATGCAGACCTTTGGCGCGAGTGTGACGCCGAGTCCGTCAAATACGACCGACGCCGGAAAAGCCATCCTCGCTGAAAACCCGGATAGCACCGGATCGCTTGGTATCGCCATCAGCGAAGCCGTGGAAGCGGCGGTCAAAAGCGGCGGCAAGTATAAATATGCGCTCGGTTCGGTGCTGAATCATGTGCTGATGCACCAGACTGTCATTGGCGAGGAATCGCTAAAACAGATGGAACTGGCAGGTGAATATCCCGATGTCGTCATCGGCCCGACGGGGGGTGGCAGCAACTTCGCCGGAATCTCCCTGCCCTTCCTGCATAAGAATCTGGTCGATGGCAAGCAGACGCGTCTGGTCGGTGTAGAACCGGCGGCGTGCCCCTCGCTAACACGCGGCAAGTACGTCTACGACTTTGGCGACACGATGGGGATGACGCCGCTGGTCAAGATGTACACACTGGGCCATACCTTTGTCCCGGCTCCGCTGCACGCAGGCGGATTGCGCTATCATGGCATGGCGTCGGTCATCTGCGAGATGTGGGATCAGAACCTCATGGAAGCGACAGCGATTCCGCAGATGGAGACGTTCAAGGCCGCCATCGACTTCGCCCGTGCCGAGGGCATCGTCCCCGCGCCAGAAGCCGCACACGGCATCGCCGGGGCCATTCGTGAAGCGGTCGCTGCCAAAGAAGCGGGTGAAAAGCGCGTGATTCTGTTCAATCTGTGCGGACACGGTCACTTTGACATGACCGCCTACGACGCCTATCTGGGCGGCGAACTGAGCGACTACGAATATCCCGAAGCCGAAATCGAGAAGGCGATGCAAGCCCTGCCGCAAATTTAGACGCAAGATGTCAGGCTTGCGCCGCTAAAATATGAGATTGTATGTATGGGGCGGTCCAGTGTGATCGCCCCTGCAACCTGTGTGTTAGAATGTGAGCAACTATTCCACTAAACGCACATTTTCGCACATTTCATTCGTTTTTCATTCATTATTATTGAAGAAGGGCGCGACACGATGACAGACGCGGGTAAAGCAAACGGCGAATGGAATCTGACGCATTACGAAGATAAGGTGCATCTGACCCAGGTCTTTTCCGGCGGCGCGTGCAACGTCCTTGACAGTGACGGCAATCTACTGCGCAGCAGCGAGCGTGATCGCATCAACGACTGGCTGACGAAGCAGGGCGTCTACTTCTTTGACCCGCAAATTCACCCCAGCACACACGGCGTCGAATATGACTACATGATTCACTATCCGCTGGAGATGAAAGCGCGTGAAGCCGCGACCATCAACCTGTACGAAGTCTCCCCGCATACGTTTGGCGGCATCACCAGTTTTGAGATCGCCACCGATCACTTCAAGCACAAAGAGCCGATGGTCATCTACTACAGCGACGGTGACGCGGAAAATGACAGCCTGCCCGCACATTCAGAAACGGGGCATCCGCTGTTTGTGCCAAAGGGCATCCACACGAATCCAAAGGCCATGCACGCGCACTATCGTGAGTTCCGCAAAAATGGCAATAACATGCGGCGCTATTTGATGGGCTACGCGCAGGAGATGTCTACGCTGACGGTGACCGTCACCGACGAACCGGCGGAAGGGGATATTGTCATCACGCCGAACCGGATGCACGCCGTTGACCTGTTCCGTGCGGTGGTAAAAGCCGCCTCCAACAAACGTGTCTACGTGTCGTTTACCGGCGGGCGCGGCATCCTGGATGACAAGGGGAATCCGCGCTTTATGCTGCCGGAACAACCCTACGAAGTGGAGATGCACGCCTTACTTGACCAGTATGTCGATGAGGGCAGCGCCCTGCGCCAGGAAATCGTCAAGCTGGTGAATATCAGTGTGTTTACACGGGTGGTCTACACGCAAACGGCGACCAAGATGGCGCTGGAAGAACTGTTGCGCGTTCGGGGTATGCTGGCATGATGGAAACGTGGTCCCCCTCACCCCCCGCCCCCGCTCCCACAAGGGGAGCGGGTGAGAAAAGCGGTCGTGTGTATAAGCGCTACAGGCCAAATGATCGCTCCTTTCAGTATTTGTTGGCTCAATTCCTTTACGCTCCTTTGCGTCTCAGCGCCTTTGCGTTGGATGTTGTATTTTCGCTTTTATCCTTTCGCCTTTCCCCTTTCATCTTTCTCCTGTTTTTTTTCCTTTCGCCTATATCCGCGCAATCCGATGATCTGCCGCTGAACGGGCCACTTGTCGCGGCGACACCTGCGGCGATGGATCGTATTCTGCTGTATGACATGGGCGGGCAATCGCGTGAACTGCGCTTTGGCGCGGGCGAGCATCATGTGTGGGGGTTTTCGCCGGATGGCTGCGAAATCCTGTTTACACTGGCAGAAACCGGCGGCTATCCGCGCCTGTACGCGGCGAATTTGGACGGCAGTGACGCCCGCGAACTGGTTGCATATCCCGATTTGCCGGACGAGCGCTGGGGAGTGTGGGAGCCGAACTGGTCTGCTGTGGGGCCAGATGGTGCGGCGCGTATTGCCTTTACCCTGATCCGCGAACAGGTCGAAAACGGCGAGTGGGAGCGCATCAACCATCTGGCGGTGATTGATCCGGCGGTCACGCGGTCGCCGCAAATCCCCGATGTGTACAGCGTAACCGGGCGCGAGTTTACGCCGCGCTGGTCGCCGGATGGCGCGTGGCTGGCCTATGTCTCGTATGACGAGCGTGTCGCCGGGATAGATGTCTTCTCGACGGCGGAACCGACCACCGAAGCACCGAATGCGCAGCCGAACGATTTGCCAGCTATCATCGAGGCCGATATCTGGGTCGTCAACTTTGACGGCGAGACGAAATACCGCCTGACGACCTTCCAGACAGGCAGCGCCCGCGATCCGCGCTGGTCGCCGGATGGCGAACTGGTCGGCTTCATCTATTCGCCGTCGCCGAGTAATGACATGTTCTGGATGATCGCCAACCAGCAGGGTGCAATCCCCACGCAGTTAAGTGCGCAATGGAATCTGACACTGGCGCATACGTGGTTTCCGGATAGCGCGGCGATGCTGGCAGCCGTCCGTGATTTTCAGGAGACGAGCGAGAATTTACTATGGCGCGTGCCGCTGGTCGGCAATGCGGATACAGACGCGGTGCGCTTTTTGCCGGATTTGCCGCTGGTCCACGCCGATTATCCCGCCTTCAGCGCGGATGGTCGCTATCTGGCGTTTCGCAGTGCGTATGTGCTGACCCTGGTCGATACGCTGGACAATACATCGGTGCAGTTGGATGTCAATGTGCCGGGGAACACGCCGCCCGTCTGGACGCCTGCCGGGTTCACGTCAACGGATGCGTGCGGGTAAGGCATTCGAATCAAAAAACCGCCCTCACACAGAGAGCGGTTAGGAATTGGCAATTGCTAATGGCTAGTCGACAATAACGACGTTGCTGGCCTGCTTGCCCTTTTGACCGTCGGTGATTTCAAACTCTACCTGTGTGCCATCTTCAAGGGTGCGGAAGCCGTTACCCTGAATGGCTGAATAATGGACGAACAGGTCCGGTCCGTCGGGCTGAGTGATGAACCCATAGCCCTTGTCATTGTTAAACCACTTCACCGTACCACGTACACGTTCACTCATTGTTCTGGATTCTCCTGAACTAAATAGGGTATTGCAGCAGCCCTGGTACTCACAGGCGTCCTCACGATGGTTCAGGAGGTCCTTGCGGTACTTCGGAGTGGCAGGGGAAATCGCTGTACTCTAAATAGAATACCCAATCGCTCCTATGCCCTCTCTTTCTTAGGGTCAGCCGGGTGCAAACTGATTGTTGACACACCCATGTGGCGCAGACCGAATTGTCTTGCATACAACCACATTGCCCTCATACTATACTCAGTTTCCTTGCGAAAATCCACAATTTATCGATGATTTGTCCGAAACTTAACGTTATAAACCGGCATAGGCCAGACCGCGTGTATAATGACGGCAGTGAGTCAGAACGGTACAAATAGAGGAATAAACGCCCATGATCTTTTCCGACCGCGATATTAAGCGGCTGCTGGCGGAAGAACGCATCAAGGTTTCGCCCGCGCCGGACCTCTCCACGCAGCTTGGTTCCTGTTCGCTGGACCTGCGTCTGGGGCCAGAATTCCGCGTGTTTGAAGGCGGCGTATTCGACCCCTATATCGACGTGCGCAAGCCCGATCAGGTCAACAGCATCACCAATGAGCACATCGTAGACGACGGACGTGCTTTTATCCTGCACCCAAACGCGTTCGCCATTGCCTCGACCATTGAACATCTTGAACTGCCGGACGATATCGTCGCCCGGTTAGAAGGCCGCAGCAGTCTGGGGCGACTGGGCATCATCGTCCACGCGACCGCCAGTATCATTGACCCCGGCTGGCGCGGGCGCATCGCGCTGGAACTGGCGAACCATGGTGCGGTCCCGGTGGCGCTGCATCCGGGGATGCGCATCTGTGCGCTGACTTTTGAGCCGCTGTCTTCGCCCAGCGAAAACCCCTACTGGCGCAAGGAACGGGCCAAATACGTCGATCAGGCGGGGCCGGCAGCGAGTCGGGTGGCGGATGACCGCGACTGACGACCGACCTTTCGCATACTTCCTCAATCTGTGTTGCAAGCAATCGCGGGTACAATAGAGGCGTGTTAGACGCTTGTTGTTTCGACCTGTATTACCTGTATTGTGTATTGCCTGTATTGAAGGAGTCGGTTTCATGCGCTTGCAAGATTTAAATTGGATGGATGTGGAGCGCTATCTGGAAACGGATAACCGTATCATACTCTTGACCGGGTCTACCGAGCAGCACGCGTATCTTAGCCTGATGACCGATGTGCTGATTCCGCAGCATCTCGCAGACGCGATTACTAAACGCGAAAACGTCCTCGTTGCGCCGCCGCTGACTTTTGGTGTCAGCCGGATGTTTTTCGAGTTCCCCGGCACGATTAGCTTCAGCCGCCATACCTTCGATTATGCGCTGCTAGAAATCGTGGAAAGCCTGCTGCATCAAGGGTTCCGGCGGTTCTTCATCCTCAACGGGCACAGCGGCAACTCGCTGCCCGACCGCTTGCAGGACTTTCTGACGGAAGACGTTATCCGCGTGATGTGGTACGACTGGTGGCGGGGTGATGCGGCGCGGGCTGTCGCTGCCCATCATGGTCTGGCGATTGACCACGCCAACTGGGGCGAGAACTTTCGCTTCAATCGCGTCGCAGATTCGCCGAGTGAGATCAAGTTGCCGGTCAATACCGGGTTGCTTGAAGCCGGGCATTCTACGCGGGAGGTGCTGGGCGACGGCAGTTTCGGCGGGCCATATCAGGTCAGTGACGACATCATGAACCTGATGTTCGACTCGGTGGTTGAAGAAGCGGTCGGATTGCTGCGCACACTTGGCAACTGAAATCCGGCGCAACGTTTGCCAGCGATAGACGTATATAAGCATAGAAATGCACGGGGCAGCCCGTGCGTTTTTCGTGAAGAAACAGGTAAAAGTTGTCAAATCTACTCAGGAAACTTATCCTATTTTAACGATTGCGCGATGTTATGCGTTTATAATGAAGTTATTGAAGTAGATTTCAACTCCATCAATGCTAAATCACGCAAATAGGCGTGTGCAGGAGACTCAATCCATGTTGTATCAGGGCATTATCAATATGCGCAGCCTTTCACACGATACCTTGCGCGTGCTGGTTGTCGATCAAGAATATGATGATGCGCGTCATCTTGCCGACATTGTCCGGCGCTGGGGTGCGCAGGAAGTCCACCAGGCGACCGGCTATGCCTCGGCGCTTAAGACCCTGTGTGCTGATCCTGAAGCCTATCCGCTGGTGATCCTGGGTGCAGGTTCCATTGACGAGTCTCTGCTCACGTGGGTCGAGCGATTCGCCAGAGAGCGGCCCGTTGCGGTGCTGGTGCTGGCCTCTGCCGTCGATACGCGGGCGTATACCGCTGTGCTAAACCGTATGCCTGATGTGATTGCAGACTGCGACATCAAAACACGCGAGCGCGTTGCAATGTTCAACTATCTTGATGACATGCTGGCGCTCATTAACCAGAAGCTCCATTATGTGTTAAACCCCTTCGGCGTGTTCGGCTAGTCCGGCAATTTGCCTGTGAACACGCGGTAAATATTTCACACGAAAGTCCAGAAGAATCAAAAATGGGACGCCCCCGATGCGTCCCATTCGCGTGTTGGTCTGTAGCGCTTGCGCAAATGTGTGTGTTTGGTGGTGCGGTTCCCCTTTACTTCGCAATTCACCGGGGCGCTGGCGCTTCGGACGTGAGCACAGAGTCTAGTCTCGCCTTAGTGGGCGGGACGTTCTTGATCGTGGCCCTCAACGACGAACCGCATGGCGGTGCGTTCGCTGCCTTCAATTTCTACATCGACGAAATAAGGCCAGAAACTAATGTCCATTTCGTCCTGTTCCAGGTAACTGCGTGCGATTGCCATCGCTTTGACTGCCTGGTTGACAGCCCCTGCACCAATGGCTTGAACTTCGGCATGATTGCGCTCGCGCATCATCCCCGCGATTGCCCCGGCGACCGCCGTTGCGCGTGAGTTGGCACCCACTCGAATCAGGCGCCCCTCTTCTTTCGATTGTCCGTTGTTATACATGATGTTATGGACCGTAATACTCCGTTAACCGGAAATTAACATTAGATTGCTTCACTTATCATTATACAGCTTGCATTAATGTGAGTCTATGTCCACGGTGTAAGAGTAGGGTGAACGTCTTATTCAAGAGCGGTCAGGTGATTACGATTTTGTTAAATAGATCGCCTTGATATAGCTTAAGACGTTTGATTCGGGTTTAGTGAGAACTCATTATCCCAACATTAAATTGTGAATATTTTCACGAAATATGCGACTCAATGTTATTTTACGCAATATTATTGGGTTAAATTGGGATATATTTCCCAATATTTCCCAAAATATCGCTTATCCACGCACTGACTCATCTTTTTTCCCAAGTCGGCAGGAATCCCAAATTTTCAGGCCCGAACCACATCATTTATCCCAACCTTAAAATTTTTGGACTCAAGCTGATTCAATGGCTGATTCTGTTGAGTCATTTCGCGTGATCCGCTATACTGTAGTGTACACGGTCAAAGACACCATCTCGACATCCCCAGAGGGGTGCGACCTGCGCGAAACCGTCCGTTTTGTCATCTCTGCACTACAAGTTAGCGCAAGTGACCACAAACAAACGTGCTCTCGCCATAAGGTATTATCGATGACTGTGTAGGGGGCAACGGAGTTCCCTTTTGGGTTAAACCCCACCGCCAACAACGAAATAGCGACGATAGGGGCCGAAAATCGGCCTTATAGATTTGTGTTGCCTGTGCACGGGGCTGCGCCGATTTGTGGCCCGTCACAGCGATTAGGACGATAGAAACAGTGAACGCGGAAGAAACCTGGAATGCTGCCATGTGGCAGCTAGAATTACAATTGGATCGCGGTAGCTTCGACACGTATCTGCGCGGGGCCACACTCATTGACGCCGAGGACGGTGTGTTGATTGTAGGCGTTCGCAATAGCTACGCGGCGGATATGCTCCAACGACGCCTTTACCGCACAGTGCGCCGCATTGTGCGCGACGTGGCAGGGCGCGAGTTAGAGATTCGATTCGAGGTGCGCCAGCAGTCCATACAACCGGCAGCCGGTGACGGCGACGACCGGCCTCTCTTCCGCTATCTCGCGCAGAATACGCCAGAAGAAAGCCCTGATCTGATGCCGGGGCGCGAGCAGTCGCTGCACGAACGCATCCGTCCTACCCAACGGCCTGATTTGCCAGAAAGCGAACTCAACCCGCATCTGACCTTTAACCGCTTCGTCGTACACGGCGCGACCCGGATCGCATTTGAGGCCGCGGCTGCGGTTGCCGAGTCGCCTTCGCACGTCTACAATCCGTTTTTCGTCTATGGTGGTGTTGGGCTGGGGAAAACGCATTTGCTGCACGCTATCGCCCATGCCTGTCAATCTCGTGGACTCAGTGCAATTTACATCCCCTCAGAAGCGTTCACCAACGATCTTGTGAATGCCATTCGCAGCAAAACCACCGCCATGTTCCGCGAGAAATACCGCTCGGTCGATGTGCTGCTGGTGGATGACGTGCAGTTCATCGCGGGGAAGGAAAGCACGCAGGAAGAGTTCTTCCACACCTTCAACGCACTATACACCTACAACAAGCAGGTCGTGCTGGCTTCGGACCGCCCCCCGCATGAACTCACCCTGCTAGAAGACCGCCTGCGCTCGCGTTTTCAGGGTGGGTTGGTCGTCGATATTCAGCCACCTGAATACGAGGCGCGTCTCGCCATGTTGCACATGTGGATGGAGGAACGTGGGGTCAATCTGGAAGACAGCGTCTTACACTTGATCGCGGAACGTGCGCCCAACAACATCCGCGAATTACGGGGTGTGTTCAACAATATGGTGGCGAAAGCGCGTTTTTCGCATAAACCGCTGACGCCAGAACGCGCCGCCAGCACCCTCGACCGCTTTAGCCGTCCGCGTGATCATGGTCGCAAACGCCATACTGCCGAGCAAATATTGCAGATCGTGGCGCTGCACTTCCAACTCAACGTGCGTGACCTGACCGGGAAGAAACGCACAGGGCGCATCAACCATGCACGCCAGTTGGCGATGTTCCTGGTGCGAGAGATGACCGAACTCTCGCTTCCACAGATGGGCGAGGTCTTCGGGCGCAGCCACACGACAGTGCTACACGGCTGCAACAAGGTCGCGGAAGAAGTTGAGGTTGATTCCAGCCTGCGCACAACCCTTGAACAACTTCATGTCGTCCTCACACGCCCGTCCCATTAGCGCTGTGCAATATTGACAATTTTTCTATTGGAATAGGTATTGCATCATCATCAGAATTATCAATACTAAAATCGAAAGGTTGTCGCAAAGGTAAAGTGGTCCGGCCCGCAACAGGGTGAAGGCACTTCAAGACAGCCAAGTACTTCCATCAATGAGTAATTACCCGGATTTTGACCTATTTCCTCACAGATAT
>DAOTXA010000540.1:0-3862 GCA_034435595.1 Anaerolineae bacterium | reverse complement strand
TACCGCTATGACCCGGCAGCAGATGCTATCATTCAGGCTCCGGCACCGGGTGGAACGATCAACGACATCCTGACATTTGGTGTGCAGGTATGGGTTGTGACCGAAGACAACCGCGTCGTTCGCTATACGGTGGCAGACGCAAGAGTCGAAGGTGCGGTTGCGATTACAGCGATCGAAGGCGATGTCTGGGCAATTGACATCAACGGCACAATCTGCCCGATTGATGATGAGACAGCCTGTGTTTCCATGGAACTTGAAGGCGAACCGATCACACTGGCAACGGGCAACGGCGATGTCTGGGTATCGCTCGATAGCAGTAGAGTCTGTCCAGTAAATCCAAGCGATGGCGTAGTTGGGGACTGCTACCGGTTGCCATTCCCGGCGACATCAATCGCTTATGCAGGCGGCGATCTGTGGGTCACTGATGGATTGGCTATGCTGCGCGTTATTGACACAATCACGGGTGAAGAAAGCGATGTACTGGCGAGCAACTTCAATGTGACCGTGCCTGCACTGATGGCGTATGACGGTGCGACCGTATGGCTTGGGTACGCGTCACCTGTGGAACTGGTTGCCGTTGCTTACGAGGAAAACACACTGCGTGAACTTGAGACGATTCTTACTGGACTCGGCTCGTTGGATGCGATAGCAGCAGATAATAACAGGCTCTACACCGTAGACAGCGGCATCGTCGCTGTAATCGACGCTATATCTGGTGGAATACAGCACTATGTAGGTAGTGCTCCGTCAGTTAGTTCGATTACAACGAGTAGCACACAAATCTGGGGATTGGATGCACAATCCGGCAAGATATATCACATGCCGGATATCCCTTGACATCGCTTACAGCAGGTCTTGATTACGACCCCAGCGTGCTGCTGACGCCTATATCCGCCTGAGCATGAACAGCACCGGCAACTGCTACGACAATGCGCCGGCTGAGAGTTTCTTCGCAACGGTCAAATTAGAGGCGATCCCGGAGGGCCTCTTCGCCTGACGGCAAGCAGCACGTGCCGCACTACTCGACTACATCAGGGTAGACCACCATAAGAACGCAATAAGACAGGGTGAAGTCACCCGTGTTTTGACCCATCTGCAAATCAGTCGCATAATGAAATAGGAAACGCAATTGACACGATTGATAGAAAAGGGGACACATTATGCAAGTCGAATTCAAGCACAAACCGTCGTATTCGCTGGCGACTGTCACGCTATCACCGAATGAGCAAATCCGCACAGAAGCCGGGGCGATGGTCGCGCATTCGCAGGGCGTCACCACCGAGACGAAATCTGAGGGCGGTTTGTTCGGCGGACTCAAGCGCATGGTCGGCGGCGAGAGCTTCTTTCAGAATACGTGGACGGCCCCGGCTAACGGTGGTGAGATTCTGCTGGCGCAGGCGCTGCCCGGTGACATGAGCACGATTGAAGTGGACGGCGAGTTTTACCTGCAAAGTGGCGCGTATGTTGCCAACGAAAGCGGCGTTACGACCTCGACCAAGTGGGGCGGAGCGCGTGGATTCTTCGGCAGTGGCACGTTGATTCTGCTGCAACTAACCGGGCGCGGAACCGTCATCTACGGCTGCTACGGCGCAATTGAGGAGCGTATTCTTGCCCCCGGCGAGGTCTACACGGTGGATACCGGGCATATCGTCGGCTTTGGAGGTGGTATTGAGTTCAACGTGCGCAAAGTGGGTAGCTGGAAAAGCACTTTCCTCAGTGGCGAGGGCCTCGTCGTTGATCTTACCGGGCCGGGCCGTGTGCTGATGCAGACTCGCTCCGAAGAAGCGTTGATGAACTGGATCATCCCGCAGATTCCGCAGAAGAGCAATTAGCTTTAGGCCATGAAATAAAAAAACCGCCCCCAACAAATGGGGGCGGTTTGGCGAAAGGTTATTCCGGTAATGCTATCTACATATCGCCCATCGGCGTCAGCGGACCGACGATGACAGCTTCGCCCACACGCACGGGGCCATCTGCACCTTCAACCATGCCGAACTCGTAGACACCCGCTTCGCCGGTATCGTAGTGCAGCATCGGGAAGAGTGTATCGGTGATGCCGTCGGCGTCCAGCGAAATTTCGATGTTCGTATTCAGTCCAGCGACGAGCGGAGCCTGACCGATCACCGCACCGGGACCGCCTTCACCGTTATCTGCGTGAATGACCAGCCAGCCCTGCGCGTCGATCAGCGCGGCGTCAACGGTCAGCGTTTCACCGTCCAACGTACCGCTATAGTCGATGCTGGAAGCAGCATTGATCGGGAAGACCAGCACCGATTCGTTCACGAACACCGGGCCATCTGCGCCGTCAACCGTGCCGAACTCGTACTCGCCTTCTGCACCGGTATCCACATGCAGCATCGGGAACAGGACCGGAGTCACGCCCATCGGATCAACTTCGACCATCACATTGACGTTCGTGCCGCCTTCAACCTGCGCGAAACCAATGACCGGGCCGGGGCCGCCTTCGCCGTTATCCGCGTGGATGACCAGCCAGCCCAGACCCTCGCTCAACACGGATTCTGCCATGACGGTATCCGTCACGATCTGGTCAGGGACCCGCATCGCCGGGTTGCCAGTTGTCACCGGGAAGGTCGCCACAACGCCGTCAATCACGACCGGGCCATCTGCACCTTCAACCGCGCCAAACTCGTAAACACCCGCTTCGCCCGTATCAACGTGCAGCATCGGGAACAGCGTACCCGTGATGTCGCCTTCCAGTTCAACGGACACGTCAAGGTTACTACCGGCAGCGACCTGCGCCTGACCGAGTACCGGGCCGGGGCCGCCTTCTTCACTCGCGGCGTGGATCACCAGCCAGCCGTCCTGCGCGGTGACGACACTCGCCGCCTCGAACGTGTTCATATCGAGGAACTGGTCGTATGCACGCACGATTTCCGCGTTAAACGCCGGGGTGACGACTGCGCCATCCACGGCAACCGGGCCATCTGCACCCTCGACCATACCAAACTCGTAAACGCCAACTTCACCCGTATCGCTGTGCAGCATGGCGAACAGAGTCGGCGTCGCCACGTTGGTGTCGATGGCGATCGACACGTTGTAGCTCACGCCGTCGTTGACCGCACTGAATCCAGCAACCGGACCGGGTGCACCTTCGCCGTTATCAATGTGAATCACGACGAAACCGGGTCCGTCGCTGTAAACGGCCTCAATTGTCACCGTACCATCCAGCGACACTTGATCAGCAACTGTGACGGATGGAGTCATCATGTCGTCCTGTGCACTCACCGCAAAGGCGGTCAACGCCAGTGCTACAACTGCGAGTAGTATAAAGAAACGTTTCATTGAAGTTCTCTCCAAATGGTTAAACAGATAAATTTGTGGATTGTGTCCACATTTCCCACTCTGCTTTCGAGAAAATCAGGTGTCATGGATGTCTGCATACGAATTTACTCATTGGCTACTAAACAAAACCGGACTCATCGTAGAGATGAATCCGGCATCAAATCTTTAGATGAAGCAGTACAGATTATTCGGTAACGAGGTCGAGTGTCATCGTATAGACACCACTGGTATCGGACGGACGCTCGTCGCCCTCGTAGCGTGTGGCCCGAATAAAGTACACGCCATCCGCCGGAATTTCAAATCCGTCAATCAGCGCTACAGGCTGATCGGTCACGACTTCGGCACGAACGAGGGTTTCGCCGTCGGCGTCAAGGACTTCGACCACCGGGTCAAGCGAGTCGTTGTCGCGCTGCATCCGCACACGGATCACATCCCCGGCGAAACCGAAGAACACAAATTGTGATTCGGGGTCTTCCGACGAGATTCTATCCTGTACTTCCGAGCCATAGAAAAAGCGCGGTATTTCAGGATCAACATCGGCAAAGACATTCTCTACCGT
>DAOTXA010000539.1:0-6361 GCA_034435595.1 Anaerolineae bacterium | reverse complement strand
AAACATAAGTTCTATTCTGTGCTATACTCTGAGTATCCGCACTCACGACTACAAGGACACCCATGATGAGCGATCAAGTCCCCGAAGGCAAACGCGCACTGTATCAGCAGGCCATCGACACTCACCCGGAGATGGAACTCAAGGGCGCGAAGAAACTGCCCTACACGTCGATGAATGGCAACATGTACACCATGATGAGCAAAGACGGCAGGTTGGGGATTCGGCTGGGTAAGGCGGATTTCGACGCGTTTATCGCCAAACACAACACGGTTCAATTCAAAAACTATGGCGCGAATATGCGCGAATACGTCGAAGTGCCGGACGCGTTGCTACAGGATACCGACGCCCTCGCGCCCTATCTGGCGATGAGCCACGAATACGCCAAAACGCTCAAGCCGAAGGCGACAAAGAAGTGAAAACTGCCTGCTGACGACCGAAAACGACGCTCTACCCACTGATACTGAACTCGTCGGTGTCTTCCGGGCTGAAGGCGGCGGTCGTCACGGGGAGGGTGAAGGCGAAGATGCTGCCGCCACCGGGATTATCGTCAATCCAGATGCGCCCGCCGTGCGCTTCTGCGACCAGCTTGCAAAAGGTCAGGCCGAGGCCGACCCCGCGCCGGACCTTGCGGCGGCCTTCTACCTGCACGAAGCTGTCAAATAGCGTTTCCTTGTAGTCTTCCGGCACACCCGGACCCTGATCTATCACTTCGACCTTCACCCAGCGCTGGCGACGGGTTGCGGGCGGGTCGCCGTTAGTGGTCGCGTTCGAGGTGATAGACGGTACTGTCTCTTTGGCACGAATGATGACCGCACTATCCGCCGGGGCGTACTTGAGCGCGTTATCCACCAGATTGAGCAGCAAGCGCTCGACTTTGTCGGCGTCAATATCAAGTAGCGGTAGGTGCTCGTCCAACTCAGAGACGATCTGCACGTCCAATTCGTGCGCCAGTGGGCTGAGTTCGACCGACACGTTGTCGGCAATGGTGGCGAGTTCGGCAATGTCAGTGTCGATGCTGACGCGCCCGCTTTCCATCTTGGAAATATCCAGCAGGCTATCGACACGGGTCAGCAGTTTGCGGATGGCGCGGCGGCTGGCGTCGGTGGTCGTCTCGACCATGTCGCGGAAGTCGGCGTCTTTGGGCACGATCTCCTGCAAGAGCTTAAGACTGGTCGTGACGGCGGTCAGCGGGCTGCGCAGGTCATGCACCAGCATCCGCGAGAACTCATCCCGCGCCCGCTGGAGTTCCTGTTCTTCCGTCTTATTATAGAAGACCAGCAACGCGCCTTTAAACTGCTCGCCGGCATCTTTTACGGGGATCACATAGCGCTGGATGTACAGCGTGCCCTGCGCGTCGTTGGGGACCGTATACAGAACCGGCGCATAGCCTTTCCAGTTTTCCGGCGTCGCAAGATCGGTGATAATTTCACTCATCTCGTCAGCCGATTCGAAGCCGAGGCGCATGGGTAGGTCGTGGTGTGCGCCCGCGTGCAATAGCCCGGAAATCGTCCGGTGCAGCAAGTCGCCCGGTTCCAGCCCCAGCATACGGATACGCGGGTTTGCCAGCGCGATTTCGCCACGGGCATCAACGAGCACAATCGCTTCCTCCATGGCGTCGAGGATAACCTGCAAGCGGTCGCGGGCTTCGCTGATGCGGTCGAATAGCTGCGCGTTGTCGATGGCGATGAGTGCCTGGTTCGCAATCTGCGCCACGAACTGGCTGTCCTTGAGGTTAAAGGCAGCGGGTTTGTCACTTTCGAGGACGAGATAGCCGATTCGCTCTACGCCGCGCAAAATCAGCACGATCAAGCGCGATTGCGTTGTAGATACGAGTGGCTTGTAGTTTTTCAACTCGTTCACATTGTCAACCCGGTAGATTTGCCCTTCTTCAAGGACATCATCCGGCAGACCGCGCCCCAGATCAAACGCATCTGCTACGTTGAACTCCGAGGCAAAGGTGCGCGGTGGATACCCATCTTCCGCCATGACTTGCAACGTGCCTGAATGCTGGTCGTGCAGGGCGACGACACCGGTAAATGTCCCTGTTGCCTCGGTCGCAGAATTGAGGATCACTTCGCTGATCGTGTTCAGATCAACGCTTGAGGTCAACTGGCGACCGATGCCGCCCAGCGCGAGTAGCTGCTCGACACTACGTTGCAGCGCTTCGTCGGTGACGGTGTAGGTCTGTGCGTTTTTGATCGCCTGTGCTGCCTGCGTGGCGAAGGTGCGCAGCATTTCGAGGCGTTCGCCCGTAAAGGTCTGCGGCTCGTCGTAATAGGCGGCAAGCAGGCCGATATCTTCGCCGCCATTGGCCAGCGGAATCTCGATGAAGGCGACCTTGCCTTCTTGTTCCAACACCTTGCGGATTTCTGGCGCGGACGGTATTTCGTCCAGATTGCCATAGGCCACCGGAAGCTGTCGATACAATGGGACAGTTTCTTTTTGCTGGAGCAGGAGTGGCGTCGGTGCGCGTTGGGCAAACTCGTCGCTCAACCCGGCAGACCGGATCGAACGGCTCCCGCTTTCTGCACCATCCCACAGCATGTAAATAGCGACTGCGTTCGCCTGTGTGATCGCCGAGGCCGACGAAATCACGGTATCCACCACACTATCGGCGGAAAGCGTGTTGCTCAACAGCGAGGCGATATTCGTCAACATGGTCAACTGTTCGGCGCGGTCGCGTTGTTGATCGTATAACTGCGCATTTTCGATGGCGATGCTGGCGCTGGCGGCGATGATGTTTAACAGGCGCAAATCGTTCTGCGTAAACTGCCGGTGATGATCCCGCGAGCGGACGGCGATCACGCCGAGGTTGCGCCCCCCGGCGACCATCGGCACGCCCAGCCATGATTGCACCGAAGGTGGCGGCGGATCAATGCCCAGTTCCTGTGCCTGCATCAGCACGTTGCCGTTCAACAGCAGCGGAACACCATTTTCCAGCACATATTCAATGAGTCCGCTATCTATTGTGGGCAAACGCACCCCGGTCGAATCCGGGGTTTGCTCGCGCCCGTCCACCATCACCAGCGGGTATTCGATTTCTTTGCGTTCTTCTTTATAGAGCGCTACGGTGAAGTTTGTCGCGTCGATCAAATGTGCAACCTGCACGTAAATCGTCTTTAGCAGGCCATTGAGGTTCAGATGGGCACGCATGGCCTGTGTCACCACCGACAGCGTGCGCAGTTCGTTTAACTGGCGGCGCAGACGGTGTTCTGAGCGACTGAGCGCGTGTAAGCCCAGGATAATCAGGACAAGGCCGAGCGTGCTAATGAAGGCGGCGCTTGCAGATAGTGAAGCGGCGACCTGCGCCGTCAGCAGTGCGAAGGGGACCGGCAGCAGCAGCACGACGAGGATTTGTGCCAGATCGTTGCGGATCAAATTCTGGATGAGCCGCCCCTCACTGTACACTTCCAGCACAAAAATCGACGTGTACAACGTCAGGTATACCAGCCCGTAAACGATGACAATGAGGATGCCGCTGGCATCTGCAAGTGCGCCATCAGTGAAGGGCAGCGCACCCCCGGAAAGCAGATATACCTGCCCGGCAGCGAAGAAGCTCAGGGTCACGCGGGAAGAGATATAGATAAAGCTGCGCCAGGATTGCCCACTGCGCAAAAGACCGCTTGCACTGTTGCGAAACAGCATTGCGCCACCGCCAATTAAACTGGCGATAAACACCGCCCACAGTGTCACCGGAAACGCTGTTTCTGGCAGGGCGAGGAAGCCGATCATGCCTACTGCGTGCGCCGGACTTAATTCGCCTTCGGTCAGCAGGACCGAGAAAAACAGCGCCACCGTCACCAGAAAACCGTATACCATCACCTGTGAGGTATAACGGCTGAGTTGGTCGCCATTGGGGAAGTTCATCAACAGCACGACGGTAGTAATCACTGCCAGCACCGGCGGAATCACGGTGAGCAGTCGTTTTTCGAGATGGTTGGATCTGGTGTTATCCATCATAGGAAGGGGCTGCTATCTGTTTGCTGTATTCCACTTTTATGACAATGGTTTACTGCGCGGGCATTCAAACGGTTAGAAACAACTCTACGGTTTTGAAACGCGCCACTACCCTTACTCTAAAGCCTATCATACAGCAAAAAGACTTAAGCAAAGGCACGCAAACGCCGCCCTAACGTGATTGTTACGGGAAATTCGCATATTCGTCGCTTAGTCAATATATGTCTAAAGCGACGGTAGGCGCAGCGTATGGAAATTCAAAGGTTTGTTCTGGCAAGCGAATGCAAACAAACGAAAAAGGCGACGGAGAGGTCCGTCGCCTTTTGATGCCTGGATTTCAGATAGATGTGCTAGTTACCGTTATTGGCGGCGTCATTGGGGTCAATGCGCTCGCTTTCTGGCAGCACGTCTTCAGGATCAGGGACTTCTGGTGCGCTAAAGTTCGGGCTGCCGCTACCGAGGCTTTCGAAGTCAAACAGGAACGGGCTGTTGGATGGAACCAGCGCGATGTTGACATTCTCTGACAGGCGACTGACATATTCGTACTGGATCAGAAGCGGGTTGGCTGCGATCTGCTGGCTAACGAGGCGCAGCGCTTCTGCCTGGGCCTGTGCCTGCAAGATTGTGGCCTGCGCACTACCTTCGGCGCGGGTGACTTCGGCGTCACGCTCACCTTCGGCAACGGCGACGGCCTGTTGCGCTTCACGCTGACGCTGGAGCACCTGCAAACGGGCACGTTCGGCCTGCTGCGCGGCGATCTGCGCCTGCTCAATCGAGTTGGTGAATTCGTCCGAGAACTGGATGTTACGCACCAGCAGGTCGTTTAGCAGCAGGCTTTCTTCGAGGAAGCGGTCGGAAATCCGCTGCTGCATTTCAGTTTCCATATCTGCACGGCGCTCGCCGTAAATATCCTCGGCTTCAAACCCGGCGATGACCTCACGCGCAATACCGCGCACAGTGGGGCGCACGAAGTTTTCTTCGTAGCCGCTGCGCCAGCGAATATGCAGTTCGTTGAGGTTTTCGGGGTCCGTATCGACCGAGTAGATCACGGTGACATCGACCAGCACGATCTGACCGTCGAGAGTACGGGCTTCAACTGCGTCGTCACCGAGGCGGTTGCCCTCTTCGCGCTGACCAGCCATCGTATATTCTTGCTGACCAATGTCATAAGTTGTTGCGTCTTGTATCACGGGGATGATGATGTGCGTTCCGGGTCCACGTGGTTGACCCAGTTCACCCGATATCGTTTGGAACACGACGGCGCGTTCCTGCGGGGCGACGACGATGATGCCCTGTGCGACCACACTCAGCACGAGGCCGAACACGAGGCCGACGATTGCAAGTAATACACCACCGCGTACCGGGCGTCCTTGCGAGGCGGAAACGACCACCAGGCCGACACCCGCGAGAAAAGCGAGGAACCCTAGCAGTGCTACGGTGCCAAGTACCGAACTAATACCACCCATTGAAACAGGCTCCTTTTAGCTGTGAATTGTGCTCATATCTCACTCTAGTGCGCGATTATAACACGCTTCGTACCGGATTTTGACCCGCACCCTCACTTTCTAGGGGGGCACTCATCCGGTTCATTGACGTTTCTTACATCGCGCATCATTAAGATATACGTGAAAGGCATGAGTTGGGTTGCGACGACTGCCCTGTGGTTGACCTGCGCGGCATTCGTTTGCCTGCATTCGCCTGCTATGATGGCGGTATCAACAATTCAATCTCATGCGCCCTTACTTTTGTATTTTCCCCTTATACCAGAGTCTTGCCATGCCGCCACCCTTTACGCTGTTCTTCTCCGAACTCATCCCCACGTATACGTTCATCATCGTATGCGGATTGTTCGCCTCGTTGGTATTCGCCGTGCGTGGATTGCGTCACGAGTCGTTTCCCGGTCGCGTGATGGATGTGTGGATTGCGAGCATCGCCGGCGGCCTCGTCCTCGCCCGTGTCGATCATGTGGCCCTGCACTGGTCGTATTTCCGCGACCATCAAGCGGAAATCACCGACATCGCAGCGGGCGGACTTGGCTGGCATGGGGCGTTCTTCGGCGCGTTGGTCGGCGTGGTGGTCGCCGCCCGCCTGCGTAGATTCGAGGTTTCACGCTTGTTGGGCGTCTGCGCGGCGATTTTGCCCATCATGGCCTTTGCCGGATGGTGGGGTTGTGGCGCGAGTCAATGTGCGTATGGCGCGGAAGTCGATACACTGGCGAACTATCCGCATTGGCTGGTGTGGGAAGCGAAGGACATTTTCAACATCATCGCCCCCCGTTACCGGACGCAGCACCTCGGCCTGTTGCTCTCTGCCAGTCTGCTGCTTCTATGGTGGATGATGGCGCGGCGCGGCCTGTTTACGCTGCGCCGGGATCGCCGCCTGTGGCTGCTGCTCGGCCTGCTGG
>DAOTXA010000538.1:0-4319 GCA_034435595.1 Anaerolineae bacterium | reverse complement strand
AACATCTTCCGCACCGCATGGGTGCGGAATACGATTTACGCATCTTTAGCTTATTCCGACAGCCAGACTGACCAGAAGTTAACCGCCGAATCCGGGCGGGCGGCGGCACCATTGACGTTTGTCGCCCACGCCTTGACCTCGGCCTTCGCGTACAGATAGATGTACGGCGCGGCGTCTACGAGAATCTGATTCGCTTCTTCATAGGTGGCATAGCGCTCGTCGAAGTCGGCGATAGTGCGGCCTGCATCGACCAGTTCATCAAAACGCTCATCGCTAAAGCCGGTAAAGTTAAACACCTGATCGGTGCGATGCTGAAGGAAGAAGTAGTCCTCGGCGTCGGTCAGGCCAAGCCAACTCCACATCATTGCGTCGAATTCGCCTGTGCCCTGCTGCTCGATAATGACACCGACTTCTTCCGGTTCCACCGTCACACTGATGCCGATAGCACCAAGCTGCTGTTCGAGAATCTGCGCACCACGAATCGTCTCTTCAAAGCCGATGACCGGGTTGATGGTCATCTCGAAGCCGTCGGCGTAACCCGCATCGGCGAGCAACTGCTGCGCGGTTTCGAGGTTCTGCTCATACGGTGCATAGGCGAAGAACCAGGGCGTACCGCTGGCAGTCGGCCCATGAACTGCCTCGCACAGACCGAAGAACGCGAAATCACACACAACCTGACGGTCAATTGCATAGGCGATGGCCTGACGCACGCGCACGTCGCTAAACGGTTCCTTGTTCAGATTCAGGGCCATGTAGTCGTAGGACAGACGCGGAGCCACGTCTACAGTCACATCGGGATCATCCTGCAATGCTTCGAGGTTCTGCGGGGCGATGGTGAAAATCCAATCGACCTCGCCGCCGGTCAGCGCCAGTTCGCGGGCAGCGTCGTCGGTGATCGGCGTGATTTCGACTGCATCCAGATACGGCAGACCTTCCTGCCAGTAGTTTTCGTTGCGTTCCAGCAAGACGCGGGTCGTGCCTTCAACTTCGCTAATCACGAACGGACCCGTACCAACCGGCACATCCACGAAGCCTTCGTCGTTCACGCTCTCTGAGGCCAGGATGCCGGTGGACTTGTTCGCCGCGATAGAAGCGGGCAACGTCGCGGAAACAGACTCGGTCGTGATGGCGACGGTATACGTATCAACCGCCTCGATCACGGTCCCTGCGCCACCCAGACGGAAGGCATTACCTGATGCGGTATCCGGGTTGACGAGACGCTCAAACGAGAACACCACGTCATCAGCGGTGAATTCACGACCGTTGCTGAACGTCACGCCTTCGCGCAAATCAAATGTCCACGTCAGCCCGTCCTCAGACTGTTCCCAGCTTTCCGCCAGCCACGGGATCAGGTTCATATCGTCGTCAAAGAAGGTCAGCGTTTCCAGCACGTTGTTCAACACCTGGAACGTCGATTCCGTACTGGCAATATGCGGGTCAAATCCGTCCCATTCGGCCTGCCACGCGGCATTGAGCGTACCGCCGCTGACGGGTTCGTCCTGGGCCATTACCGTGCCGAAAGTCGCCAATAGCACGACCAGCAGCGCAAATATAGTCAATCGTTTCATGGTGCTCACTCCCTCATTTCCTTTTGTCAATAAAGTAACCGCCATCCCCACCATGTTACGCATTACACGTTAAACACGTTAAATGGGAACTGCGGGAAAAACCTGATCCAGGGTGCTACCAAGAGCGCCTGCTTCTTCCTTTAACCACGCGATATAAGTATCGGCGGTCGTGTCATCCATGCGGGAATGCGGCGCTTCGACGCTGAGTGCAGCGATCACGCCGCCCTGTGTGTTGGATAGTGGCACAGCGACCGCACGTGCGCCAATATCGATCTCGCCGTTGGAGATAGCGTGTCCTGAAGAACGAACGTGCTTGATCTCGTGGCTGAGGGTAGCAACGTCGGTGATGGTTGCATCCGTAAAGCGCTGCAATGGGGTTTCGAGATAGGTTTCCCACTGTTTTGGCGCTAGATATGCCAGCAACACTTTTGACGACGCCCCTGCGTGCATTACCTGCGTGCGCCCCGGTTCAATCGTGACGCGCAGCGCGTACTGCCCTTGAATGCTTTCGATGCACACGACCCGTTTGTTCAACAGGCGCATCAGCGAAATCGATTCGCGGGTCTTTTCTGACAGGCGTCGCATCGCCGGTAGACAATGCGTGCGTAAGTCGCGGTCGCTGTTGAGCATTGCCTGACTGAAAGACACAAACGCGAGGCCGGGTCGATAGTTCGATACACCAGATTTATGCAGAAAGCCTTTCTCCTGCAAGGTGCGAACATAGCGATACACGGTGCTTTTCGGCAGCATTAGTTCGCTTTGGATATCTTCGATGCTAACTTCGGGCCGCTCGGCGCTGAACAAGAGCAGAATATCCAGCACCTTGCTCACCGTCGATACGGTATTTTCCATGGATGCAGACAATTTTCACATGTTAGAACAGGTTTCTTGATATGTGAGACTGTAACGTATATTGCATGAAATTACAAATGCCTGAGTTCTCTCAAACCGCGATTCTCACCTCACAATCCGATCTGCACAGATCGGTGTTTCCGCCCTTTGCGATGATGCTGGACCGGGACTCATTGGTTACATTGTGCGCCAATTCGTATGGTGGTCGTCCGTAAATCTCCGCTGCACGCAGTGAATCCTCGCAATATGCTGCAATATAGAAGAGATGAAACGGGGAGCACCTAATTATGACGCACATCACCCCGGATTCGGACCGGCTCAAACAGCACACGCCCCAGGATGTGTGCTGTTTTTCATTCTGAGTTTGAGGGTGGACCAGTCATGTCTACTGCGACAGGCTGCGGATGTATTCCTGAATCATTGTCTGTTCCTCTGCGCTGTATTCCGGCGTCTGCGTAAAGGCGGGATAGCTGCCCCCCTGTACTGGCGTCTGCTGATGCACGCGTGGGTCCTGCTGACCCATCTGCTGTGCGAAGTCGGCAAAAGCCTGCTGTTGAATCTGATCCTGTGTAGTCAGCAGCGACGGGAACGAATAAGAATCGAAGGCGCTGGTATCTGACCCTGATGTCTGCGAATGGCAGGACGGGCACGGCCCCACGCGAATTGGACCGGATTCAGAAAATGTCGGCGGACGGCGTGTTTGCCCGGTGCGAATCCCGCCGACACAGCCGTTTGCGCCCAGGGCATCGCTTACCCCCTCGCTGATATCGTCACCAACAGAGGCGTCAAATATGAAGAATGCTGCGGCTCCGACAATGAAGCCGGCAATAGTACCAGCGACCGGGACTTCACTGCCGAGCAATGCGCCAGTGCCCGCCGCCGCCAACCAGCCACCACCTGCGGCGACTGCACCGCCTGCCCCATATCGGGCACCCGCCGCCGCATATTCGATATCGGTGTAATCCTGGTCATCAAGCGCCATCATCGACAGCACGACCGCTGGCGTCAGTGCCGCACCGATCACTGTGCTGCCGGTGCCGCGTGCAAGCGTACCGTAACGTGCATAGGAAGCCGCCATCGCCGGGTTTGCCGCAGTGCGTGCCAGTTGCGTCTCAGAGATCAACATGCCCAGACGCGCCTCTGCCCCGGCTTCTAATCCGGCCCCGGCCCCACTTATAGCGACATTACGTGCGTAGTCCCAGCCGCCGATATTTGGGTCGTTATAGGCGTTAATGCCCTCTGTGATGATCGAGATTCCCGTACCCACTTTGACGCCCCGCAACCCACTGCGTGCCGTTGCCCCCAGACGGTCGGGCACAAACTGTGTGGTGCCATCGGCCCCCGTGACCCACTCGCCCGTTCGAACGGCGTCCACCAGTGGCGCATGATCCCCGGCGAACAGCGACGCCTCAAGCTGTGGCTTCGTGCCCTGTGCGACCGCCAGCACCTGAGCCGTGGTCAGGTTGTTGGAAACGACACGGGTCGCCATTCGGTCTGCCAGTTGATCGACTGCCGAGGAAAAATCAGCCTGACTGAGTGTAGGATTTGGCCCGGAGGCGTCCTGCCGAAGTTCCGCCACGCTCGTGTAATCCTTACCGTGAAACCGCAGCGGATTGTCGGCGAGATCAGCGTTATGACGCGCCTCAAAGGTCGCTAAAGCCCTGTTACGCCGGGAGTTATCGCCGCGCACGACGCGCCGCACTTCGGTGCGAACGCCCGATACTTGATCCGAATTGACATGCAGATCGCCCGTTTGCAGACTTGGGTCCAGAGCCAATGTGCGGCGGCTGCCTCTGGTGTTGCTGGTCACGACATTGCCCTGACGCACTGAATCAGCCAGAGCGGGTTGGTTCGCGCTCAACAATTGACCATGGTACTGTCTGGTATACGACTGAACAT
>DAOTXA010000537.1:0-20104 GCA_034435595.1 Anaerolineae bacterium | reverse complement strand
ACTTGGACCTGAGGAGACTCGAACTCCTGACCTCTACAGTGCGATTGTAGCGCTCTCCCAACTGAGCTACAGGCCCCTGAGACTTCGAATTGTAAAACCCCGACGAAGCGGTGTCAAGCGGCAGAATCAACGCTGTCACCGGATAATATGACACCTGTCACCACTCATAATGACGGTCCTACATTGGTCTTTGCCGTGGCCTATGGCGAGTGCTATAATTCACATACAACTGCTCTAAAATGACTTTTTAAATAGCTGTATAGACGCAGCAGGAAAGGGATCAACCTTGAGTTCGCTCGTAACCACGCTGACGGAGACGCTGCGCTATCGCGGCGACATCGGGCAGTGGAGTTGGATACTGCATCGCCTTAGTGGATTGGGCGTGGTGTTGTTCTTCGTACTCCACATCATCGACACGTCATGGGCCGTGTTTTACCCCGGCCTCTATGAAAAGGCTATCGCCAGTTACCAGTCGCCGCTGTTTACCATCGGGGAATTTGGCCTGGTCGCGGCAGTGGTCTACCACGCCATCAACGGCTTACGCATCGGCATTCTGGACTATAATCCGCGCTGGTGGCGTTTTCAGCAGCGAGCAGCGGTCTATGTGCTCATCGCTACGGTGGTGATTCTCATCCCCACCTTCATTCTGATGTTCGGTCACGTAATCGACCACTATAACGAAGACGGCATTTATATCATGCCCATTAGCGAAGTCATCGCCGGGCAGATTCCGTTCTTCGTCGGTATGGTAGTCGCCACCGTTGCCGCTATCTTCTATGCGGGGATCGCGGGGGTGATCGCCGGGGATGGAAACAAGACAGCGGCGGCAGTCCCCGCGAAGGCATCGGGCAGCCGCATAGAGCGTTTCTGGTGGTCGTATATGCGCGTCAGCGGTCTGCTGATTATCCCGCTGGTATTCGGACATCTGGCCTTGATGCATGTTGTGCAAGGCGTGTTCGACCTCACCGCACAGGGGTACTCGGTTGTGGGGACCGACATGATTAACGAATCGGGCACGGCAACCGAGTTTGTCGCCCATCGCTGGAATTATCTGTTTGCCGGGGTAGCCATCTGGCGGCTGTACGATTTTGGTCTGCTGGCGCTGGCATCGGTACACGGTTTCAACGGACTGCGCTATGTGCTGACCGACTACACGATGGGCAGTCCGCTGCTGCGACGTGCCTCGATTTACGTATGCGTGATCGCCGTCGTTATACTGATGATTATGGGCGCGGGGGCATTGCTGGGGACCATCAACGACACCATGATCGAAATGGCACTCGAAGCGCAAACCAAGCTGCGTGCGGGTGGATAACGCAAGTCATTAGTCATTAGTTGTTCGTGATGCGTCATTGATTGCAAAGGCAACTGCACTCGTAACCATGACACCGGCTGACAACTAAACACTAAAAACTGACAACCAGGAAGATTTACAGGAGCAACCATCGATATGCAAAACCATCAGTTTGATGTCGTGATCGTCGGCGCAGGGGGCGCGGGCCTGATGGCAGCACTTTATGCCAGCCAGGGCGGAGCCAACGTCGCCGTCGTCAGCAAGCTGTATCCCACCCGCAGCCACACCGGGGCCGCCCTCGGCGGCATCGGCGCGGCACTGGGCAATATTGAAGAAGACAAACCGATCTGGCACGCCTACGATACGATCAAAGGCGGCGACTTCCTCGCCGACCAGAACGCGGCCCTCGTCCTCGCCGACAACGCGATTGACGCCGTAATCGAACTCGAACACATGGGCCTGCCCTTCGACCGCACGCCAGAAGGCAAGATCAGCCAGCGTCGCTTTGGTGGTCACACCGCCAACTACGGCGAGAAACTCGTGCAGCGTGCCTGCCACTCTGCCGACCGCACCGGGCACATGATCTTGCAAACACTGTACCAGCAGTGCATCAAAAACAACGTCAACTTCTTCGACGAGTTCCATGTGGTTGATACCATCATGAACAATGATGTATGCGTCGGTTCCGTCGCTGTTGAACTGGGCACGGGCGAGTTCCATGTGTTCCACGCCAAGGCGACTATGTTTGCGACCGGCGGCTGGGGCCGCGTGTGGAGCATCACCAGCAACGCACACAGCCTCACCGGGGACGGCGCGGCGATTCCGCTGCGGCGCGGCGTGCCCATGCAGGATATGGAGTTCTTCCAGTTCCACCCCACCGGATTGTTCGGGCTTGGTGTACTGCTGACCGAGGGCATCCGTGGTGAGGGCGGTGTACTGGTTAACCGTCATGGCGAGCGCTTTATGGAACGCTATGCACCCAGCATCAAAGACCTCGCCTCGCGGGATGTCGTCAGCCGCGCCATTTATCTGGAACTTCAGGATGGCAACGGCATTCAGGGCAAGAACTACGTCCATCTCGACATCCGCCCGGATACCGTCAACCGCTATCTGGCAGAAGCAGGCGAGGACAAGCGCATCGACAACGACTACATCCGCGCCAAACTTGCGGAAACGCTGGATGTCTGCCGTACATATGCCGGTGTTGATCCACTAAACGAGGGAATGCCCGTCCACCCGACAGCGCATTACGCCATGGGCGGCATCCCCACCAATGTTGATGGCGAAGTCGTCATGGACGAGAACTGGACCGTGTTACCCGGTATGTACGCATCCGGTGAAGTCGCCTGTGTCAGTTGCCACGGCGCGAACCGTCTGGGCACCAACTCGCTGGTGGACCTCGTTGTGTTCGGTCGTCGCGGCGGCATCAAGATGGCGGAATATGCCAAGCACGCCGATTTTGTGCCGCTGCCAGATAACCCGGCGGGCGAAGTCATGGCAGAATTTGACCGTCTGCGCAACAGCAACGGCAAGACGAAACCTTACGAAATCCGTCAGGCCATGCAGACAACTATGATGAACAACGTCGGCGTGTTCCGTATCGAAGGGGGTATGGCGCAGGGTGTCGCCGACCTGAAGGAATTGCGTCACCAGTACGCGACCGATCTCGCTGTCGATGATAGAGGGATGCAGTACAACTCTGACCTGCTGGAAGCGTGGGAACTGGGCTGTATGCTCGATCTGGCGGATACAACCGCCCTTAGCGCCCTATGCCGCACCGAGAGCCGGGGTGCGCACAGCCGCGAGGACTTCAAAGATCGTGAAGACGAGCAGTGGATGGTCCACACACTGGCCTACCGCAAGGAAAACGACGCCCGCACCGTCACCGATCCGGTTTACGAACTCAACTTCGACAAGAAGGTCGATCTCTCGCTGTACCAGAAAGACGACGGTACGATAGACGAGCAGTTCAAGCCCAAGCCGAGGGTGTACTAGAGTCATTAGTTGTCAGTTTTCAGTTGTTAGGCCCTGTCGCTTCTGTTGAGTTCTTGCGCCTCATACGTGCAGATTTCATCAGAAGCGCAGGCCATAAAGACATCTCTTGCACTCCAGGAACGAACTGAAAACTGGCTACTGAAACCTGAAACCTGACTGAAACCCAATATCAAAGGGATACATTAACCAATGGATGTTACCTTCAAAATCCGGCGCAAGAACCCGGAGATTCCCGGTAAGGAAAAACCCTACTGGGAAGAATTTTCACTCAGCAACGTGGAACCGACCGACCGCGTGCTGGAACTCATCAACCGCGTGAAGTGGGAACAGGACGGCACGCTGAACTTCCGCCGCTCTTGCTCTAGCGGTATTTGTGGGTCAGACGCCATGCGCATCAACGGGCGCAACGCGCTGGCCTGCAAGCTGTTGATTCGCGATGTGGTCAAAGGGCCGAAGAACATGGTTCAGGTCGAGCCGATTCTCGGTCTGCCGGTGATTAAAGACCTGCTGGTGGATATGGAACCGTTCTTCGAGCATTATCGCTCGGTCATGCCCTACTTTGTCAACAACGACCCGGTCCCGTCTAACGGACGCGAGCGCCTGCAAACCGAGGACGCCCGCGCCATCTACGACAACACCACACATTGCATCCTGTGCGCGGCGTGTACCACATCTTGCCCCAGTTACTGGGCCAACGGCAAGTACGTCGGTCCGGCGGCGATTGTGCAAGCACACCGCTTCATCTTCGATGACCGCGACCAGGCCGCCGGGGAACGTCTGGCAGCCCTCGCAGAACCGAATGGCGTCTGGCGCTGCCGCACCATCTACAATTGCACACCCGCCTGTCCGCGTGGGATCGAGGTCACTCGTGCTATCGGAGAAGTCAAGCTCGCCATTATGCGCGGCAGTCCCGAAGGCATCATTGATCCGAACAAGATTCCCACGCACGAATAAGCAATACAGCAAAACACATTTCGTAGGGACACGGCGGTGCCGTGTCCTGTTTACTGGCGCTACGTCGCTTCTTTTGACTCAGCCAAACGGTCGCGGGCGTCGCGGATGTGGTCGCGCATGGTGGCGATCTCGGTGATGGCGTCCACTTCCTCGGTCCCGTGCCAGCCATGCGTGCGCAAATATTCCACACTGACCAACCCCTCATATCCGGCTTCGTCTAACGCGATCATGACCTTCTCCACGTCAATGCGCCCGCGCTCGAATGGCAGTTGCAACTGCGCCCGTGCTGCTTGCCGCAGTTGAATGTGCCGCGCCTTCGGAATCAGCTTAACGATGTCGTCATGAAAAACGTCCTGACATACCAGATGCGCCCAATCAATCGTCAGTTCCAGCCCGTCAACGTCTTTGAGCAGTTGCAGCGCGACATCGGGCTTTTGCGCCATCGAATCCATATGTGGTTCGATGCTGACTCGCAGGCGGGTCGCCGGGGTCGCCTGCCGTGCCGCTTCCATCAGTGTATTTAACGATTCGACCACACGATCATAGGCGGTGGCGTCATTATCCGGGTATGCCAGCCCCGGCGAGACGGTCACCCCCGGTGCTTCTAACGCGATAATAAAGGGGAGTAAGGCGCGGAAGGTGTCGATTTCCTTTTTGCGGCGCGTATCGTCTGGTAACGAAATACGCGGCAGCATCAGATACAGATCGCCCAGTTTAAGGTTAAAGATGTCGAGATCGCGCCGGATCGCCGCTGCTGCCGCCCGTGGATTCCTTGCGACCTGCGCGACGTTGATGTGTGGGCCGCTACCAATATCGACGTAACGAAAGCCAAGCCGTGCAATTGTGCCCAGCGCTTCGACCAGCGATTTATCGTTAAACGCCCAGGTATGACAGGCGATTTCCATATACGCTTTCTCCGGCGGATGGCTGAAGTACTCGCTGCACCTTCAGTGTAACGTAAGGGTGTCGTTCAATATGGATTTTGTTGCTGACCATTGTACCTGCTATGACGCTTCAGGCATGTGTGTGGCATAGTCCACCAATGTGTTCCACAGACCACCGGCCAACATTCGAACCAGTTCGCCGGCTGCGGCCTCAACCATAGCAGAAGCGTTTTGTTCAACCATGCGTATCGCCACCCCGAACACCGCCCAACTGACCGCCGTCCCCGCGACCTCGGTTCCACTGTCACACAGCCCCTTCATGTAATTTGGCTCAATCCAGTACATGATGCGGTCAAGGACGGTTTGTTGCACCCGCGTTTCGATAATATGATCGGTCGGTTCCGTCACGATGCGCCGACCAGAACGCCAGCCAATAATAAAGGTCATTGTCGCCAGAACGAGACTGTGGAACGTCTCTTCGGTCATTGCGGCATCCGGCGCGAGCATTGTTGCCAGATGTTCTTCAAAACAGCGCTGCACGACGGCATCATAAAGATCAAATTTGTCCTGATAGTGGCGGTAAAACGTCGCCCGGTTGACACCTGCTGCCGTTGCGATGTCTCTGACAGTGATGTCTTTGATGCGCTTCGTCTGGTATAGATCAAAGAAAGCATCTTCGATCAATCTGCGGGTTCGTATTATTCTTGGGTCTAACTTATTCGACATTTTCTCGTCCATGTCGCTTTTGCAACAGAAGCGCCGGGTTGTTGATTGCGCGTTGTTGGGGCAGCCTCATACGATGATGGCGATGGTTGGCGCACCGGCGTCTGCCAGATCATAACACGAGACAATGAGGAGATCACCATGAAACAGTTCACTCTGTTGGCCCTGACGCTGGCGATGTTTGCCGGATTTGCGTTGACGGTAGCTGCGCAGGACGATGACACGATGATGGCCCCCGGTCCGCATGTGTTCGAAATAACGATCCGGGAAGTTGTAGATGCTGACGGCTTTGCACCTGCACTCGCTGCTCGCAATGAATTGCTCTCCGGGGTAGACGGCTACATCGGCACCCGCGAGTACCAGGCGTTCTTCTCTTTCGCGCCGGAACTGGTCGAGGGGCAAATTTTCTCGGTGGGTCTTACTGAATGGGCATCGGCAGCCGCCTATGAAGCCAGTTTGGAACTGGACGACGATCCGGCAATTGCTGCTTATAACGAAACCATCGCCGATATCCAGACCGTCGTCGTAGAACCTTTCGTTGTGGGCGAGGTAATCACACTTGATGATTTCCCCGACGCGGGCGAGGTGCTTGAAGTTGCGATCCGCGATATCGCATCGTATGACGATCCGGTCGACTTTTTGCGAAACATACGCGGTTTCACCACTGCACTGGTGGCGGAAGAGGGTGTAGTGCGCGAATATGAGTGGATTTCGTTAGATGGTCAGTTCTTCGTTGGTATGACGCGGTACGAAAGCGCCGATGCCTTCGCTGCCGCCTCTCAAAGTGAGATACTGTTCGCTAACCCGGCAACGGTGAATATCTTCACCAGCTATCCGACTTCGGTCGGCATGGTCACCTTACTGGTCGAATAAATCCAGCCCCCGCTTCAACCGCAACAAACCGGGTACGAACCATGCTTCGTGCCCGCACTTTTTCCTTCGCCACTATCTCTTCACCTCAAAAGTTTCTGAAATCTGGTTGGTTACCCGTTAGAAAACGGACATCCCCGGCGATGGTTCGCATACACAGGTGATTTCTTAATTGCTCATGCCTGCCACTTGCACGCATAATGAGGTGACGCGAACACCCTTGTTGACGGGTCTATGCTTTGTTTGCATAGGCCGGACGAACGAAGTGGAGCAAGAATGCCACCGACCATGACCAAATCCATCGTGCTGGAATGCACACATTGCGGCACCCTCACCGATCTACGTGCATTCACGGGTGCGTGCCCCAATTGTGGTGAAACGCTGGTTGAAGCACGCTACGACCTCGGTGCGATTGACCCGGCGGCGTGGGTGGACGATCTACGCCAGCGCCGCCAAACGCTGTGGCGCTATCACGAAGTGCTGCCGATCTTCGACACAGCCAACGTGGTCAGCCTGCACGAAGGCGCAACCCCGCTGATTAAATCCGAGGCACTCGCCGCCGCGCTGGGACTCAAACACCTGTACATCAAAGACGAGCGACAGGGACCAACGGGCAGCTTCAAAGACCGTCAGGCGACGGTGGCGATTTCTGCACTCAAAGAGATGGGCGTAGACGAGGTCGTCGTCGCCAGTACGGGCAATGTCGCCATCGCATACTCGGCCTACGGTGCGCGGGCCGGTATCAAGCTGTGGGCCTTCTTCCCCGCACTGACGCCCAACGATAAAATGCGCGAGGCCGCCCTCTATGGCGCAGAAGTCATCAAGACCACCGGCAACTATGACCAGACGAAGGCACTCGCGGCGCAATTTGCACGGGCGAAGGGCATCTTCCTTGATAAGGGCATCAAGAGTGTCGCCGCCATCGAAGCCATGAAGACGATGGCCTATGAGATCGCGGAACAACTTGGTCAGGAGTTGGCAGACGGTCAGAAGTGGGTCGCGCCGGACTGGTTCTTGCAGGGCGTTAGCGGCGGCATGGGGCCGATTGGCGTGGGAAAAGGCTTCCGCGAGATGCACGGCTTCGGGCTGGTAGATAAGCTGCCCGCGTTCGCCATGATCCAATCCAGCGGATGTGCGCCCATGGTCGAAGCCTTTGAGCGTGGTCAGCGTGTCGCTACGCCGGTCGAAAACTCAACCACTATCATTGCGACACTGGCGACCGGGAATCCGGGCCGCGCCTACGAAATTCTCTACGATTACGTGCAGGAAAACGGCGGGCATTTCATCAGCGCCAGCGACGAAGACGCCTTCAGCGCCATTCGCGTGCTGGCGCAATCAGACGGCATTAGCGTGGAACCGGCAACAGGCGTGACTTTTGCGGGGCTGTTCAAGCTGGTGCGCGAGGGCATCATCAAGCCAGATGACGTGGTCGTCGTCAACTGTTCCGGGCACACACTCCCGGTCGAAAAGACGATCCTCGGCGAGCAGTGGCAAAAGCAGGTCGATCTCACCGATACCGGCGAACACGCCGCTGTTCTACCCTCGCAGACGCTCCGCGACGCGCTTGACGAAGTGGTTGACAGTCGCCATCAGGACAAGCGCATCGTTGTCATCGAGGACAACGAGGCTGCGGCGCGTCTGATGAGCCGCATTCTTGAAGCGCGGGACGACTGCGAAGTGCATCTGGCGCACAACGGTGCCGCCGGGTTAGACGTGGTCCGCCGCATTCACCCGCATCTGGTTATCACAGATTTGATGATGCCCGATGTCGATGGCTTTCAGGTCATCAACGCCATGAAAAGCGACGACGGCCTGAAGGACATCCCGATTATTGTGGTGACGGCGAAAGAACTCACCGTCGCCGAACGCCAGCGCCTCGAAACACAGACGGACATGCTGGTACAAAAAGGCTCGTTCATTGACGATGAGTTCGTAGAGAAGTTAATCGATAAATTAGAGTGATCGGTTCTCAGTAATCAGTCGTCAGTGAGTTGCGTGTACGGTGAATTGGCTTTTACTGATCGCTGTAACCTGAAAACCATTTACTCTCATGCGGAGCGTGTTATGCCTAGCATCCTCTATATTGAAGACAATCCCGACAGCCGCCGCCTGGTGGAACGTATCCTCACCGGGGCGGGATACACTGTGCTGGTCGCAGAAACCGGCCTGCAAGGGATCGACCTGGCGCGGCGCGACCTGCCAGATTTGATCCTGACCGATATCATGCTGCCCGACCTCAACGGCAACGAGATCGCCACTGTTCTACGCGGGGATAGCCGCTTTGAGAAGACGCCCATCGTCGCGCTGACCGCGCAGGGGGCCGACCTCAAAGACATCGCCTTCGCCGCCGGGATCGACGGCTATCTCAACAAGCCGCTGGATGTCGATGCGCTGGAAAAAGCCGTCTCCTACTATCTGGAAGGCGGGCGCGATACCATTGACGAGGGTCGCCTATCCGCAGCACGGGCCAAATATGCCCGTGAGACGGTCACCCGGCTAGAGGCGCGTATTCGCCAGTTAGAAGAGGCGAACGACAGCCTGCGCAAACTGGACCGCATGAAAGAGGTGTTCATACAGATCACCGCGCACGAACTGCGCACACCGCTAACGCTGATTTTTGGCTATTGCCGCCTGCTGGAAGACTATCCGGCGCTGGAACGACTGATGCAGGCCGATCCTAACATCAAAACGCTGATTCAGGGCCTCATCGAATCCATCGAGCGGATGCACGGCACGATTGACGAGATCATGACCATCAGCCGCATCATGACCGAGCAGGTTGACCTCAACGTCACCCAGTTTGATCCCGGCGGTGTGGCGGAAAAAGTCGTCAAAAGCTACGAAGATGCGGTCAAGGAGCGGGACATCACCATTGATTTTAAGCGCGAGCAGTGGCCCAGGGTCATGTATGCCGATGCCGGATTACTGCGCCTGACACTCAATAATCTGATCGGCAATGCCATCAAATACACGCCCAACGGTGGTAAGATCACTGTCAGCGCGGCAACAACGGAAAGCGAAATCCGTGTCAGCGTGCGCGATACCGGCATCGGCATCGACAAAGAGGAACAGGTGCGCATCTTCGACGAGTTCACCTCGCTCGGCAGCACCGACCTTCACAGCAGCAGCAAAACCGCTTTTCAGGGCGGTGGGCTTGGCCTCGGTCTGCCGGTGTGTAAGGGCATTGTTCAGGCACACGGCGGGCAAATCTGGGCAGAAAGCGCCGGTCACGACCCGAAGACCAATCCAGGTAGTGCGTTTATCTTCAAAATGCCGCTTCAGATGGTGCGATCCAGGCGCAAGCCCGTCACCGACAGCCAGCGCAAGGACTTCGAAAAACGCAAGGCAGAACTGTCGAAATCGCCTGAAAAATCATCGTAGGGGTTTGGCTCGCCCAGCCCAATGCATCAAACATTGTGTTCCTTTTTTTATGACGGCACATAACAAAATTGTAGTATCGGAGTCGTAACAACCATGCGGTATGGTATATAGGAATTCTGCCGTAGCATGGAGCGGCGCTCCCGTAATGGAATCTGAGGCAAGCCCTCATATGAACCAGAAAACCCCCATCAGCGGTGTGGTCGCCGCCTTCGCCACGCCGATTTTCCTGGGTATGGCTCCCATCTTCGGCAAACTCGCTATCCAGGCGGGCGCAGACCCGTTTTCTGTCGCCGCGCTGCGGACGGCGCTGGCGGTGCTGCTGATGTGGACGGTATATCTGGTGTTCTTCCGCAAGTACATCTTTATCTATCCGGCGGGGCTGATGGGATGCATTGTCATCGGCACAGTCAACGGCATTGGATCGCTGTTTTACTACGGCGGACTCGGTCAACTGGATGCCTCGCTGACGCAACTGCTCAACGGCATGTACCTGCCGATGGCGGTCGTCATTTCGCGCATTAGCGGCGACCGCGTGGATAGTCGCACCTACTTTCGTGTGGGATTGGCGGTCATCGCCCTGTTCATGATTACCGGATTGGGGGAAAACGCCGCCAACTGGACCGGCGGCGGCCTGATGCTGGGCAGTGCGCTCATGTTCGCGGGGACGGTCGTCCTCAGCCAGTATGTGCTGTACGAAATGCCCTCAATGACGGTCGCGCTGTATATCCTGACCACAATGGCGGTCATCGTCATGATGGTGTGGCTGGCGGTCGGAGAACCGCTGACCGCGAACGTCGTGTCGGGTTCTTTCGCGCCGATTTTCGCGCTCGGTGTGACGACGGCGCTTTCGCGGCTGGCGATGTTCGCCGGGGTCAAATTTATGGGCAGCCTGCAAACGGCGATTCTGGCGATTACCGAAATCGGTGTCGCGCTCACACTGGCATTTATCGTCCTCGGCGACCGCCTGACGCCGTGGCAGTGGGCGGGTGTCGCGGTGCTGGCGGCGAGTATTCTGCTGGTGCGACAGAAAGACCTGTCTCCACGCGGATTCAACCCCAACGCCCTGATCGTAGCGAACATGTCCAGCGTACAGTTCCAGCGTATCGCCTTTCACCGCGCCTTTGGCACGCACGAACACGATAACGAAGCGGGCACCATGGGCGCGATTACCACACAGGAACTATTCGCTATCCAGCGTATGATGGGTGCGGATAGCGGCCCCGTAGACCCCTTCCCGATTGCGAAGGGACGCAGACTGCATAACGGTCGTGCTGCGACCAGCGTTTCCCCGGCGATAAACCCGGATAGCGATCAAAATGCGCAGGAAATGGACGTTTCCGAAGTGCTGCGCCGCCTCAATGAAGACAGCACCGCGCATGATCTGCCGACGACTGATGCTGACGAATCGGACGCCGATGCAACCTGACGGCTACGCCCCCCCAAAGCAATTTTTCAACCCTTGAGTCAATTTATTGCATCGATTTTGATTTTGTGTTATCTTGATGACAAGGTTGTCATTTTTGCAGTGTGACGATAAAAGAAGCTAAAATGTCGGTTACGATTACAGACGTTGCGAAGCACGCGAATGTATCCATTAAGACGGTTTCACGCGTCATCAACAACGAAGATCGCGTCAAAGATAGCACGCGTGAGCGGGTGTTAAGTGCGATCAAGGAGTTGGGGTATCAACCGAATATCCTCGCCCGCAGTCTCGTCCAACAACGCAGTTATACCATCGCTGTCATCTCATGGCGGCTGGACCGCGTGGACCCCGCTCAGTTTGTAACCGGCGTCCAGGAAGAACTCGACCGGCAGGGGTATTCTATTTTACTGACGCTGCTGCATGTTCACGACGAGGCGCGGGTAGATGAAGTGTTGAACAACATGAGTTCCCGCCGTGTGGATGGCATCATCTGGGGCGTCCCGCGTATTGGGCGCAACCACGATTGGATCAACCCGCAACGGTTGGCACAACTGCCCCCGGTCGTCATCAACAGCCTGCCCAACCCCCATGTGACGACTGTTTCAATGGACAGTTACTACGGGGCACGGCTGGCAGTCCAGCACCTCATTGACGAGGGATGGCGGCGCATTGGCATGATTACCGGCCCCATCGACAACCCGATTTTCTCCGAGCGTTATCGCGGCTGGCACGATGTCCTTACTGAAAACGGCATCGAGCCGGATGACAGCTTGATTACGCATACCAAATATTCTGTTGCCAGTGGAGAACGCGCTGCCGTCGAATTGCTGAAGCAACACGGCGACGACATCGACGCGATTTTTGCCTCCAATGACTCGATTGCGCTGGGCACGTTGAAGGCGATCCGCGAAGCAGGCCGCCAGATTTGCCACGACATTGGCGTCATGAGTTATGGCGATCACCCGGAATCGGCGTATTACGTTCCGGCGTTGTCTACAGTCCATCAGGATGTGATTGGTCTGGGGCAGCAAGCGGTGCGGCATATGGTCGAAATTATCGACGCAAAACTAAAAGATAAAGCTGCGGTCATCCAACCGCAACTTACGCTGATGAAGCCGCATCTCGTAGTCCGTGAAAGTTCGCGCCGCTATTCATAGATAAAACGTGCAAGTGTGCAGGCGCGATTGCGTCTTGCAACCGCAAGGTTTAAAAGGACAACATGACTGATGAATCATTTGCTCGAAGTCTCACAGCTACAAAAATTATTCCCCATTCGGACCGGCCTATTGCGACGGACGACCGGGCATGTGCGTGCTGTGGATGGTGTGGATTTTCAGATTCAGAAGGGCGAGACGCTGGGTCTGGTGGGTGAAAGTGGTTGCGGCAAGACAACCACCGGGCAGCTTGTCGTCCGCTTGCAAGACCCGACCGGCGGCAACATCATATTCAACGACCCGGAAATCGGGCCAACCAATATCGCCGATGCCAACCGCAACGACCTGAAACGTCTGCGGCGCAACATGCAATTGATCTTTCAAGACCCGTTCTCCTCGTTAAACCCGCGTATGACGCTGTTCCAACTTGTCGGCGAGCCGCTGCTCGTCAACGGCCTGATGGATGGGGCCGAACTGCGCAACCGCGTGGCGGAATTGCTGGAAATCGTCGGCCTGCGCCCGGAATATATGAACCGCTATCCGCACGCCTTTAGCGGTGGGCAGCGGCAGCGTATCTGCATTGCGCGTGCATTGGCGCTAAACCCCAAACTGGTCGTCTGTGACGAACCCGTTTCTGCTCTGGACGTGTCGATTCAGGCGCAAATTCTCAACCTGCTACAAGATTTACAGGCCGAGTTTGGCCTGACCTACCTGTTTATCGCCCATAACCTGACGGTCGTGCAGCATATTAGCGACCGCGTGGCGGTGATGTACGTCGGGAAGATCGTCGAAATTACCGAGACGAAGCGACTGTATCACTTCCCGAAACATCCATATACCGAGGCGCTGCTTTCCGCCGTGCCCAACCCCAACCCCTTTGACATCAAGGAACCGGTGATTTTGCCCGGTGAAGTCGCGGACGCGTCAAACCCGCCGGGTGGATGTTATTTTCACCCACGCTGCCGGTATGCGGAGGATCGCTGCAAGACGGAAACCCCCGAACTGCGCGAGATCGAACCGGGGCACTACGTCCGCTGTCACCTCGCCGAAGAATTATCCCTGTCGGGTGTCAAAGATTTACCGGCAGCTAAACCCAGGCCGGCCCAGAATAATGTTCAGGCGTAGCCCCACGCCCAACCGGGCGCAGGGCTGCGAGATTGTTCACCCATATTCAGATAAAGGAGAAACCTATCAGTCTAGACGGAGAAGGAAGACACACGGGAAGTAAGTTCGAGAATGATTATTTAATTTTAGAGAGGAAAATCAACATGCAGAACAAAGGCATTTCTCGCCGCCAATTCCTGAAATTTAGCGCTGCCGCGACTGCGGGAGCCGTCGCTGCAACGGTCGTCCCCGGCGTGCTTGCCGCGCAGGACATGACGTACACCGAAGCGCCGGTGCTGGCGGATATGGTCAGTGCCGGTGACCTGCCGCCCGTCGAAGAGCGCCTGCCGCTGAACCCCAAAGTGCTGCCGGTCTATGACAGCATCGGGACCTACGGTGGTACCTGGCGTCGTGGCTTCCGTGGCCCGTCAGATCGTTTCGGCGTTCACACTACTGTTGCCGAGCATCTGCTCGAAATGTATCAGGAAGACGGCGGCGACCTGACCCTGATCAATAACGTTGCCGAGAGCTACGAAGTCAACGACGAAGCCACCGTCTTTACGTGGAATCTGCGTGAAGGCCACAAGTGGTCGGACGGTGTGGAACTGAGCAGCGAAAACGCCCTCTGGTGGTACGACAACGTCCTCAATAATGAGACGCTCGTCCCCAGCGGCACGTATGACAACGTCCGCCAGCAGCAGAACCTGACCGGCATCGAAGCCAACGGTCAATGGTCATTTACCACCTCTTACAGCGTCCCCAACCCGACCCTGCCTCTCGGCGTGGTTCGCGGTGAAGCATGGGGCCTCATCGGTGGTCTGAACTTCATGGTTCCGCACCACTACCTCGAAGCCTTCCACCCTGATTTCGCCGATCCTGACGAACTTCAGGCCGTCATCGACGAGAACAGCGTGCAGGAATGGACGCAGTTGTGGCTGGGTGGCCCCATCGGTATGTTCGCCTTCAACCCCGATCTGCCGATCGTCGGTCCCTTCCCGGTTGCCAACCGCATCAGCACCGATACGCTGGTCCAAACCCGCAACCCCTACTACTTCCAGGTCGACGAAGAAGGCAACCAGCTTCCCTACATCGACACCATCGAGCACGCTTTCTACGAGAATCAGGAAAGCTTCAACCTGATGCTGATCTCCGGCGATATCGATCTTCAGTTCCGCCGCGTTCAGGTCAGCGACCTGCCGCTGCTGCTCGCTAACGCCGAAGAAAACAACTACAATGTCTTGCAGTGGATCACCGACCAAAGCCTCGGTTATCAGATCAACCCGACCCCGCGTAGCGAAGACGGCAATATCGACGAAGCACAAGCCGACATTGTCAACCAAGCGGACTTCCGCCGTGCGCTGGGGCTGGCGATCAACCGCGAAGAAATCGCGGTTGGCCCGTATGACAGCTTCGTCATCCCGCGTGGTGCGGCCCCGGTCCCCGGATCGCCCATCTACAAAGAAGAATATGAAACCCTGTGGGCCACCTATGACCCCGAACAGGCCAACACCCTGCTTGACGGCATGGGACTCGACCAGCGCGACGGCGACGGCTTCCGCCTGCGCCCGGACGGTGAGCGCCTAGTCCTGCGTCTGGACGTAGACTCCGCCCCCGGCTCCGCCGACGAACTTCAGCACCAGTTGGTCAAAGAATACTGGGAAGATGTTGGCGTCAACACGGTCATCAACACCATGGAACGCTCACTGCGCGAGTCGCTTAGTTCCAGTGGTCAGAACTCAGTCACCTTTAATAACATCGGCAACACCTCGGTTCCGTTGTCGTTCAACGGCTTCCATCCAGGACCGGGCGGCGGTTGGGGCCTCTACAAGACGGCACCTGGCAGCGAACTGGCTGTAGCCCCGCCTGAAGGCGACCCCATCTACGAGATGTGGGACCTCATCGACCAGGCCTACCAACAAACCGACTTCGACGAAGGCCATCGCATTCTGATGGAAGCGCTCGATATCTACTACGATCAGGCCTACCGCATCGGTACCATTGGTGCGAGTGCGACCGTCGTCGTCGTCACCGACCGTATGCGCAACGTGCCGGAAACCGTCATCAACGCCAACGCGCTGATGCGTGTCAACATGGCACAGCCCGCACAGATCTGGATCGAAGAGTAAATTCGCACTTTGTTTAGCAACATTTCTGGTAGGGGGCATCATCCCCCTACCGGGGCAATTTTGAGGCATAGACCGTTATGGCGAACTACATTCTCCAACGTTTTTTCTGGGCAATACCGACGCTGATTGCAGTGTCGATGTTGGCCTTTGTCGTCATCCAACTGCCGCCGGGTGACTTCCTTACCTCATACATCGCAGAACGCCGTGCGCAGGAAGGCGATCAGGCCGCCGAAGAACTGGCGCTATTGGTCGATCAGTTGCGTGCCCAGTACGGGCTGGATGAACCAATCCATGTCCAGTACTGGAAATGGATTTCCGGCATTATCTTCGAGGGCGATTTCGGCTTCTCCTTCGAGCAGCAGCAACCGGTGGATGATCTCATCTGGGAGCGATTGGGGTTGACGGTCTTGCTGACCAGTACCACCCTCATATTCACATGGTTGTTAGCCATCCCAATCGGGGTGATCTCAGCCACCAAACAATACTCATTCTTAGATTATCTATTTACGACCATTAGCTTTATCGGGTTAGGCATCCCCAACTTCTTACTGGCGCTGGTGCTGATGTGGTTCGCTTTCTCCCAACTGGATTTGAGCATTACCGGGCTGTTCTCGCGTGAATATGCCGATGCACCCTGGAGTTGGGGCAAGATATTGGATTTGCTGTCGCACCTGTGGGTGCCAGTGTTGATCCTGGGCGTCAGCGGTACGGCAGGCTTGATCCGCACAATGCGTGCCAACATGCTCGATGAACTCAACAAACCCTATGTCGAAACAGCACGCGCCAAAGGCGTCAGCGAGCGCAAATTGATCTGGAAGTACCCGGTGCGTCTGGCGCTGAACCCCTTCGTCAGTTCGATTGGCTGGGCACTGCCGCGCCTTGTTTCCGGCGCGACCATTGTTTCTATTGTGCTCAATTTGCCCACAACCGGGCCGCTATTGCTGCGATCTTTGCTTTCGCAGGATATGTTTGTCGCCGGATCATTCGTGCTGATGTTAAGCACGCTAACAGTGATCGGCACGTTGATTTCCGATATTTTGCTGGCGCTGCTCGACCCGCGCATCGCGTATTGAGCGCCCTGAATTCAGGCCCAGACCTTCGGTCTACACGCTCCCGTTAAGGGAAAGCCGAGGATTACAACTGCTCGAATTTTTAGACAACTGGGAAACTCGTTATGGAACAATCGCTTTCTACGCCAGACATGCCAGCAGCCGCGCCCGCTACGCCTGTGGTCGATGATCCTGCTGCCGCCGAGAAGTTGCAATCAGCGTCACAATGGCGCTTGATGTGGTGGCGCTTCAAGCGACATCGCCTCGCCGTCGTCAGCATGGTGGTCGTCATCGGCCTGTATATTATGGCGGCCTTCGCGCCCTTCTGGGCACCCTATGGACCCAACACCCGCGACGTGACGTTAGCGAATATGCCGCCGATGCCCGTTCGCATCATCCACGAAGGCGAACTTCGCGCCCCATTCGTCTATGCCCGCGAGCGCGAACGTGATCCTGAAACCTTCCAGTGGATTTACAGCAACATCACAGAACGCCCGCTGACCATCCACTTCTTCATCAATACCGGGGAACAGTACAAGCTGCTGGGCCTCATCGACACTGACCTGCGTTTCTTTGGACTCAAGTCCGAAGATCAGCGCATCTTCCTGATGGGCAACGACATTCTGGGCCGCGATATGCTCTCGCGCATTATCTACGGCTCTACCATTTCCATGTCGATCGGTCTGGCAGGTGTGATTATGAGTACGGTGTTCGGCCTGTTCTTCGGTGGAATTTCCGGTTACTTCGGTGGCTGGATCGACATGATTATCCAGCGTGTGATCGAGTTCTTGCAATCACTGCCGTCTATTCCGTTGTGGATGGCGCTGGCGGCTGCAATGCCGCTGGAATGGAGTTCGGTGCAGGTCTACTTTGCCATCACCATCATCCTCTCCTTCATGGCATGGACGGGGCTGGCGCGTGTGGTGCGCGGCAAATTCTTGAGTTTGCGCGAGGAGGACTTCGTTAAATCCGCGAAGATGGCTGGTGCCAGCGAGATGCGGATTATCTTCCGGCATATGTTGCCCTCGTTCTTCAGCCACATCATCGCCTCGTTGACGCTGGCGATCCCGGCGATGATTCTGGCAGAAACGTCGCTCAGTTTCCTCGGCGTGGGGATGCGCCCACCTGCCGTCAGTTGGGGCGTGCTGCTGCAAGAAGCACAGAGTTTGACCGCCGTCGCCCTGACGCCGTGGCTGCTCGCGCCCGCGATTCCGGTCGTAATCGCCATCCTCGCCTTTAATTTCATGGGCGATGGCCTGCGCGACGCCGCCGATCCGTATAGCAAAGTTTAGAGTCATTAGTTCTTGGTTGTTGGTTGTTCATCCAAAGCCAACAAAGCCAATTGCGAGACTTGAGTGTCCTGGGGTAGCGATGCAGCGTGGCGTGATCATGTTTTGATACAGGGCCAGTCGCCAAAAATGCGACCTCTACAGGCCCTTTGGGATTTGTAGAGGCGCGATTCTTCGCGCCTGCAATTGCCAAACTTACGTCTTTCTTCGTGACTACCGCATTGGCGACAAGAGACAAGAACTAATCACTAAAAACGAATCACCAGAGGAAACTTATGGACAAAGACACCTTACTCGAAGTCAACAACCTCAAGACGCATTTCGCCCAGAAAGAGGGGACCGTCCGCGCTGTGGACGGGGCCAACTTCGCAATCAAGCCGGGGCAGACTATCGGCGTCGTTGGCGAAAGTGGCTGCGGCAAATCAATGACCGCCCGCACTGTCATGCGCATCGAACCACACAACGCGCAAATCTCCGGCGAAATCCTGTTTAATCGCGCCGCAGGCATGGGAACCGACGTTGTCGATATGGCACAGTTAGACAAATCCGGAGACCAGATTCGCAGCATTCGCGGCGCAGATATCGCCATGATCTTTCAGGAACCGATGTCGTCGCTCAGCCCGGTACACACTATCGGCAACCAGATCATGGAAGCGATCTTATTGCATCAGGACGTGGATAAATCTGAAGCCCAGCGCCTCACCCTCGACTCACTCGACCTCGTCGGGATGCCGCGTGCCAAAGCCGTCATGAAGCGCTACCCGCACCAGCTATCCGGCGGGATGCGCCAGCGTGCCATGATCGCAATGGGCCTATCGTGCCGCCCCAGGCTGCTGATCGCGGATGAGCCGACCACCGCCCTCGACGTGACCACACAGGCGCAAATCCTCAAGCTGATGCGCGACTTGCAGGCCGAACTGGGGATGGCGATTATGTTCATCACCCACGACCTCGGCGTTATCGCACAGATGACCGAATTCGTCCTGGTGATGTACATGGGCAAGGTCGTAGAAGCCGCCCCGGTCAAGACGCTGTTCTCCGAGCCAGAACACCCGTATACCCGCGCCCTGCTGCGCTCCGTCCCTGTGCTGGACGGCAATTTTGATCGGCTCGAAGTCATTGAAGGCAGCGTGCCCGATCCCTTCCACCTGCCGACCGGCTGCCACTTCCACCCGCGCTGCCCGCGTAAGATTGACGGGGTATGCGATGTAGACGATCCGCCGGTGGTGCAGGTCGCAGATAATCACATTGCCCGCTGCGTGCTGCCAGAACGTGAAGAGCGCGGTGAGGTCATCGCGGTGGAATAGCGCGGCGGCATTCTGATCGTTAATCTACCCCAACATCCTAAATCTCAGACCATGACGGTCTGAGATTGTCATATACCGGGTGGCTTCCAGCACGCAGGTTTTTATGAAGCGTGCGCTTCCCGTTCCCCGTGTTCCCTTGCCCTTCGCTGTTGCCCACTTTCGCTTTTGACCGCTTCCGGTAGAATCAATCGCAGCGAAGCATCAGATAACGGGACCAATACACTATGCGAATCGCAATCAAAGAGACGCTGCTGCCGGGGGATACCCCGCTACAGAAATTCAACGTCGCGCAGACTGCCGGCATCGATGGCGTGGAGTTCAACGCCCGTGGCCTGACCGAACGTGTGCCAGACATCGTCGCGGCACTGACAGGCGTGGACGGCATCACAGTGTCGGCGGTCGCCACCGGGCCGACGCGCCTGCTCGCCCCCAATTTCAACGCCCGCGACCAGGCGATTGCGGAGATTCGGCAGGCGATGGCGGATTCACTGGACCTCGATGCATCCGGCGTCGTGTTTACGCCGCATTACAGCGCATCGGCGGTGCTGCCC
>DAOTXA010000536.1:0-12537 GCA_034435595.1 Anaerolineae bacterium | reverse complement strand
CACCGCTGCCCACATTGACGCCGACGACCATCCCCACACTGGACCCCGGCCCGGTCGATTTTCTGGCGGAATTGGCCCGTAACGCGACCGTTCTACCCGTTGATCTATTAACGAACGCGCCGCCCGTCGCCGCCTCACCGACGATTCCGCTGCCGCCCGGTCCAGGTGGCGCGACCCCGACCACAGTTACGACAACGTCCTGCCAGTATTTGCCCCCCGGTGGATTCGGCACGCTGTTATTAAACCGTCCCGAACTCGTCGCACAAGTCGGCTGTCCGGTGGGCACGCCGCCGGATACGCTTTCACTGGCGTCAGCATACCAGCCCTTCGAGGGTGGCGCGATGTTCTGGTTGCAGGAAGGCTCCGGTTATATCACAGTGCTGTATGCTAACGGTCGCTTTGAGCGCTTCGAGGATACGTATGTCGATGGCGTAGACCCGGTTAGCGGTAACGAGACGCCACCTGATGATCGCTTTGAGCCGGTGCGTGGATTCGGCAAAATCTGGCGCGATTTCGCAACGGTGCGCGATGCCCTCGGCTGGGCGACACAGACTGAATCTGGCACGCAGACCACCGCCCAGAACTTCGACAGCGGGCGGATGCTGTCAATCCCCATACGTGGCGATATTATTGTGTTGATCTACCAGGGTAGCCCCGCCACCGGGACCTGGCAGGCGTTTCCGGGTACATTTTAGGATCAAAGCGCGAATAGCGTATGGCGGACGACTGGCATGTGCCATACACATTCCCGCGCAATAGAATCGGTCGGATATGCTGCGAAATACACAAAATGTGGGATATATTGACTTTCCCGCCCCAAAAAGGGACGTACATCCTTATGCTATCGCTGGATACCCCGGCGCACCTGACCATCGGCAAACTGGGCACCTTCGACTTCCCCGCCGGGAGCTATGCCTATGCCGGCAGCGCATTTGGTCCCGGCGGGCTGCGCGGACGCCTGAAACATCACCTGTCCCCCATCACGAAACCCCATTGGCACATCGACTATTTGCGTCAGTCGGCGACCGTTAGTGAAGTGTGCTATACCGCCAGCGATACCCGCCATGAGCATGGCTGGGCACAGATGTTGCTTCATCTACATGGTGTGATCGTTCCCGCTCCTCGCTTCGGCGCGTCGGATTGCGCCTGTGCCGCGCACCTCGTTCGCCTGCCCGATAACGTGACTATCGTTTTGCCCGCAGAAAATCTCGTCCGAGTCAACAGTGGCTAACCGCGCCGAAAACGCTATTATTATGCAATTGGCGGACAGCTTTAATAGACAAGGACGAGGGTATGCCGTTTCCGCAAGATTTTCTGTTTGGCGTGGCGACTTCTGCACCGCAAATCGAAGGGGCAGTGAGAGCTGGTGGGCGTGGCGAGTCGATCTGGGATCGCTTCGCGCATACACCGGGCAACATCCGCGACCGCAGCGTGCCCGACCTCGCCTGTGACCACTATCACCGTTACCCGGACGACATCGACCTCATGCGCGATATCGGCGTCAACGCCTATCGCTTCAGTATCGCGTGGCCCCGCATCATCCCCGACGGCGACGGCCCGGTGAACCAGCAGGGCATTGACTTCTACGACCGGCTGGTGGATGCTCTGCTCGAAGCCGGGATCACACCTTTTGCCACGCTGTATCACTGGGATTTGCCGCAAAAGTTACAGGATAAAGACGGCTGGAACAACCGGGCGACCGCCTATTCCTTCGCCCGCTATGCCGACGCGATCACACAGGCACTCGGCGACCGCGTCAAGCACTGGATGACACACAACGAACCCTGGTGTACGGTTTTTCTGGGGCATCACATGGGCATCTTTGCCCCCGGCATTCAGAACTTAAAAGTGGCGTTACAGGCCAGCCATCATGTGCTGCTGTCTCACGGACTCGCGGTCAAGGCGATGCGATCCAATGTCGGCGCACTGGCGCAAATCGGCATTGCGCCCAATTACACACCCGCGTACCCCGCCAGCGACAAGCCCGAAGACGCTGACGCAGCGGAACGCTTTGACGGGTACTTTAACCGCTGGTTCTTCGATCCGATTTTCGGCAAAGGGTATCCGGCGGATCTGTGGGCACACTACGGCGAGAACGTGCCGCAATTTCAAACGGATGACCTGAACATCATCGCTGCGCCCATCGACTTTATCGGCGTCAATATTTACAATCCGGCCTATCTGCGGCGTGCAGATGGCGACTTCGGCTTTGAACAGGTGCGCCAGCCGGGGCTGGGTCAAACTGCTGATCGTCTCATCTACGCGCCGGGTATCACTGATATGCTTCTGCGCGTCACCCGCGATTACAACCCCGCACGCATTTACATCACCGAAAATGGCGCAGCCTTCGACGATGTGGTTGATGACGGTGCGATCCATGATAGCGGGCGCGTCGACTTCCTGCGCGATCACTTCGCCGCAGCAGAAAAAGCTATCGAGCAAGGCGTGAAGCTCAAAGGCTATTTCGTCTGGTCGCTGATGGACAACTGGGAATGGGCATCTGGCTATACGCTGCGGTATGGCATCAGCTACACTGATTTCGCCTCGCAGAAGCGCATGATGAAGGATAGCGCCATCTGGTATCGAGACTTCATCAAGTCACAAACCACGACGGTGTAATTCCCCGCTTGATCACTTGATCATACTAAGCGCCTCGAAAAACGCACGGACGCAGCTATAGCTGCGTCCGTACTGTGTGTGAGGGTGTGTTGTGGCTTTCAGGCTGACTCGTTAGCAAATCTCCGCTCACCAGAGCAAGGGCAAGGGCAAAAACAATTCCGCTGTTTTGTTCGCACAGCTTATTTGTGTATTTTTTCACGATAAATAGATCATAGCATAGATTCTAGTATCCTGGTGTTATGGGCTTGTTCGGGTGCAAAAACAACTCAAAGACAATTTTTCATCAATTGAAGATAACGCTTCGCAAACTTGATCTATAGGTTTCAGCAGCGATCTTACTCGTACAATAAGATTCATGCGGAAATTTCTCATGCTCTGGTCGGGTATTCGATACTCGCAGCCCACTGGCGATTAAGGAAGTGCGCCATCATGATTACATATTCGATCCATAGCGGCATTCACGTCTATACGCTAAACGGCGATCTGGAGATCTATACTGCTGATGCGATTGAGAACGCACTCAGCACTGCCCCACGGGGAACCCTCATTATTGATGTCTCCGCAGTGGAATTTATCGACTCGACGGGGTTGGCGGTGCTGGTCAACGCCTTAAAGCGCGTGCGTGATTCTGGTGGAAACCTGTGTTTGTGCGGCGTGACCCCTGCGGTGCGAACCATTTTGCATCTCACGCGATTGGATCGTCTGTTTCAGATTTATGCGAATGTCGAAACGGCTGTGCGCAAGCAAAAGATGGCGGTGGCGCGATGACTATGATGCTGCATACGGATTTTGGCAATCCGCTTATCCCCTTTGTGACTATGCAGCGCCCGGTGCTGGATGCAATCGCGGCGGCATGGATGGCACGCGGCGCACGATGGATGTCTGTACACGAGATCGACTCGAAATCGTCGGACGATGCGGGCGCATCGCTGGCGGTCTGGTCGTCCGGCGCGATCCCGGCGGCGGATAACGAGGTTATCAGCGCACCGCTGATCATGGAACGATCTGCGGTTGGCCTGCTGCGCGTCGGAATCTGCCTTGATGACGCTACCAGCGCCCAAATTCAAGCGGATGCGAGTATGCTTTCGCATCTGCTGGGCGTGGAATCGGACATGGATGACATGACCCTCGAACTCATTGAATCGCAGGATCGCCTGCTGGCGCTATACCGTCTGACGCGCTCGCTGACCGGGCAAATCAACCCGGACGCGATTATGGCGACGTTGGCGCGTGAGGCTGTGAAACTGGTCGATACGCGAGCAGCGGTGCTGCTGCTCAACGATGTGCAGGGATGGCACATCACCGCACACCCCGAAGATGCTGTCGATATTGCGACCATACTGGCGATGTTCCAGAATCTAGAAGCGGTCAGTGAGGGGCACCTGTGCGGCGACGGCTGTCAGGACGGCGAACTTTATGCGCTGCCCATTGATCTATCGGACGGAACTCCTGCCGCACTGATTCTGGTCGATAAACCAGGTGGCTTTACCTCGCCCGATCTCAAACTGGCCCGTGCGATTGTCGATACCGCCTCGGTCCACCTCGAAAATGCACGCCTGCACCAGACACTGGTGCGCAAGGCCGAAACCGACGCCGAACTCAAGATCGCCGCAAATATTCAGCGCGGATTGTTGCCCACGACCCTGCCCGATGTGCCCGGACTCAGTCTTCACGGCGGATCGTTACAGGCACGCAGTGTCGGCGGTGACTTCTATGACGCGAACTATCATGACGGCGGCGTCCTGAGTTTTATGGTTGGCGATGTGACCGGCAAAGGTTTCTCTGCCGCGTTGATGATGGCGGTCACGCGGACCAGCATCCGCAGCCGGGCAGAACTCAATCTTGATCGGATGGAGGCCGGGGCGGTGTTCACCCGCGCCAACGCCGACCTCTACGATGATTATTCCCGCGTCAATATGTTTACGACCGCGTTCATCGGGCGCTACGACCCGGAAACGCGCATGTTGTGCTATAGCAACGCCGGACATTCCCCGGTGATTTACTGTCCCGCAGGTGGCGAGGCGGAGATGCTGGTCGCCAACGACATCCCGCTTGGCATTCTGCCAGATACCAACTATTCGGAAATCGTGCTGCCGCTGAACGAGGGCGATTTGCTGGTGGTGGCGACGGACGGCTTTAGCGAGGCGCGAAACGCAGCAGGCGAGTTATTCGGTTACGATCGCCTGAAGGCCCTGATCACCACGCTGGCGGCGCTGGATGCCCCGGCAATGGGCGCGGCATTATTCGACGCTGTGGACGAGTTCGGCGGCGAAACCAAGCAAGACGATGACCAGACCCTGTTCGTTCTCAAGTGTAAGTAAGGCAGGATCATGACCATAGTCGATATCACGCCCGACACTGTCGAGTTGAATCTACCCGGCACGACCAAGTACCTGAATGTACTTGGCACTGTCGTTGATGAGGTGCTGCTGCGGGCCGGGGATATCGCCACCGATGACCTGCGCTATGCCGTCAAACTGGCGATACACGAAGCCTGTACGAACATCGCCCAGCACGCTTATGCGGGGCAGGACGATGGGCGGCTTGAGATTACTATCGTGTTGTACCCGAACAAGCTGGATGTCACACTGTTCGATACCGGGCAGGCCTTCGACCTATCGGCACAACCGGACCCGGAATTGGGGACGCCACAGGTACATGGTTTCGGCCTGTTTTTGATGGACCAACTGCTTGATGAGGTCAGCTACTATCCCGGTCCATCCCGCAATCGCTGGCATCTGGTCAAATATCTGAACCTTTAAGAAGCCGTTTGAGGAGTATGTGGTGGCTTCGCCCCCACACCCCGACCAGGGAATTTCATCCCCTGGACCCCGAATTTTTAGCAAAGGGTTCGGGGAAGACAGTTGTTTACCCTGTAAAAAACTCTCCGGCAGCTTCTCAAATAGCTTTTGACATGCCGACATCATGACCGCAATTGCACGTATTTATGGAGGATGCCCTTATGACAACGATCCTCGTCACCGACGACTATGCTGTCACCCAACGGGTGATGGGACACATTCTACGCCGCTACGGGTACGAGGTGCTGGTCGCCGATCACGGCCTTCAGGCGCTCGAACGACTGGCAGCACATCCAGTTGATCTAATGCTGCTGGATATCAGTATGCCAGAGATGGACGGCCTGACCCTGCTCAGACATCTGCGCACCAGCGACGAATATGCGGACTTGCCCATCGTTATGTTGACGGCTAGTGGGCAAGATTCCGATCGTTTCGCCGCTGAAGAACTGGGGGCCGACGGGTTCCTCAGCAAGCCTGCCGGGTCTGCGGAATTGGTGGAAATGGTTCGCTTAGTGCTGGGGGAATGATCTGGTGATCGCCTTCGTCCGTAAGCATTACACGGTCATTGTCACTCTGCTGGCGCTGATTATCCTGTGCCTTGAAGCAGTCGCGGTGGTGCTGGAATTATCTGGTGGCGTGCTGCCACAACTGCCCGGTTCATACCACCTGGTTGTGATCTTGCTGTTGTTCGGGTTTGTGCTGATAGGTGGATTGTGGTCCTATCGTCTATCGCAACAGACGCGACTACAGGCGCTTTATGCCGAGGAAAACCCCTCACCCGTGTTGCGATTGGCTACAGACGGCACGATTCTATATAAGAATACAGCAGCGGCGATATTTCTGGCGGGGTTGCCAGATCATACTGTGCTGGTGGAGGCGGCGGCAAAGGCCAGCGCTACCGGAAAAGAGACTCGCAGAGAGGTGACTTCGGCTAACTCTGTGTTTACGCTTTCGTTCGTTCCCGTTGTGCTGCCAGGAGGGACGACCAGTGTCAACGTGTACGGTATGGATGTCACCGCCATGAACTATGTGGTCGAGGCTTTTCGTGAGAACGAAAATCACCTGCGGGCGATCATCAACCACATGCCGCTCCTCATCTACGAAATGGACCCCGACGGCAAGATCACCTTTAGCGACGGGGCAGGATTGCAGACATTGGGCCTCACGCAGGCGGATATCCTGGGTAAATCGGCCTTCGACCTGTTCCCTGATTATCCCGATGCGCTTGATGTGATGCGGCGGTCGCTGGGGGGAGAACTAACCCGTGGCGTGATCGAGCTTGGCCCGGTTACGTTCTTCACGGCCTACAACCCGATTATGGATGACGACGGCAAGATTCGCAGCATCGTCGGGGCCAGCCTCGATATATCCGAGCAACGCCGTACCGAACTCAACCTGCAAGAGACTTCGCTGCGCCTCAAAACCCTGATCGAAAGCCTGCAATTCGGTGTGCTGGTAGAGGATGAGTGCCATCAGATCGCGCTCGTCAATCAGGGCTTTTGCGACTTGTTCGGCCTTTCTTTGACGCCGGATGCAATGACTGGCATGGATTGCACACAAATAATGATGAATAGCGCACGCGGGGCACTGCTGAACCCGGATGACGCGATCGCCACCATTGAGCGCCGCATTGCAGAAAGCGTTCCGGTCAGCGGCGATATCATGCTGCTGAAGGACGGGCGCGTATTCGAGCGCGACTATGTACCCATTGCCCTCCCCCGGCTTGCCAGCCAGCCCTCCGACGGCGAGCCATACACCGGGCACCTGTGGCTTTACCGCGAAATTACCGAACGCAGGCACGCCGAGATCGCCCTTGCCGAAGCACGCGATGAGGCACTGGCGGCATCGCGGCTCAAATCGCAGTTTCTGGCGACTATGAGCCATGAGATTCGCACGCCCATGAACGGGATCATCGGCATGAGCGAACTGCTGATGGAAACCGAACTTGATGGCGAACAGCAGGAATTTGCCGAGATCGTGCGCGGCGAGGCGATGCACCTGCTGGGCATCATCAACAATATTCTTGATTACTCGAAGATCGAAGCGGGACAGTTGGCGCTGGAAATGGACGATTTCCAGCCACGTCTGATCATGGACACCGTCACCAATCACATCTCTACCCGCATCAGCGAGAAGGGCCTCACCTTATATGCTTCCGTCGCGCCAGATGTGCCCGATCTGCTGCACGGGGACGGCGAGCGCCTACGCCAGGTCATCATGCACCTGGCGGATAATGCGGTCAAATTTACAAATAAGGGCAGTGTTACGCTTCAGATGCTTATGACGGCAACGGGCGAAGACTGGATCGAACTGCGCATCTGTGTGTACGATACAGGCATCGGCCTTTCCCCGGTTGCGCGTGAGCGGTTATACGATCCCTTCGTGCAGGCGGATGGGTCCGTCACACGTAGATATGGCGGGATGGGTTTGGGATTGGTGATTGTCCGCCGGCTCGTTGAACTGATGGGCGGTGAGATCAAGGTCGAAAGCGAGGAGGGCAAAGGGGCGAACTTCGCCTTCACCGCGCAATTCTCCCCGGTGCGTGATGATGCCAGCAGCGACACGCCCTCTCCTATGCCGGAACTGCGCGGGCATATCCTCGTCGCCGAGGACAGTCACATGAATCAGGAAGTCACCCGCAAGCAGTTGCGGCGGCTCGGCTATCGCGCTCATATCGTGGAAAACGGTCAACAGGCAGTCGCCGCCCTGCACGCAGCCGATCAGCGCTATGATCTGGTATTGATGGACTGTCATATGCCGGTCATGGATGGTTATGAGGCAGCGGCAACCATCCGCGCAACAGAAACCGCCAGCGGCGCGGCGCGTATACCTGTTGTAGCGATGACCGCCGATGACGCACCCGGCACCCGCCAGCGCTGTGCTTCTGCCGGGATGGATGACTTCATCAGCAAACCGGTCATGCTGGATCGTCTGCGTAGCGTGCTAGAGCGCTGGCTTGCCGCCGGGGTCTGATAGCTGTTTGAGAGAGGTGTGGTGGCGCGGCCTATATCTTCTGGCGTGCCCCGTCTTTAGGGTTGTTCGGTGGACAATGAACTGATCATCTCACTGCCGCCTGAGATCGTGTGTGGGAAACTGATCTTGGTAGAGTTCTCTATGAACAGGATGATGCTCGCCTCGCCGCGTGCCTGATCTGCCGCAGCAATCAACGCCAGATAACCGGGTTGTAGCGTATGTTCGGATGGAATCGTGAAGTGGGCGAGACCCGCCTCGAATTGTCCCTGGTAGACACGCGGACCATATGTCCCCAGCATCACCAGACCGACCGCAGTGCCATTGCTGGCATTTGGGACCGGTCCAACGGTCACGTCAATTTGTTCTCCGGCATTAGCGAGTGCGGGTGCATCAATGGGGAGTTTGCCCGTCAGGGCGCGATTTGGTGAGCAGGCAGCGAATATCAGCAAGACGCTCATCAGCGTCATCAGTGACAGCCAGTAGCTGAGTGGTTTAGATTTTCGGGTTATTCGTCGGGTGGTACCGACTGTACTTGCACGCATGAACAATTCATGCAGCCTTCCCCTGTTTTGTGGCAGGATAGTTGCCAAGCATTTGTGTTATAAATATGAGTATACCATTAAAATATAAAATTTGTATCAATGGAATCAGATTATGCGCAGGCAATTTGCACAAAATTTACTTAATGATACGATTAATTAGGATATTTCTTGTTAGTAAACACTTTGCGAACAGGCACGTTACCGTGCTGATCACACGGATTGTTCCGCGCTTGTCGGACGCGACAATGCACGATAATATCGACATTAACAGACAACGAGAGATGAGGTAAGCATATGCCCAATTCACGACGTATCGAACCGGGTCCGGGGCAGGAATCTGTGTGGGACTATCCGCGTCCGCCACGGGTAGAAGAAACCGACAAGCGTATCCGCATTATCTTCAACGGCGAGACAATTGCCGATACGACGGCTGCGCTGCGCGTACTGGAAACCAGCCATCCCCCGGCCTACTATGTGCCCGCAGCCGATCTGCGCACCGATCTGCTGAGCCAGACCTCGCGCCGGACCCTGTGCGAATACAAGGGCGCGGCACGCTATTGGACGCTGACTGTGAATGGGCGCGTAGCAGAAAACGTCCTGTGGGATTATCCAGACCCCGTACCTGATTATGCAGAACTTAAGGGTCACTTTGCCGTGTATCCGTCTAAAATGGAAGCATGTTTTGTTAACGATGAAAAAGTAAAGGCGCAAGCCGGGGATTTTTACGGTGGTTGGATTACAGCAGACATTATCGGACCCTTCAAAGGCGGACCCGGAACCCTCGGATGGTAACGCCATGACGCGCATCCTTGTGGTTGAAGACGAGGTGTCGATCCTCGAAAATATTATTGAGACGCTTCAACTCGAAAAATACTCGGTCATGGGGGCAGAAAACGGACGTATTGGCGTCGAAGTGGCCCTGCGCGAACAACCCGACCTGATTTTGTGTGACATCTCTATGCCAGTGTTGGATGGCTATGGGTTGTTGCTGGAACTGCGCGGACATCCGACAACAGCGACCACGCCCCTGATCTTCCTGACCGCTCATGCCGATCACGATTCTATGCGGCAGGGGATGGAAATGGGCGCGGACGATTATCTGACGAAACCCTTCAGTCACAAAGAACTGACCCGCGCTGTCAAGACGCAGTTGCTCAAGGCACAGGTCGCCAGAGACATGGCCCGCCGCGACAACCTGAACCAGCTTGATGATTTGCGGAATACTATCATCGCCGCGCTGCCGCACGAACTACGGACACCACTCAGTGGCATCATCGGCTGTGCAGACTTTCTATTGCTTGAACCTGAGAATATCGAAACCGAGCAGTTGAAGAGCATCCTCGAAATTATCCTGCGTTCGGGGACGCGCCTGCAACGTGTGCTGGAAAACTATCTTGTTTACACGCAGATGATCGTACTTGAATCTGACGAGATACAGCAGAAAGCCTTGCGTGAAGAACGCTGCAACTATCCGGGTCCGCTGGTGATGGATACCGCCCTTACGCGGGCGTTGGAATCCGGGCGCGGGGCCGATCTCGAACAGGCAGTCGCCGATGCCGCGATCTGCATGTCGCCAGATAACTTCTCACGTCTCGTCCACGAACTCATCGATAACGCCTTCAAGTTCTCTGCGCCAGAAACTCCCGTTTCTGTCGTCGGGGAAATTCAGGGTGATAAGTACCGGTTGCGCATCAGCGATCAGGGGCGCGGTATGCGCCGGGATCAGATTAATCGCATCGGTGCATATACCCAGTTCGACCGCGACTATTACGAGCAACAGGGCCTCGGTCTGGGCTTGATTATCGCGGTCAAGACCGTTGAACTGCACAACGGCGAATTTTCCATTGATAGCAGCCCCGGCGATGGAACCAGAGTCGTCATCACCATCCCGCTTGCTCCTCAAAACGAAGGCGACGCGGCAAAGTCAGAATAAGCCACAGGCTCATCGAAGCATCTATTTTGCGGGGACCGGACGCTAACAAACCGTCACGACCCCCGCTTTGATTCATGACCCGTTGTTATTCATTTTCGGCGGACCCGGCGGTTATTTGGTAAGCGGTCAAGAGCTACCCTGAAAAGCCGTTTGAGAAGTCGAAATCCATGCCTTCACCAGCCCCTTGTGGGACAGATACCGTGTCAAAAGTCAAGCGATTTGTACCGATTTCTGCAAATATGTCGGGTGAGAATTCGTTTAGAACGCAGGCAACACCAGTGGCTGACCGTTGACGTTCACGTACCAGTGCGGTACCCAACCCACACCGAACAGTTCCGTTTGAATGTCCTTCTTATACGGGCTGATGACGTGTTCCTGCACGTTGTTGGCGATGCGTGCCCACTTATCGTTGATCGCGTTGGCGGCAGAGGAAAAGTCGCGCTTGATCGCCTCTTCCTGCTCTATGGCTTGATCGAGGAATTCGTGGCTCTCAGAGATATCCTCGCCGGTTTGCTTGCGGTAGCGGCTGGCGCGGCTCATACGCGAAAGCGTGTAGTTGGTGCGCCCCTTCCACAAACTTAGCAGCGCCTCGCCTGTCGTGAAGATTTCCTCACGCTGGCGGTCACGCAGTTCCTTTTTCTCTGCACGCAGTTCCTGTTCTTTCTTGCGGCGTTGATCGTCCAGCTTTTCCAATTCATTACCAAACTTATTGGAGACTTTGTCCATTTCCGCATCGCGTTTCTCGCGGGCGGCCTGCGCGACCGCAGTCTGGTAAATGCTGTAATCTGCATCCGGGTCGCCATAGACCTTGAGTTCCGGGTTAAACGGGACGACGAGTCGTGCGGTGTTATACAGCATGTCGATAATTTCGCGTTCCAGCGCTTTCATCCGCTTGGAATCGGTCAATCCCGGCGGTAGATCACCGAACGCGGCCTGTTGAGCCAGAGGCTGGCCCGATAGCTGGCGTGCGTTCAAGGGTGGTGCGAGGTAGTCCTCCCAGTGGATGATGCCCGCCATCGGCACATCTGGCACATGATAGCCGAAGGTTCGCGTGGTGTAGACGTTCGCCTTGCGATCCTGATAGCGCACGATGATCTGTGCCAACAGTACCGGACGGTACAGCATCATCATGCCACCGTAGGCCTGTGCCCGCTGCTGCGCCCGCTGCTCCCAGACAGAGAGGGCCTGCTGGCTGGTCACGCGCTGCGGCAGGAAGTATTCTGCCGTTGACTGCGAGACATTTTGCCGATTCGTACTATATCCCTCTGGCAGGTTGACCCCGGCAAGTTGCTGCGAGTCAGACATGGCACGCAACTGCGGATTCTGCGGCGCTTGATCCTGATGCGGGTAGGTCTGCGCGGCGAAGTTCTGCTGCTGGCCCCAGCCCTGTGTCGCCTGCTGCGGTGGCGGGAACTGCTGCGGTTCGGCGTACTGCTGCGGGATTTGCTGTGCGCCGTAATTTTGCTGACCGGGGACGCCTGACGGTGGTCCGGCCTGCCCGGTTTGCCCAGGGAACCCGCCGGACGCTCCCGGCATGGTCGAAGGCGGCGGTGGGGCCTGCGTTTGACCGGGCATTCCCGGCGGCGGTGCGGATTGTGTTCCAAAGCCGCCCCCGGTGCCGCTGGCGGGGTGTGTCCATGATTGCTGCGGATTTTGCTGGATGTACTGG